>JBDRLC010000065.1:0-7324 GCA_043813305.1 Candidatus Omnitrophota bacterium | reverse complement strand
GACATGATGATTCCGTCCCGAGTTTGAATTATAATGTGCCTGTAGCTCAATTGGATAGAGCGCTAGTCTTCGGAACTAGATGTTGCAGGTTCAACTCCTGCCAGGCACATATAGTATTTATCTCGGGATTCCGTAAAATCTATATGAAACGAGGGACGGAACTGGCTAGTGCTGGTTTGAGTCCACCCGGGCGCACCATTGAGGGAGGAATGGTAAGATGGAACTATTAGCATTGGTCATTTTAACCATATCTATTCTGGTTGGATTTTTGGCAATATTTTTTACCACTTTCGGGACATTGATTATCATCATCGGTTCGTTGCTGTATTCTGCAATGACCGATTTCAGTATTCTGACCATAAAGAACCTGGTGATCCTTCTTACGCTGTATCTGTGCGGAGAGGTTCTGGAGTACGTTTTTATTATAATCGGCGCTAAAAAATTCGGTGCTTCAAACGCAGCTGTAGTTGGCGCGCTTATCGGAGGGATTATCGGAGCAGTTTTAGGGGCAGGTATCTTGGGAGTCGGCCTTATATTAGGTACATTCTTAGGTATTTTTCTCGGAGCTTTCTTGGTTGAGTGGAGTATCCATAAAAATACGATTAAATCTCTTAAGGCTGGAGCAGGAGGAGTCTTAGGAAGGCTTGGTTCTATAATAGCCAAGGTGATTATCGCCTTAGTAATGCTGACTATAATTTGCCTAAAGGTTTTTAACCTGCATTCCTTCTAACGCATCGCCTCCCATCTTTTATAAAAAATAGTTTACTATTGAAGCCTATCGGGTATAATAGTATAAATGCATTAGTGTGCTTATAATATATATAATTGCGTAAAAGGAGGGCCTAATGTTCAGATGCACATTAGTCTTGATTACAGCGTTTTTATTGATAGCCTCCGGGTCTTCTAGAGCGGAAGAAGAGAAGACTGAATTTGCAACGGTAACATTATCAGATACTTCTGTTTACGAAGGCACCTTTAAAAACGGCGTATTTGATGGAATGGGAACGCTGACCTGGAAGAACGGGAATAAATATAAAGGTGATTTTAAAGACGGTCTTCAGCACGGTGACGGAATCTATACTTTTGCCAACGGCGATGAATACAAAGGCGAATTCCGAAACGGCGAGATTGACGGTAAGGGTACCTATAGTTATACAACCGGGGATAAATATGAAGGCTATTTTAAAGACGGCCTTCAGCACGGCAGCGGTACTTACACCTTTGCTAACCAAGATCAATACGAAGGTGAGTTTCAAAACGGCAGGATGCATGGCAAGGGTGTATACATTTATAAAAACGGAGATAGGTACGAAGGTGAGTTTCAAAAGGGCATGATCGACGGAACGGGTAAGTATATTTACGCAGACGGAAATTAATCTAGCGGGCCGCTAGCTCAATCGGTAGAGCAGGACCCTCTTAAGGTCAAGGTTCGAGGTCCGATTCCTCGGCGGCTCAATTTTAGGTTTTAGGTGTTAGTTTCTAGGTTTTAGGCATAAAGTGAAGAGTTACGAAATCATCGAGCATACCGCAGATATCGGCATCAGGGTGAAAGGAAAAGACTCAAAGGAATTATTTCGCAATTCAGCGCTTGCCATGTTTGACCTCATCGCAACTAAGCTTAAAGAATCAAAATCTCCGGATAAAGAGAAAATTCTTATAAAAATTAATTCCGACAATTTAGAAGAGCTTTTTATTAATTGGCTTAACGAGCTTCTTTCTTTATCATCGGTAAAAGAGAAAATTTTCTGCGAGATTAGTTTTAAAAATTTAGATAAAAATAATCTCGAAGCCGAGGTTGTCGGCTGCGATTTAAAGAATTATAAGATAGAGAGTGAAATAAAAGCAGCTACTTATCATCAGTTACAATTAAAAGAGGAACAATCCGGCTGGCAGGCGGAAGTAATTTTTGACGTCTAATATGTGGCAAGGGCCGATAGAAAAGATAGATAATTTTCACTGGTGTATACCTAAGGCATATAAGCCGGGTATGCGGGTTCCGGGTATCATAATTGCTGATGAGAAATTATTAAAGGATATCCGTCATGATAAGGCCGCAGAGCAGGTTGCTAATGTGGCATTCCTGCCGGGGATTGTAAATGCCTCTTTGGCAATGCCGGATATTCACTGGGGATATGGTATGCCAATTGGAGGTGTAGCTGCAACAGATATCGATAATGGCGGAGTAGTTGGCGCCGGACTTGTGGGGTATGATATCAACTGCGGCGTGCGGATGCTAAAAACGAATTTCCAGTATGAAGAGGTAAAAAACAGAATCAAGGATTTAGTTTATGCATTGTTTTCAGATATCCCCTCTGGATTAGGTTCAAAGGGTGATATCCGAGTCAGCGCCAGGGAAGAAAAAGAAATATTGCTCAAAGGGTCAAGATGGGCAGTGCAGAAGGGTTTCGGAACAGAAGAGGATTTAGAGTGTACAGAGGAGAATGGCGCAATTCAGGGCGCAGATCCGGGGGCTGTTTCAGAGCGCGCCTATGAAAGAGGGAAGGCGCAATCCGGCACCCTGGGTTCAGGCAATCATTTTTTAGAAGCACAGGTTATCGATCAGTTATATGACCGGGATTGCTGTGATCAATTCGGCCTAAGTTTAGGCCAGATTACGCTGATGATTCATTCCGGTTCACGCGGATTAGGTTATCAGGTTTGTGATGATTATACACGCAGCATGATTCGGTGTTTAGAAAAATACAAGATTAATGTTCCTGACCGTCAGCTGGCCTGTGCGCCGGTTGATTCCGTTGAGGGTAAAGCGTATCTTGGCGCGATGAGATGTGCTGCTAATTATGCCTGGGCGAACAGGCAGTGTTTAATGCAGCTTACCCGTCGGGTGTTTGAGAAGGTTTTTAGTATGTCCTGGCAGAAGATGGGGATGTCTTTGATATATGATGTTTCGCATAATATAGCCAAAATAGAGAAACATAAAGTAGGCGGTATAGAGAAGAAACTTTGCGTTCATCGTAAAGGTGCTACGCGTGCTTTCGGGCCAGGCCACCCGGCTTTACCTCCTAGATATAAAGAAACCGGCCAGCCCGTGATCATCCCCGGGGACATGGGAAGAAATTCCTATTTATTAGTCGGCACGCAAAAGGCGATGGAGGAGACATTCGGCACGACAGCACATGGCGCCGGCAGGGTAATGTCGCGGAGCGCAGCGATCAAGACGATCAGGCTAGACGACCTCTTAAAGAGACTAGAAGCTAAAGGAATAGTGGTAAAGGCTTCCGGAAGAGGAACGATTGTGGAAGAGGCGCCTGAAGCATACAAGGATGTTAACGAAGTGGTAGATGTGGTACATAACGCAGGAATCTCTAAGCGTGTCTGCAGAATGCGACCGCTGGGGGTTATAAAAGGTTAGAAAAAGGAAGTCCCGAGCGCAGCGGAGGGGCGACCGCTCGGCGTTATAAAAGGTTAGAAAAATGCTAGATATAAAATTTATTCGGGAGAATTTAGATTTAGTAAAGAAATCTTTGAAGAACCGGGGATCAAAAATTGATTTGGATAGTTTGATAAAAATCGACGATTCCCGTCGTAAGTCTTTAGGTGAGATGGAAACTTTACGTGCAGAGAGGAATAAAGCAAACGATGAAATCAGCGGCCTGCTGAAAGAAAAGAAAGACGCTAAGGATAAGATCGCTTCGATGAAGACGATTTCAGAGAAGATTAATAAGTTAGAGGGCCAGTTAAAGGAATTCAGCGGTGAATTAAATGAACTTCTATTAAATATTCCCAACGTTCATCATTCAAGTATTCCTATAGGCGATGCAACGAAAAAACAGAACGTGCGTTCATGGGGTGAATTACGCGAATTTGATTTTAAGCCGCTTAGCCACGTAGAGCTTAGCCAGCATTTAGACATCATTGATTTCAACCGGGCGACTAAAATTAGTAGCTCAAACTTTATTCTTTATAAAGGCTGGGGGGCAAGATTAGAGCGGGCATTGATTAACTTTATGTTAGATTTACATACCAAGAAACACGGTTATGCAGAGGTCTTTCCGCCATTTTTAGTTAACCGTCAGTCAATGATTGGTACGGGCCAACTTCCCAAGATGGAAGAAGATATGTATCGTCTCAAGGATGAGGATTTATTTTTAATTCCTACTGCAGAAGTGCCGCTGACTAATATATTCCGGGATGAAGTATTAAACGAGGATGATTTGCCAATTTATTATACTGCTTATACAGCCTGTTTTAGAAGAGAGGCCGGTTCTTACGGAAAGGATACAAAAGGGCTAATTAGAGTACATCAGTTTGATAAGGTGGAGATGGTTAAATTTGTAAAGCCCAAGAGCTCCTACGATGAATTGGAAAAACTGGTTACTGATGCCGAAAAGGTTTTACAATTATTGGAACTTCCCTATCGGGTTGCGGTGTTGTCCAGCGAGGATTTAAGTTTTGCTGCTTCTAAATGCTATGATTTAGAAGCCTATGCACCTGGAGTAGATAAGTGGCTTGAGGTTTCAAGCTGCAGTAATTTTGAGAGCTTTCAGGCGCATCGGGCGAACATAAGATTCAGAAGGAAAGATACGAAAAAGGTAGATTTCCTGCATACATTAAATGGCTCGGGAGTCGCTTTGGCGCGTACCTTTGTAGCGATACTAGAAAATTATCAGCAGAAGGACGGCTCAATAACTATACCTAAAGTTTTAAGGCCGTATCTCGACGGTGCGACTACGCTCACCGTCGATCATAAGCCTAAATCGCAGGATCGATGAAAACGAAAGAATCGCTTAAAGATTTAGAAAGTCTTCCGCCGCAAAAGTCCGGGAGTTCCGGAGGTAAGGCGTTCGGGATCATAAAATTTATTTTAGGTATATTTCTCTTACCGTTTGTCTATTCCGGTACTATTGCTTTTATAAATGAATTCGCACTGATTGCAAAGCCGCTGAGGGGATATTTCTGGGGTGGTGTAATAAGTTTCGTGATTATATATCTTTTTGTTTCTGAGCCGGTAATTATTTATCGTCGGGGATTCCGCTTGCTTCAGTTAGTTTTTAGTTTTTTTTCTCCACTGATAAAGGTAGCCCCGTATTTATTACCAATCTATGCAATTATTATATTTCTCGTATATTTACTAGCCTCATTTATATTTCCATCAGATAGGCTAATAAGCGTATTTCTCTTTTTATTCGGTTTTAGTTTAACTCTACATCTTGTTTTTAGCGCTAAGTCAGTAAAGTCTAAGCAGGGGGATTTTTTAAAGGCGAATTATATTTTTGGTCTTTCTTTTATATATTTAGTCAACCTTACATTTCTGTCTGTTTGTTTAAACTTTGTATTTAGACAGTTTGCTTTTTTAAATTTCTTCAGTAATACCGTGGGGATAGCAAAAAATATATTTTACCTGGTTTTTAGGCAGCTCTTTCTTTGATTAGATGTTTGGTGGGGTACGAAAGTGGCTATAATCGGCCTGTCTTGAAAACAGGTGTACCGTAAGGTATCGTGGGTTCGAATCCCACCCCCACCGCCAATTAAGAAATGGGGCATCTTTGAGGAAGAGACGGAAGGTACCTTCCGTCGGAAAATTCAAGCGGCGCTCTTTTAAAACAAAGTTCTTCACCAATCTTTTGTGGTTTTTATTTTGGGTAATTAAGGCCCAAAATGAAAACCACTGATTCTAAATTTCCTTCTCAATGAAAGGAGCTTTGCCCTATGAGATACTTTATCTATGCCCGCAAGTCCACAGATGACGAAGATAGACAAGTCCTCTCTATTGAAGCACAGCTTAAAGAGCTAAGAGAATACGCTGAACGCGAGAATATTCTTGTTGTTAAGGAGATCGTTGAAGCCAAAACCGCCAAGAAGCCTGGGCGCCCACTGTTCAACGATATGATTAGAGATATTGAGCGTGGACTTGCGGACGGTATACTTGCCTGGCATCCCGATAGATTAGCGAGAAACTCCGTTGACGGCGGCCGGATAATCTACCTCGTTGATCAAAAGGTTATTAAGGACTTGCGATTTCCCACTCTTCGCTTTGATAACAACGCTCAAGGCAAGTTTATGCTTTCCATTGTCTTCGGCCAGAGCAAATACTATATAGACGCGCTTTCAGAGAATATCCGCAGAGGCATAAGGTTAAAGTTAAGTAAGGGCATCTGGCCGCAGTGGGCGCCCATCGGCTACCTCAACGACCGCAAGACTCGCACGATTATAATTGATGAGGGCAAAGCTCCTTTCATAAAGAGGGTTTTTGAGCTTTACTCTTCTGGCAATTATGCGCTTGAAGAGATACGAAACAAAATAAACCCTCTCGGCATGGCAGGAAGAAAAGATAAATCTTTAAGCATAAGCCAGTATCAAACAATGCTCAAAAACCCTCTTTATTACGGTGTATTCCGCTACAAAGGCGAAATGTATGAGGGTACACATGAGCCAATTATCACAAAGAAACTTTTTGATAGATGCCAGGAAGTTATGCGCTTACGCGGCAAGCATAAGGAGCCGCAAAAAGAGAGATTTATTCTTAGGGGTTTGATGCACTGCGGCGAGTGCGGACGCTCAATAACCGCAGAATTACAGAAAGGCCATATTTATTACCGCTGCACTAAGCGATTAACGAATTGTAAGCAAAAATATGTCCGCGAAGAAGCGCTTGCCGCGCAAATCAAATCTTTTATTCAAAAAGTTTCTTTGTCTGACGAATGGACGAAGAGAATTATTGAAGAGCTTGAGCGAGACCGCAACTCCTCTCTCCTATCTACGCAATCCCAGCAGCAAAATCTTGAAATTAAGGTTAAAGAGATTGATACTAAGATTAGTAAACTTATTGATGTTTACCTTGAGGGCGCTTTGACGCTTGAAGAATATCAAGCTAAAAAGGAAGCTTTTATCAACGAAAAGAAGAAATTACAGGAATCTGCGCGGGATTTTGCTGCTGGGAGTAACTCTTGGTTCGAACCGGCAAGAGATTTCGTAACTCTATTACACAGAGCGGAATACGCCGTAAAAGAAGGAAATTTAGAATCCCAGAAAGAATTTCTGGAAAAGATTGGTTCGAACTTTATTTTAAAAGAGCGCCGCTTGAATTTTCCGACGGAAGGTACCTTCCGTCTCTTCTTCAAAGACGCCCCATTTCTTAACTGGCGGAGAGGCTGGGATTTGAACCCAGGGACCCAGTTTCCCAGGTCAATTCATTAGCAGTGAACTGCTTTCGACCACTCAGCCACCTCTCCAAAACTACTTCCTTTTTTTCCGAAAGAATTGCTTTAGAATAACTGCGCAGTCGTCTTTTAAAACGCCTTTTTTTACTTTTATACGGTGATTAAGTTTTTTGTGATTTACTATGTTGACGATCGAACCGCAGGCC
>JBDRLC010000064.1:0-105573 GCA_043813305.1 Candidatus Omnitrophota bacterium | reverse complement strand
TAAAGTATTAGCCATAGTGTGGCCGCGGGTGTGGGAGCTTGAAGAGGCGCTATTCCAGTCAGTTGAGGTGCCGCCTGTGGCAGTGATCACGCCGTTGACGTCGAGTTTTGTCCCAGGGTTAGTGGTGCCGATACCGACGTTACCGTTATCAAAATCAATCGTCCTGTCACCATCATATACATGTAAAGAATGCACTGTCCATCTGCCGGCGTAAGGTGCAACAGATGGGTAAAGAGGGGTCTCTGATGAGTAGGTTCCTTCATACCCAAACTGCCAATCACCATTATTAATCTTATAGTAGTAATCAGCGCCAGTTGACTTAAGAACTATGCGGCAATGAATTACATCGCCCCAGGTAAGACTGACCATCGAAACTCTACTTGTACCATCTTCATACACCGCTAGGTTATAAGCACCGCTAACTGGCTTATTAAAATATATTGCGTGCGGAAGATGTGAATAGTTATTAGCTGCTAAGGAACTATCCCCAAAACCAATCATCAAATGATCTGCCTGGGCAGTAGACACTCCTGCATTGGATGTATCTACAACCCACTCTAATGCTCTCTCTCCAACGCGCGCATAAGAAGTATCGCTTACAAATCCACCTAACCAAGTATTCTGAGTACTATTAAAAACAAATTTGCCATCAGCGGTATGGGTACCATTGGTTGATCCGGCAACAATACTCATATTAACCCCATAAGCAAAATTATTTGCAGGCGTGTATCGAGTGAGATTATAACTGTTAAGGTTACTTGTTGCAGAAATAAGGCCATCAACACCTGCGCCGCCAGCAACGTGTAGCTTAGCGTTTGGCGATACAGTGCCGATGCCTACGTTACCCAAAATATATGTCAATCCTGTTTCATCAACAGTAAATAAATCTGTTCCATTGCCAGTACTTTCTTTTTGAACTTTAAAATATGATGTACTATTGGCATTTGAATCAATGGTATTAATGATATCCCCATAGCTATTGATTCTAAGGCTGTCTGAAAAAGCCCCTGCCTCGCTTTTAGAAGTTATCCCATGATTATCAGGGGTGTCGTATGATCCGGCTGTCCAATCGAAACTAAGAGTACCAAGGCTATGAATTTTTGAAGTATCGCCACGGGTTAAATCAAGTTCATATCCATCTGCTGAAAGCACCTGAAACCCATCGACCTGAAAACCGCCATCTGCACGGACAATTCCTGTAGTGTTGAGTCCTGCAAATGTCGGCGATGCTCCAGTATGTATATCTTGAGGAGTATTTAAGGTAACAGAACCGACTCCATGAGAAACTGTTATCCGGTTAGTTGTTCCTAACAGCTGTTTATACTCCCAACCCGTAGCACCGGCGTTAGCACCTAAAAGATAATTACCTGTTCCTAAACCAGAGAGGCCGGCTAAGCTAACTGTATTAGAAGAGAATGCTAACGGAGAAGTCCAATTGTCCACCCGGTTTGTATAAGCAGTATTCCAGTTAGTCGAAATCCCTCCGGTAGCAGTAATTACGCCATTTACATCGAGCTTAGTAGCAGGATTAGTTTTTCCTATGCCTACATCACCGCCATCATCAAATGTAACCAGGTCTCCGCCTGTAGTATGCCAAATCCTTAAATCATCAGAGGCAGCCGGACGGACAATACCGAATGTTACACTACTGGCAGGGTAACCAAAATACAATGATTGGTCTTGATCAACCTGGCCATCAATCGATATAGATGTCTCCTGTGCAGTACGGTAAATATGCAAATCATCATTAGGTAGTGATGTGCCGATTCCGACGTTGCCGGAAGTATCATTCAAAAATAGAAGATTTGCGCTGCCGCCAAAAGTACTACCGCCGTTATTATACTGCACTGCTCCGTCTTCACCGTTAGGATTAGTAACTGTATCATCATCCTCTGCCCAGCTGACGGTTCCGGCACCATTGGTCTTTAAGATATAATCAATTGTTCCGTCAGCAGCAGGTAATGTATAGGCGCTATTTACATTAACTGAATCTGCAGAGAAAGTACCTGCAACATCTAATTTATATCCCGGAGCTGTTGTAGCGATACCGACATTACCGTTATCTAAAATCGCTAGCTTGTCTGCTTCTTCACTATCTTGTATCTTTAAGGCAAAGGTTGTACCGGTGCCTGCGCCTTTTATTTCCAGTTTAGCAGCCGGTGCAGTAGTGCCGATTCCGAGCCTGTTTGTGCTATCATTATAATAGAGACTAGTTGCCCCGGCGAAAGTATCGCTGTTATTATATTGAACCTGGCCGTCGTCACCGGCGGCAGCGGTCACTGTATCATCATCCTCTGCCCAGCTGACGGTTCCGGCGCCATTGGTCTTTAAGATATAATTAATTGTCCCGTCAGCAGCAGGTAATGTATAGGCGCTATTTACATTAACTGAATCTGCAGAGAAAGTACCTGCAACATCTAATTTATATCCCGGAGCTGTTGTAGCGATACCGACATTACCGTTATCTAAAATCGCTAGTTTATCAACTTCTTCACTATCCTGTATCTTTAAGGCAAAGGTTGTACCAGTACCTGCGCCTTTTATTTCCAGTTTAGCAGCCGGTGCAGTAGTGCCGATTCCGATTCCGGTACTATCATTGTAAAGCAAACTAGAAGACGCCCAACTACCTCCATCATGCCTTAAGGTCTGCCCCGAAGAGCCAATTGGGAGGATCCCACCCGGGCTATTTAGTCGCGCTGCGTTCCAATAAAGGTTCCCACTATCATTGTATAGTTTGTCTGTGGTGACTGAAGGTGCGCTTACCTGGGCCAATTTTATTCTTCCGTTGATATCCAAAGCCTCGGTAGGGGGGATTATTCCAATGCCTACATTACCGTTATCTAAAACTACTACTTTATCTGTAAGCGCATTATCCATAATTTCTAAAGCGTAGCCTGTCCCGGTTCCTGCACCTCTTATAGTTAATTTACCGAGAGGAAAGGATGAACCGATACCGACTCTACCTGTTGTGCCGGGAGTTAAAAACACTAAGTTCTCATTACCTGAAGTTATTATATCCACGGTAGTACCGGAGAAAACTAAGGGGCCGCTCATCACATCACCGGTTTCATTGACCCACTCATCTGCGCTTACTGACATGAAATCAATGGAATCTAACCCATCAAGATAATCTGCATCTAATCCGCCACCCTCACCCTCTCCTGTAAAAATTAAACCATGTACATTAGAGGTAGCCTGAGAATGAGTATAGGCACCATCCCATCTAGTCTCTTTGATGGTGTCTAAATCAATTAGTCCTGTCAATGGACTGTAGACCAAAGGAGAAGAAGCAGTAATTGCATACCTTGCCCGCTCGGTTGTAAAGTAAAGGTTTAAACCTTCGGTGACATCATCAGTAGTCGCAGGACCTGAAACCACTCCTGATGTGGCCTTTAGTGCCCCTGATAACGTACCGATTGTTAAATTTTGGGTTGTAGCTGTACCTGCGACATCCAAGTTTTGGGTTGAAGTTGATCCGATAACTTCCAGAGCCTGAGTTCTGGTTATACCTGCAACATCTAACTTTTCTGCCGGTGAAGTTGTACCAACCCCCACATTACCTGCTCCGCCCGGAATCAAAGTTAAATCTTCATTACCGGCGGTTGTAATATCGGTAGTTACCCCGGAGAAGGTAAGTGTTCCGGCCATAGTATCTCCGGTTTCATCCACCCAATTATCTGTTCCCGTCGGCAGAAAATCACCGCTATGAAAACCATCCAACATATCTGCATTAAGATTACTGACTAGAGTTCCAGAGGAAACGGCTAACGGAGCTGTTCCCATACTAACAGTTGAGATAAGTTGTGAATTACTACGAATTGTACCAATTACATCCAGGATTGTTCCTGGGCTGCTTGTTCCGATACCTAATCTATTAGTTGTGTTATTCCAGAATATATTCGCAGTATCCTGTACTAACATTCCTCCAGTTCCACCAAATATCATCCCGCCTGAATCAAATCCAATAGGAGTAATAGTGCCGGAAATATTATTTGCATAGATGTTGTTCCAACGGTAAGTACTTGAACCAAGGTTATAGGTAAAATCATCCGTAGGACCGACGCTACCGGCTACTTCGAGCTTAAATAAACTAGGGCTAGTGGTACCGATGCCCACGTTTCCCGTACCGTTAGGATACAAGCTCAGGTGCTCATTTGTCCCTGTAGTAATATCCTGAGTTACTCCGGAAAAAGTAAGCGATCCTGTGGTAATATCATCAACGTCCGAACGTAGGAGTTGTCCGCTAATAAGGCCGTCAAGACGGCTTGCATTTAATGCGCTTGTCTGCGGGGCTATCTTAATACGCGGAGACATCTCTACATCTGAACCAACCTGAATTGAAAGATAGAGAACCTGGTTAAAATCTATCGTGCCGGGGAAAGCCGCAGAACTCCCTAGGTAACAAGAGATAACTCCTGTAGAATCGGGCGTAATCTCTTGCGTCTCTGACCAGATACTCGAGCCTCCGCTGGAAGTTTCATATAATCTAAAGGTGAGATTCTGGGGCTCGACAATAAATCCACCGTTTTTTAAACGCAGCCGCGCCTGGAAGAAAGTCTGCCTGGGTAGTTCTGCAAACACAGTATCCCAGAAAAAGAGCATTGCGATTAATAAGAATACTACTGAAATTAAACCTGATTTTTCCCTAAATAGTCTTTTTCTAAACATTTTCTCCTCCTGCTTTTTAGTTAATATTCTGATTAATAAGTTCGGCATTTATTTACCTTTTCCAGAACAAAATCCGTTCACGGAGTTGCTCAAAATATTCCTCTGATTTCACTGCCCAGACCCAGGTTGCGGGTGTAGAGTCTTCTTCATCCAGAGAAATCTCGTTATCTCCGTTTAGGTCATAACCGCTCTTTACGTAGAAATAATGATTCCCTTCACTTAATTCAGTGAAGTTTACTTCAGCCGCAGCAGACCACCCTGACCACTCCCGGCCATCCAGCTTATAGCTGAATTTACATTCCGCTTTGGTTGCTTCAAAGACAAAATTTGCTTCAGTCGCAGCAGTAGTACTTATCGGGCCGGAGACTATCCTTGTATCCGGGGTCATCAGTTTCAAAATTATCTCGTCCTTATATTCGGCGGATAGATTGCCTGCTGAATCCTGGAATTTTACGAAAACAGTTTTTGTACCGTCAACTTCCGGATCCTTAACTATCCAGTTATAAATCACCGGCGTATAGGGAATAGGATTCTTTAATTCGCTATCGAAAATTCCGTCATTGGATATATAGATACTTTTTATCCCAGAGACTGTATCAGTTGCTTTAATCATAATAGAAACTCGAGCAGAAAAAGTTATCTCCTCTCCTGCGTTAATCAAAACTTCTCCTTGCGGCGGCTTTGTATCAATAATAAACTGCCAGGCTTTAGTAATCTTATTACCCGCTAAATCTAGGGCTTCAACCATCACCGTATGTTTTCCTTCAGATAAAGCTTCCTTAGGTATAAACTGCAGAAGTTGAGTCTCGGGGTCGCGTTCAAACTCTATACTTTTGTCATTTAATCTAAAGGTAGTTGAATCAAAATCAAAGCCGGAATCCTTATCAGTGATATTACAGCTTATCGCAGTATTAGGATCGAATACATACGCTCCTGAAGAGGGACTTATCTGGCTTATCACCGGCGGCTCAAGGTCCACCCAAATCTCAAAATTAAGCATGCTATCTTCATCTGCTACGGTTTCACTAAGTAAAGGCAGAACATAAAAAGTGTGCTTACCGGAAGGTATGGAATCCAGAGCAAATTCATAGCTGGCAATTTTTGTATCTATAGTTAAATCAGGCAGTTCATCTAAAGAAATTGAGAAGCCTTTAATAATGCTTGCGGGCGCAGTCAATACATCCCAATAAAAATAAGGATCATCATCATTCTGCCAGGTTGATTCAGGGATAACCGGCCCGAGGACCCTTTCTCTTGCCTTCAGGTTGGAAATTATCCAACGCAATTGCGGCTCCTCTTCATCAAGGCTAATTAGAGCAATCTGTCCGGCATGCATGCTGAATTCAGTGCTTGTTAGTTCACTCACAGAGCCCGCGCCGTCACCTACCGAAGAATAATTTATTTCATATAGTGTAGAAGAAACAGCACTGCCGCCTGAGAGCAAAGTTGCCAGGTCGATTAAATAAGTAAGGCCCGCTGTCTCAGCGCTATAAAGATTATTTACAGAGAATAAGACTAGAATAAGAAATATTGCGAGTTTTCTACTCATTGACTCACCGGTATGTTTACCAATACTTCCTTTGGCTCAGGGTCATCGGAATGCTTAAAGATTAACTTTATCGTCCTGGGCAATTCACTGTGCTTCCCGCTCCAATCTGCCTCCCAGGTTGAGCCGTCGCTATAACTAAACCTGCAATCAACTAAATTATCAAGGCAAACCTCCTGCTTCTGATTGGTGTCCTGATTGTAATCCGTTGGTTCCTCGTAATAGTGCTCGAGGACTTTATCTTCCAGATTACAGATATATTTCGACTCTGCAACGTTTGTCTCCTTTGTAAAGACAAAAAAAAGTTCTTGCTCTTTGGCTTTAAAAACCTGGGATTCAGGAGATTGTGGCATCTTCAGGATACAGGAGATATCCTTACACATATGGAAAAGGCATAATTTCTGCTTTGTCTGCCTGTCAGAGATCTGCTGTCCTCGGTGAAGGGAGCGCGTGGTCTGGACCACAGAGACCAGGACTATCCCTATGACCACCAAAAAAATCGCAAAGGCAATCAGGACCTCAAGTAAAGTAAATGCTTTATTTTTGCTTGTTCTGCAATGCAAGATTAAGTCCTATTTTAGCGTTTATATCTTCCGGTTTGATTTCTAAGGCTTTCTTAAAGTATTCGGTCGCTAATTTAAATTCTTTCTGATTCAGGTAAATTACACCTAGGTTCAGATATGACTCGAATAACTCCGGATTGTACTCGAGGGACTTCTTATAGAACTTTATCGATTCATCGAACCTGCCGATCTTATGATAGGTATTGGCTAAATTATGATAGGCATCCGCGTAATCCGGTTTTAATTCAATCGCCCTCTTGAAAGCACTGATTGCGCCTGCTATATTCCCCTCTTGCCCGTAAATATCCCCCATATTATTGTGCGCGCGCGGGCTGTTACAGGAGACTCTTGCGGTTGAACGCCAAAGGGTGGCGCGATCCTTCCAATCTTCATTCCTGGCAACTGTCCGGATTGCATAAGCTGCAATAATGAATAAAATCAGTGCCAAACCAAGCCTGTTATACTTTTTCTTATCTTCAATGAACCTCTCATAGCTAAAAGCCAAAACTATACTTAATGCTACAGAGGAAAAGTATACATATCTCTCAGCAACCAGCCAGCTGACCATTACCGGACTGTAGGTTGGAATAAGAAATAAAATAAAGATACCAATGGCAAAGAATATTTCTTTTGATTTTCGAAAGATATAAGGAAGGCTGAAAGCTAAGATTATCAGAAGAATCAACTCTACCCTTAACGCAAAGAGCGAGATTATCGGCGGCTCATGATAAATAGTTAATTTGGCCGGCCAGAGTAATAACCCTAGATGGGAAAATAATGAATAGGCAAAATTAAAAATTGGGTTGGTTAAATTAAGAGGCCCTCCCATGCCTTTGGCAACTCCCAGAACCCTGCCGGTAATGATGCCCTGAGCGAAGATCAGTCTCAAAACTAATATGCCAAGGAAAGGTAACGTCCACTTCCAGGACTTGCGTAATCTAGAAAAAGTAAAATCAAATAATATTAAGAACAACGGAAAGGCAAAGAAAAACGGGAAATGATGAATGATGTAATAAGAATAAACGAGTAGGCAAGCAAGGAAGTATTTAAGATTCAGTTTCTTATGAACTTGCAAATTTTGTGTAGCTTTATAGTAGAGGTGGAAACAAATTAAAATCACAGAGCCCGTAATTGTATAGAGCCTTCCTGATATCCAGGTTACAGCTTCGGTGTGAATCGGATGAACGGCAAATAAACAGGCACCGAGAATACTGGCGGGGTTTTTAAAAAAAAGTTTTAATAACTGATAAACCAGAATTGAATTTAGCGCATGGAAGATAATATTTACTAAATGATATAAAAAGGGATTAAACTTACCTGCTAAATAGCATAAGCTGTGGAATAGGTCATGCGGACGCAGTAGCCATTTTAGGGGGTTAGATATGTAAGGATTATTAATAACTGCGGGAAGATCATCGGAGACAAACTGATTATTGAAAGAATTAGCATAGACTAAAATACATAAACCTACTAGTAAAAGATAAGTCTCTTTTTTTGCCAGCATCCGCTTATCAGGTACCTAACACCCGCATCAATTCTTTGGGAGCTACTCTTTCCTTCAGGATCTTCTCCCAACCATCATCGATAAGAAACTTCATCCCTTTAGAACGGCACTCTTCAGTAATCCGATCAGAGCTGGCTTTCTCTACAGCCAAGCGCCCAATCTCAGAATCCATCTCCATAATCTCGAAGATTCCGATACGGCCGGAATATCCGGTATTAAAACATTCCTGACAGCCGCAGGCATCATAAATCTCAATATTTTCCTTCGGATGGGGAGAATAAGGAAAGATCCCCTTGACCTTTTTTTTACATTTTTCACACAATAATCGCACCAGCCTCTGCGCTACTACGCCGTTAAGACAGGAGGCGATCAAAAAAGGTTCTATCCCCATATCTACCAGACGGGTAATAGCTGAAGCAGCATCGTTAGTATGCAAAGTCGAAAATACCAGATGCCCGGTGAGAGCGGATTGTATGGCAATCGTAGCTGTCTCTAAATCGCGTATCTCGCCGACCATGATGATATCCGGATCATGCCTTAAAATAGACCTTAAGCCTGTAGCAAAGTAAAGATTTACTTTAGGGTTCACCTGAATCTGCCGGCAAAAATCCAGATTATATTCCACCGGATCTTCGATAGTAATAATATTCTTTTCGGCACTCTGCAGCGTAGATAACGAAGCATAAAGCGTAGTGGTCTTTCCACTGCCTGTGGGCCCGGTAACCAGAATAATTCCCGAAGGACGGCGAATCAGCCGGGAGTAAATCTTGAGTTTTTCTTCTGACATCCCTAATTCATTCAGGGTTAATAGCCGCTTGCTCTGCCTCAATAACCTAAGCACCAGACTTTCTCCCTGACTGGTAGGAATTACCGATACCCTGACATCCAGGGAGCCGTCTTCAATATCAATATTAAATCTTCCGTCTTGAGGCTGTCGTTTCTCGGCAATATCCAGATTAGCCATGATTTTAATGCGCGAAACAAAGGCGTTATACATCGCTGCCTCCGCAGGAGCGATCTCTTTAAGTACGCCGTCGATTCTCAGCCTCAGGCGCATCTTCTCCTGCTGAGGTTCGATATGAATATCAGAAGCCCCGAATTTTACTGCCTGGTTCAGTAGAAGATTCACTGCCTCCATAACCGATGGCTTACTGCCCTCTTCTATTATCTTCTTGTCTGCCTTTTGCATCTTAGGGGCAGATAAAGGCCTCGGCCTCTTCCTCCTATCAAAAGAATTCCCCAAAACCTGGGTCAATTCTTCGTCTTTAACTAAATGCGGCTTGATAAAAAGGTCGGTGCGCAAACGTAACTCCTCGAAAAGGCTGAAGTCAAATGGATCCAGAACCCCTACAGCTAACTCGGTATTAGTTTTAAAGAGAGGGATGACTTTCTTCTTCCAAACCAAATCAGTAGGTAAAATAGTGATCATTTCTTCTGTAGGAGTAAAATCCTTTAAGCTGTATTTTGGCAGATGCAGTTTTTGGGCGAGGAAATCAATCAGAATATCTTCAGCGACAATATTAAGACGCCGGATTGCCCCGACGATAGAAGCAGAACTGCGCTC
The DNA here is from genome assembly GCA_043813305.1 of Candidatus Omnitrophota bacterium. Lineage (GTDB taxonomy): Bacteria > Omnitrophota > Gorgyraeia > Gygaellales > Profunditerraquicolaceae > JAHIZC01. The sequence goes on along the minus strand of JBDRLC010000064.1, from coordinate 95,728 downwards.
CTTCTCAAGTTTTATCGACTCAAGCTGCTCTGAGTTTATTATCCCTGCTTTTAACAGGCTCTCTTCTAAACCTATCTGTTCCATCTCTTCCTCTACTTATTATTGGTTTATTACCACTTCTTCGCCGGAAGATGTCAAGACTTTGGCGGTAACGAAAATCAAAAGGTTCTTTCTCTGGATACTATCCGCATCTTTTCTAAATAATTTCCCGATAAAAGGAAGATCCCCTAACAGGGGAACCTTGGTCACCGTATTGGTGCGGCTTTCTTTAATCAGGCCTCCTAATACCACCGTATCTCCGCTATCTACTACTACGGTGGTAGAAAGATTACGCGAGGTAAACTTAGGCAATGATACGTCTCCGGCATATTCAAATGCATCCGCGCTTGCCTCGCTTACTTCGGGGATAAGAGAAAGATTTATCGTCTTCTTGTCAGCACCTACCGCCGGGATTACCTTTAAAAGTATGCCCACGTCACGGCGGAGAAAATCTTTAGGTACGTTCTTATAGGATGTCTCGCCTGCATCGCTAAAATCCCCATCCCCGTTTAAGTCAGATTGCACGATCTCATATTCATAGCGTGTCGGATAAATCCATTCATCCACCACCTTAATCGTTGCCAGCTGGTTATTCATCGTAGTGATGCGCGGGCTGGATAAGGTCTTTATTTTTTTCTTCTCACTCAGTGCATGTAATACTATCTGGAACTGAGGCTTAGTTAATACTCCCTGATAAGTAAGGTTTAATCCCTCGGCTGCCCTGGTAAAGGATGAAAAATCAATTCCGCTATCCGCAGGAATTCCCTGCTCCATGGTTCCGTCTTTCTTCGAAAAAGGCGAATCACTATTGAGATTCCACTCCAGGCCCAATTCCTTGGTATCAGTGATATCCACTTCGATAAAGCGGGCTTCGATAAGCACCTGACAAGGCACGATATCTAAAGTATAAAGAATGTCTTCAAGCATCTGAAGGTTTTGGGGAGTATTGCGTACGATCAGGGCGTTAAGGCGCTTATCATAGGTCAGTTTGGCATCATCAGGCCAGGGAACTATCTCCTTTAAGGTATCTTCTATTGTAGTTATCTTGGTAATCGAAGCAGAGCTTCCTCCAAGTCCCGTGTCAGCGGAACCGCCGGTAATCGGACTGAACTCCGTAAATAGCCCTCCGCCTTTATTCAGATAATAAACTTTGGTCTCCATCGGCTCATTTGCTATCTCATCCGGATGCGCAATCCAGACAACTTCTTTATCAATCCTATAGACTAAATTCAAGCTTTTGATGATAAATTTTATCGCCTCCTCAATACTGGTGTCTTTAAGGCTGGTACTTACCACGGGTTTCAGTTCCAGAACCCTGCTAGAGGCGACAAAATTAACGCCTGATTCATTAGCAAGGAATGACATTACTGATTTTAACCCTACTTTATCAAAGTCCATAGTTACCTTGGTCGCCTTGAGTTTCTTTCTGATCTCAGGAGGCCTTACCAAAGAAGTCACCTCCTGCTCCTCTACATGCAAAGGAGGTTCTACATAAGGAGGTATCTGTTGTTTAAGCACTTCTTCAATCATATCCTTCTCTTTAATCTCAACTTCTTTTGATAAATCCTCCTCCTTTGCTTGGAGTAACTTCTCCTTTGCCTGAGCAATATAATCCTTTGCCTGGAATGTATATCGTAGCCTGGAGCCCTTTTCTAATTCTACGATCTCTTCAAAATTTTCTATCGCATCTTCATATAATCCCTGGCCATAGAGTTTACGCGAATTACTCCAGAGGCGCTTTATCCTATTGACGATCTCACGATCCGTACTCACCCGCTCCTTAGCGATATCAACTACTTCTAACTTTCGCTTAGTCAAATCTACTTTCATCTCTTTATTGATCTTCTCAACCAGGCTTACAACATCCTCTCTGGAAGGGCCGATCTTCTTACTTACCCGCCACTTTTCAATATCGGGATAAGTATCGAGTATCGCCAGGATTAATTCTAAACCCTCCATGGCATTTTCATACTGAATACTGGAATAATAACTCAGGGAGTCTTTATATAATGAGTCAATATCAGCGTTGATCTTCTCAGAGGTGTCTGACTCTGCTGCCAAGCTACCGAATAACAAAACCATTGAAGCGATTGCTACAATCAGCACTCTCGGAAATAATTTTTCTTTTTTCATTTTCACTCTTCCTTTTTTATGATGATTGTACTGTTATCCTTGACGTTCTCAAACACAGCCGTCTGATCGGAAAACTCCTTTAACTTAAAATCGCCATAACTACCGTTAAGTCCGATAAAAACCGTCTCTTCACTCATAGTATCCTGGATTACTACAATCTCTTTCTCTTTTGAAACAGCCGTCCCTTTATAAAGAAATCGAGGAGCAAGCCTTACTTCTTCTTTAACCTCGGTAGCGCTGATTATCTTGGGAGTTTCTAAATGAAACGGGTTCCTGCCCCTTAAAACAGAAATATAACCCTGCCCTGCCCCAAGCAATGAATCAGGGGATTTAATTGCCGCTTCCTCTCCTAGATCATCCTTAGCCCAATCCAGTGTTAAAATAATATTTTTAAATGAGAAAACTAAATCAAAAACCTCACCTTGCGACTTTATACTCAAGAATTCCAAATACGCCCTTGGGACAAGATAATTCATCTGTATCAAAAATTCAATCAGCGTTTCTTTCGGGCAGCTCAACTCAAGATAAGTCTTTGCTACCCTAATGCCTTTATCATCCTCTAGCTCCTGGATTGGCTGAGGCTTGATCACTTCAAAATTTACGCCCAGTTCTATACCCAAATTAAGGATCTCTTTTAAACCGTGGAGTTGACTTAGAAGATAAACTGCCTCCTGCTCTGAAGGCATTTTTTGTAGAAACTCTATGTCGGCAAATTCCGTATTTTTATTCTGGGCTTTCTGTTTTAAATATTGGTTGATGATGCTTAAGTCTTCGGCAAATAATATGCCCGGATCATAACCCTCTTTAAGCCATGAATCCTGCCTGCTGTATAAGCACTCCTGGCTTAAAATGTTTAATTTTAAATTCTTTATATCTTGAGCTAATTTTTGCGGGCTCTGATCGTTAAAATCAGGTAAGGCCTCGTCTAATAAAGAACGGTTCTCCTGGTTTTCTCTTTTTACGAAATTTATCCTCCCCTTCAAAACTGAAGCTATTACCAGAAGGAGGATGCATGCTAAAAGCCAACCCCCTGTAATCAGTTTAGTTTTTTCAGAAACCTTTAAGATCATCATTCGGCCTTAAAAGATAATTGAAAATCAACCGCTTCTACTGCTGCTTCGCGGCTTGGTAATTCCGAAGAAAGCATCTTCACTTCCCTGAAACTCTGATTATTTTTAAGCTTACTTAAAAACTGATTAATCTCCTCATAATTACCTGCTCTCCCGGAAAGAAACACCTCAATCACTCCCTGCCTTACCTTTGCTTCAAACTGCTCGATCACAAGATTAGGTGATTTATTCTCTGAGATTGCAGATAAGGCTTTCAGATATAAAGTTTGCTGATTTAACTCCTGCCCCAGGAAATCTGTTAACCCTTCCAGGGCCTCCTTCTTTTTCTTAAGTTCCTTTACCTGTGGTAAAGCAGATTCCATCTGAGACCTACTAGACTTAAGGAGCGCACTTTGAGATTTCAGCACTACAGCGGATTTTATCACTGAGAATAACAGAAAAATAAAAACCACGCCTCCTAGGCCTACCAGGGTTTTCTCCAGTAAAATCTCACCCACAAAGATCATATCTTTTTTTAATTTCGCCTTTAAAAGGTTAACTGAGACAAGGCCCCCGGCAGAAAGAAAACTAAGCCCCAAGCCGATACTTAAGGTTAATGTAGCCGGAATTCTAAAGGATTTATCCGCCAGGCTAGTTATCTTCTTTAACGGCTCCAGAGGAATTAAATCGTGGTTGGTAAAGGTCTGCTTAAGAACCGAATTGAAAATCTCGGAATATTCTGTTCCTACCAGGTAAAGAGAATTCGGCTTCGGGTCCGCTGAGGGATTCTGTAGATAATGGGTATTTAGAATCCTCCTTAACTCCTGAAATAATATATTCTCATTGTTTAGATCTTCCTTGATATGCTCTTTACCTGCGGCTAAAGGATATAGCCAGACCTGCTTTTTCTCAACAATAAGCAGTTCGCTTGAAGAATTACGTAAATTCAGGAGAGTGAATCTTTCCTTTTCCGGATAATTATAAACGACTAAATTGTATAAAGCCAGAAATGAAGGAATGACTCCGGCGATATTAAATCCTTCTTCGGGTATCCTCAAGATAATGTTATCGACTATCTTCTTCTTCGCAGCGATTAGATTAAGACGGCCGCCTAAGACAAATGTCTGCCAGTAACAATCATCGAGATTCAGGGGAAGATTTTGACGCGAGAGAAAACTATCGATCCTCTTCTTCTGCTCCGGCCCTCTTAGAAATGTGCTATCAATTGAGAAACTTCTAAAGAGCAGGGCTTGAGCAGGGAATGCCAATACCACTGACTTACCTTTAAAAGCGGGATCGCCGGCAAGCTGTGCTAGTGAATTAACGCTTTTAAAACCATCTAAAGAGATCAGGTTCTTCTTCTTGCTCAGCTTAGCCGCAGTTAAAGCGCCTTCGTCAATATCTATACTGATAATACTTTTTTCTCCTAAGATCATCAAAACGCTCCTCTTAAGCCCTGCCTAATATTTTTTTCAATCGAGAAAGATCATCGGGACTATATTCCCGGTGTTTATTAATCGGATTCCTGCGGGGTCGCGGGAAGATCTTTCTCTTCTCGTAGCGCAAGAGGGTCTGCTTTGATATGCCCAAGATGTCTGCTATTTCCTGCGCAGCATAAATGGACTTACCCATATCTCATCCTCCTTTTTGCCGTGGCGTGGTAGGTTATTATATATACTGATATACTTTGTATATATTAGTATATATTTGATACTAAAAGCAAGGGTTTGTCAAGTATTTTCTATCTTCTGATTACGGAGCGGATAGTTTGCGGGGACAGGGGTTTTTCTAAGGATATATATGCACCTATGCATTCAATCCCGAATATATCTGATTTTACGGTGAATATATTATAAAGCGGAAGAAATCCGGTATCTAAAAGCAACAGCTCTCCTACTCCTAATGCTTCTCCCAGAGGCCTATTCTCTAAAATCTTTAGCACTAAGTGTTCCGAATTAAGCACGCTTCGTAGGACTTCGGCTTCAGCTGTGTTTAAATTTATCCTTCCCGGTTCAAAGGCTACAGGCTCAAGTATTATCTTATTTAGATTGAGCTTCTTACCCAAAGTATTAATCACCTCTAATTGTAGATTATACTCTTCTTCGGCATCCAACTCTATCTTCCCATAATCAGCTATACCGTCTGAAATAACTAAAGAAGACGGCTGCTGAAACTCTTCCTGCGTATCTTTTTTATAGGAGACGGTGAATTGAGCTGCTTCTGAATCAACCGCTGTTATAGATAGCCAGTAAGAACCCGGTGAGATATTATTAATTTGTATAATTTCTCTATCTCCTTTAGAATCAAGGAGTTTAGCGTCTAATATAAAACTATCCAGTTCGTAAGCGTACGCATCGCAGATCCTTGCCAGATCAGAGATCACGAATTCTTCCCAGCTTTCACCTGTAGGCAGCTCCATTACTTCCTTTAATCCCAAGAGCGGACGATTAAAGATCGTTATTTCGCTGGGACTGTGTTTAACTAACCTATTCCCCTCCCTAGTGTACATTCCACTATTCTCATTAGTCAATTTAGGCGTCGCCCTATCTTTATCTTCAGAGAAATTCCAGCCGTCAAATAAGCCATCCTGATCCTGGTCACTTTTAAGCGTAGGATCAGGCCTTTCAATACTTTTAAAAGCAGGCACCTGAGAGCCTGAATATTCCACGGCATCAACCCTCTTTCCATAAACATCTTTTAGAATCACCTTACCTCCGCCATCAGGGATAAGGTCAAAACTTTTATCTATAGTGTCAGAATAATCCTGAAAGTTTAAACCTATGCCGTTAAAGCGCCAGCTCTGCTTAAAAGAAATCTTATTATTCCTTAAGTTTTCCGGTGAGAGAGATGTATCTGCATCGTCAACATTTAAAACTAGGTGCTGGTAGGCCTGGATTCTTGTTCCTTCAGGAATGATTCCCGGCCAGCCGGCAACAAGCTGATCATCATCAGTGTAAACTTCCAGGGAAAAATTAGATAAATCGATTTCAGAGGGAGTGATATTTAAAATCTCAATAAATTCAGCATCCGGCTGCTGGGAAAGACTTATCCCTTTTAATCCGGAACTCTCATAAGAATTATTTTTAATCATTAATTTTAATTCCTGATCCTGTCCGACTTCTACAGAATACGGGAAATACTCATTATCGCGTAAATCCCCCGCAGTTTTATTTTTAACCGTAACATCTCCGACAAGGCCTCCGGTCTGTTTGGCTAAAACCTTTAAATAATAAAACCCAGGTTGAATATCGCTAAAGGTATGCGCCAAACTCTCGCCCGGATCAATTATTGGCAGGTCTACGGTTAATTCCTGAATAAGTTTAACCATCAATTCATTTATTACCAGCCCTTCGCTTCCGGTGATAACTTGCTTCTTAAGACCATTCTTTTGGGAGGTACTCACCAGATCAATATATGAAAATTTACTGTTTGCATCCTGCGCAGGGGTAATATCAAGCGTAAATGAACCGCCGCTGACGATAACTTTATCAATCAGGCCCTCTCCGGAAAAAATAGGCACGCCGATTATCTCACCCACCACATCCGAACTCTCAGTGCCGTATAGAAAACAGAAATATTCCCCGTCCTCTACCCCTAGATTAGACCAGATGAACCTGCCAAAACTGCCACCTACAGGCGCCTCAAAATAAGTGCCTCTATTTATCCAGCCTCCGGATTCAGAGATGCCGGAAGGAGTAAGGCTGCCCGAATGGAATTTATCCAGTATCGTTTGTCTAAGGTCCGCATCAGAAGCATCTTTTAAGATCGCTGCTTTCTGGTAGGCATCTTTGACACCCTGCCTCAAGAATCCTTCCAGAATCAACTGTACGTTTAAAGAGTTTAAATAGTGTCTTCTGTTTCTATTGAGATCTACCTCGCTATCCTGGGAATAGATAGTGATGAAATCTTCGAGCTTATTGAATTCATCCCTATCCAGGACTGAACCTATCTCTTCTATGACGCTGAACGGACGCTTAGAATATATTGAACTAGCTTCCTTGCCCTCTATGCCTACTTGAGAAAGCAGTCTATCAAAAGTCGATAATTCTACGCTATTAACATTGACCTTGGAAGCTTCATCAAGTATGCGTATTCCGAAGCGGCCAAAGGTCTTTCCTTCGGAATCAAGGACATAGAACCATTTGCTCTCTTTTTTGCCGTCATGATTCAGGTCCGCTTCTTCACCCTGAAAGTGCTTAAAGATTATATCTGCTTTAGAGTCTATACGGTTATCCTGCCTATCCAGCTCTAGAACGCGCTTTGTATAGTTTATGCCTGCTTCGGCTAAGTAGAGCGACTTTACACGGTTGAGCTCATGGACGCTGGATGACCTTTGAGCCTGAGAAAGAGAGAAAAAAGCAACTCCGATAAGAGAAAGCATCCCCAGAAAACTGATTACGATTACTAACGCCTGAGACCTGTTATTCATTGGATAAATATGTGACAAATCTTTCACTATGCGTCTTGCCTTGGAAATCGAATTCTATATTTAACTCGACTAACATCAAACTAGCGTCCCCGCCCGGATCAACCGGGCCGATCTTAATACTCCACTCTAAATCCCCGTCTTTTTGGCTGCTTTGAACTTCGGTTAGATCCCGGCTTGATTTGAGTTCTTCGAATTTCTTCTGCGCCAAAAGAGAAACATCCTGTAATTTCCGGCTGTAAGAAAATGCCTGAAAACTTAAGGGGAAAAGATTAAACAAAATCACTACCCCCAAGCCGAAGATTAATAAAGCAATCAGTATCTCTATTAAAGTAAATCCGTGTTTTTTATTCATATATTAACTGCTTGTAGCTGGGTTAAGGTTAGGAAGCCGGTTTGGTAGTTTGGTTAGGGTTAGGTCTAAATTCACCAACTACCTTACCTAACAACCATACCGGCATCTTTACCCTTACCTAATTACTAGCTTTTCATAATTATTTAATCAAAGTGCTCATGGTAAAGATCGGGAAGAACAGCGCAATCACAATAAACCCGATAATCCCGCCCATGATTAAGATAAGAAGCGGTTCAAGAACAGAGAGGAACCCGGTTACGGCAAAAGTAACTTCCTCTTCGTAATCTTCTGCGGCATCCGCAAACATATCAGAGATCTTTCCGCTCTCTTCACCGACCTGGATCATTTCAACCAAAGTCAAAGGGAAAAGACTGCACTCTTTCATGCTCTTTGAAAGACTATCCCCCTGCTCAAGCTTAAACCTGATATCAGAGATCGCGCGGCTTAACATTACAGAAGTACTTGCGTCCTCAAGGACTGACAGGCTACTGGTCAGATTTACTCCCGAAGAAAGGAGAGTTCCCAGCACCCGGCAGAATCTGGCGATATGGACTGTTTTTGTTACCCTGCCGAATAATGGTATCCGCCAGGCTATCTGATTAATGATATATTTACCGGAGGCCTGACGGGAGAGCAGGAAAAATGAGAATGTAATAATAAATCCTGTAAGCAATATTGTCCAGCCCCAATTAACCGTAAATTTGCTTAATCCGATGAGAAATAGTGTTGCCGGCGGCAGGCTGCCCCCCAGGTCCTCAAAGATCCTTACGAATACCGGGATAATAAAAGTAAACAATACTATCAATATAACTATTGCCACTATCAGAACCAGGACCGGATACATCAAAGCCGTCTGAACGGATTTAGTAATCCTGCGTTGCCGACTGAGAAAATCTGAAAGCTCCTTTGAGATAGCAACTAAGTTGCCGCTAATTTCAGCGGCCTTGATCATATTTATATAAAATAAAGAAAAAAACCGCGAAGCCTCAGCCAGAGACTCCGATAGACTCCTGCCCTCCTGCACGCCTAAGATTACCTTCTCTATATCATTCTTAAATCTGCCCTTTGGTAACTGAGAGTGAATAACCTTCAGGGTCCTTAGGAGCGGGATCCCTGCCTTCATCAGAATAAAAAATTGCCGGGTGAATTTAATGATCATCTTAAAACATCGCCTTTTTTTTATATTCTAAATAATCATTTATTATCTGTTTATGGTCAAAGGCAAATTCCAGCTTCCCTAATTCGCTGATCTTCGCAATCTTAAGAGAAGCGGCATCATCACCTGCTTTTGGCTGACCTTTGACTTTAGTAATAAATACAGTACCTATAGTATGAAAGCGGGGATCCCGCCGGGGATCAGAATAGGTATGGAATTGCTTTAACTCAGTTATCTCCAAGTTTGTTTCTTCCTTTGTCTCTCTGGTAACAGCGTCCTCTAAACTCTCTCCGTAATCAACAAATCCTCCAGGGAGCGCCCAACCAAAAGGTGGATTACTTCTTTGGACTAATACAATCCCATTGTCAATCTCGATAATAGCGTCTACAGTGGTAAATGGTCCGCTCTGGAGCTTTTCAGTCATATAATTAATATAGCTGATAACTCCCCGGTTAAATACTTCAAAGGCCTCTTGATTATAGAGGCAGATAATAATCTCCTTTAATTCTGTCTTCTTCTGGCGCAGGTGCTTTAATATCTCCTGGGATATGATTTTCGCTGCGGCCAAAAGCGGGAATCCTCCCACACCGCAACCTAAAGCAGGAAAGGCAATAGAGTTAATTTTTAAGTCCTCTGCTATTCTTAAGGAACTCCTACAGGAATTCCTGATTTTTAGTTCGTCGGTCTGCAAAATCCCTGCCTTGCCCTGACTGCCGTCAGGCAGGCGGCAGGCAGGAACACCCATAGTCGCGGCATGAATCACGTATTTTGCTTTGAGGTTCCCTGCTGAGGTAAATATAGACTCTCCAATCTCAATCGGCCCCTTACTTACCGCCTCCTCTTCTATCGCCTTACCGCCTTTTTTCTTTATTGCTTTGGCCACTCCTCCACCCATTAATAATTGATTATTAGCGGCATTCACAATAGCGCCTACTTCTAATTCCGTAATATCCCCCTTTACCACTTTGATCTCGGTATCTCTTATCCTCAACTTATTCTCCGATAATCTTAATCAGTATTCTTTTTCTACGCTGGCCGTCGAACTCTCCGTAAAATATCTGCTCCCATGGCCCAAAATCCAATTTGCCATTGGTGACCGCCACCACTACTTCCCTGCCCATAATCGTCCTTTTTAAATGGGCGTCTGCATTATCTTCACCGGTTAAATTATGCTGGTATTTAACTTTTGCATAGGGTGCTAATTCTTCTAACCAATGTGTAAAATCCCGATGCAATCCATCTTCATCATCATTAATAAATATACTGGCAGTGATATGCATTGTATTTACCAGGCATAGCCCTTCTTCTATCTTGCTCTCTCTAAGCACCTCCTCGACCTGGCCGGTTATATTGACAAACTCCTGACGCTGCTTAGTATTTAACCAGAGATATTTTGTATAGGATTTCATTATGGTATCTTCTCTAAAATCAATCTCTTATTTTTCTGGTCAACCTTAAAATTAAATCTTTTTAAGAACGACATACCTAATAGTCCGTCTCCAAAATTAATATCCGGGGAGTCATCGATCAAGATTGCCGCTTCTACGTTTTTTGCTTCCACTCCATGGGTAGTCACAGTCTTTAATACCAGGTATTTTGCCCGGGCCTTTTTGCCATCGGCGAGAATTAATTCCCCCTCCGGCCTGATCCTGCGTAAGTCCAAACCTAATCTATCAGAAACATTTTTTGATAAAACAACCAGTGAAGAGCCTGTGTCCAGAATCAAGAAAGCCTGCACGCTATTATTTAGCACCACATCCACTACCATGCCTTTGTCACTATGAGAGAACCCTACATCTTTTGGCTTTACTTGCTCTTCTTTCTTCTCCTGCGGTTTTATTTTTTTAACTGCTTTTTTTTCTTCTCTCCACTGCTGACGGATTCTAGCAGACTGATTAACGTCTGATCTTTGTATATCCGCGATTTCACTTTTTTGCAATCTAATCGTCCCCTCCCCGATATCAAGCTCGACAGATTGTTCGTTTTCGCTCTTTATCAACCCTTCGATTTTTCTGCCGTTTTCTAAATACAGGATGTCAGCCTTAGCCGTTACAATATAGAAGCATAAAAGAACCAGCGATAAAATCGGTATAAACTTCTTCATCTATTATTTAAAATTATAATGCTTTCTCACCGCCTGCTTGATATCCCAGACACAGGATAGGCCCTTTGGAAAAGTAACAAAGTCCCCTTTGCCAAAAGATACCATCTTACCATCTTTAGTCTCTACGTTTACTTTACCTTCTAACAATAAACATTCTTCCACGGTATCATAGTGCCAGTCAAAACGGGAGACTTCCTTTTTCCATATCGGCCAGGAATTTATCCCCCTTTTATTAATTTCCTCCTGATTTAATTTTTCAATCCTTATCTCCATATCCCCTCCTTAATACTATCCAATATGTCCATATATTTATTTTTGTGATTCGGTGAATTTGATTATCTGATTCATCATCTTTACTGCCTCTAGAGGATGCTTGCCGGCTGCCGTCTCGGCTGAAAGCATCAGAAAGTCAGACCCATCGATAATTGCATTCGCCACATCCGTCACTTCCGCCCTGGTGGGCCTAAGATTATCAACCATACTCTCCAGCATCTGTGTTGCAGTAATCACAAATTTTTTTGCTTTATTGCACTTTTTAATTATCCGCTTCTGCACTATGGGAATCTCATAGATTGGAATTGATACGCCCATGTCTCCACGCGCAATCATTATACCATCACAGGCAGATATTATCTCATCTATATGCTCGATACCCTGCCGATTTTCAATCTTAGCGATTATCTTACAACTTGGAAGCTTATGTTTAACTAACTTTATAATCGGAATTATATCCTGTTTACTCTTGACAAAAGACTGGGCAATATAATCTACCCTGTTCTTTATACCAAACTCCAAATCCAGCCTATCTTTATCCGTGAGCCCTTTAAATTTTAGGTTAACACCGGGGATATTAATACCCTTATTTTCCTTGAGTATCCCCGGAATAACTACCTCGGACTTAAGGTATTTTTTTGTTCTCCTTACGACGTAAAGACAGATATTACCGTCATCTATATAGATCTGGCTTCCAAGCTTTATATCCTTTAGACTTCCTTCGTAATCAAAGGGTATAATGTTCTTATCGCCTAAGATATTTTTATTAATCAAATAAACTGTTTGTTTCTTTTTAAGTTGTAGCCCTTTTTTATTTTTCAATCTTCCCACTCTGATGCGGTAACCTTCAAGATCCTGCAATATCCTTATATGACGTCTATATTTTTTGTTTAATTGCCTGATTATTGCTATGCGCCTGCCATGCTCTGCATGACTTCCATGAGAAAAATTAAGCCTGGCCACATCCATGCCGGCCAGCATCATATTTCTAAGCGCGGTTACATTGCTACTAGCCGGCCCAATTGTGCAGATAATCCTAGTTTTTACCATGTCACCTATTTCTGGGGACGGTTCTATTTTTTAGAAATTAGAACCGTCCCCAATATCTTTCTCGCTGCTGCTAGAGCCTGTGGTTTTGTGCTTATTTTTCCTATTGCCTGCAATTCCTCAATTTCAGATAAAATTTTACCGATTAAGGGGGACGGTTCTAATTTAAGCTTCTTTATCAACACATCGCCGTTAATCAAACGCTTAGGCTTTTTCTCTTTTTTCTTTCTAAAATACTCCCTAATCAGCGACTTACATACCTTCTCATGCCTTACTCTTGAATTTTTTGTAGTCAAGGGGCCTTTGGTTGCGCGTTGGTCAGCCAAGGATATCAGAAGTATACTTATTGCTTCTTTATCAGCATCGCGGAAATATCTGAATTTTGCACGCGGGGTTAGCACTTCACAATCTGCAAGATACCCCGGCCTCAAATGCCATAAGACTATCTTTCTTAAAGTATTAATTTCATCAATGGAGAGTTTGAACCTCCGGCCTATATCTTCGGTCATACCCAGGCCGATCCTCTCATGCCCGTGGAATTTTATCTTTCCCTCTTCTCTGCGTAAAGCAGCGGGCTTGCCGATATCATGCAATAACGCACCTAGCTTTATCACAGTTTTACGGCTCCTATTTGAAGAGATAATCTGATCAAGATATTGCTGGATATCCTGATTATGCCTTACTTCTTTATACAAGATTTCAAGCTGTTTGATCGTCTCTAAAGTATGCTGCCAAACATCAAGATGATGATATGGGCCCTGTCCTATCCCGCGCATCTTGATAATCTCCGGTAAAATCACCTGTAAAATTTTTAGTTTATCCAGTAGGAAGAAATAATTAAAAGAGTTGTGGCATTGCAGGATCTTAAACAATTCATCGCGGATACGCTCGAAGGAAACTTCAGCCAGTTTTTCCCTTTTTAATCCGGCTAACTTAAGCGTCTGTTTCTCTATTTTTAAGCTAAATATTGCGGATAAACTAAATGCCCGCAGTATCCGAAGCGGATCCTCGTCAAAGGCTCGAAGATTCACCATTTTTATAGTTTTAGACTTCAGGTCATCCCTACCGCCATAAGGATCGATCAGTAAATTATTCAAATTCCCTTTAGCAAAAACATCTTTTAATTCCAGGGCTAAAGCGTTTATAGTGAAGTCGCGATGCAAAAGATCTTTCTCTAAGGTTTTACCCCGGAAATCAGTAAAATCTAAGGTGTAAATTTTACCTTTTACCTTTTTAACCCCGTTAGAGGCAGGACACCGCAGGTGTCCGACGGTTGCCTCCGGCAGCTTGCCTCTAACGGGGTAAACTAACCGGCAGGCCCCGTGCTCTTTATCTAAGACTACGAATCCCGCCTTGATCTGCTTAGCGAGTAATCTAGCAAAATTTATTGCGCCCTTCTCTAAACAAAAGTCGAAATCCGGGTTCTGTTTGACTCTTGCCAGAAGAGTATCCCGTAAAATTCCCCCGACCAAATATAATCTTACTCTTTTTGTTTTAGCAAATAAATAAACGGATTCCAGGATTGTCTTATCCTGAGCGAGGAACTTAAGTCTGAGGTACATGATTAGCGGTATGGAGATATTATTTTTCTTGATTAAATATCTCTGACTGTTTAATTATATCGTCTTCAACAAATATAGGTGCATGCGCCCTCACTGCAAGGGCGATACTATCAGATGGACGGGCATCGATGACTTTATCAATGCCCTTTGCGGTTTTTATGACCAATTTGGCGTGAAAGGTACTCTCTTCTAATTTATCAATGATAACTTTATCAATACTGGCTTCTAAATTTTCAATCGTAGAATGCAGGAGATCATGGGTCAAGGGCCGGGGCGGATTAAAACCGCTGATCTTTAATTTTATCGCCGAAGCTTCGGCAAGCCCGATGACAATCGGCAGAACCCGGTTGCCCGCCTTCTCTTTTAGAACAATCAGCTGATCATGCCTCTTCTCATCAATCACAATTTTATTTAATTCCATCTCAATCATATGAATCTCCTAACGTTTTGCCGGCTTTCTTTTTTCCTTTCCCAGAATATCCTTTAATTCCACCATAAACTGCCCAACATCTTTGAATTGCCTGTATACAGAAGCAAACCTGACATACGCCACATCGTCTAGTAATTTTAATCTCTCCATGACTAATTCTCCGATGCGGGTAGAATGAACCTCGCGGTCGGATTTCTTCTGAATCGAACGCTCTACTTGAGTAACAATCCCCTCCAACTTCTCAACGCTTACCGGCCTCTTTTCGCAGGCTTTGATAATACCCGCCAAAATTTTCTTACGGTCAAAAGATTCGCGCCGGTCGTCTTTCTTTATCACCATTAAAGAAACCTCTTCTATATATTCATAGGTGGTAAAACGCTTACCGCATTTCAGGCATTCGCGTCTTCGCCGGACCGCTGATTCCTCGGCAGTAGCGCGGGAATCTACAACCTTATCTTCCCTGTATCCGCAATAAGGACATCTCATCTTACGCTCTTCTAAATTTGATCTTTGCTTCCTTTAAAAAATCCATTGCCATTTTATCAGGATATCCGCAGCCGGCGACAATCTCTTTAATTCCGGCATTAATCAACATCTTAGCGCAAATAACACACGGTTGATTAGTGGCGTAAAGCGTACTCCCTTTTAAGCTGACGCCGTATAAAGAAGCCTGAATAAGTGCGTTTTGTTCCGCATGCAAAGCCCGGCAGAGTTCATGGCGCTCGCCGGAAGGAATCTTTAATTTCTTCCGTATGCAACCGACATCTAAACAATGCCTCAGTCCCGAGGGGACTCCATTATATCCAGTAGCCAATATTCTTTTATCTTTTACGATCACCGCTCCCACGCGGCGCCTCAAACAGGTAGCTCTTTTTGCAACTAAATTTGCCATCTCTAAAAAATACTCATCCCAACATGGCCTTTTATATGCTTTTCTTTTCATTTGTCCCTCAATAGCTTTGGGTATAAAGGAAATTTCTCAGTCAGCTCTAAAACTTCCTTTCTGATTTCTTCTAATTTTTTCTGATCATCACTTTTCTCTATCGCCGCGCTGATAAACTTGGCTATTTTTCTCATATGAAATTCCTTCATCCTGCGCGTAGTCACTGCGGATGTCCCAAGGCGGATACCGCTGGTAACGGAAGCACTTTTTTTATCAAAAGGAATAAGGTTTTTATTGACTGTAATACCTGCTTTTTCTAAAACTAAAGAAGCATCCCGGCCGGTGATGCGTTTATTAGACAAATCCACTAATACTAAATGCGTATCCGTGCCTCCCGAGATGATACGAAAACCCTCGCCTGCTAATGCCTTTGCCAGCTCCCGCGCATTTTTTACTATCTGTCTTTGGTAAGTCCTGAATTTCACCGATGCTGCCTCGTGGAAAGCCACTGCCTTAGCGGCAATAACATGCATCAAGGGGCCGCCTTGTATACCCGGGAAAATCTCAGTATCAATTTTCTTGGCAAATTCCTTCTTGCAGATGATCATACCTCCTCTGGGCCCGCGTAAAGTTTTATGGGTAGTAGAAGTAACAAAATCAGCATAAGGTACAGGCGTTGGATGAACGCCCGCTGCCACTAAACCTGCGATATGCGCCATATCCACAAATAGATAAGCACCCACTGAGTCGGCAATTTGGCGGAACTTTTTAAAGTCTATTTTTCTTGGATAGGCGGAGGCTCCCGCCACAATCAGCTTGGGTTTATGCCTTTTCGCTAACTCTTTGATCTTATCATAATCTAAGGTTTCACTCTTACGGTTGACCCCGTAACTCAAAACATTATAGTACATACCGGAAAAATTATGCGTATGGCCGTGGGTAAGATGTCCGCCTGCGGATAGATCCATCGCTAAAATCCTATCTTGAAATTTTAAAGCAGCAAAATACACCGCCATATTGGCTTGCGTTCCGGAATGAGGCTGAACGTTTACGTGCTCTGCGCCAAATAATTTTTTCGCCCGCTCGATGGCTAATTGCTCGGCCTGATCGACATTTATGCATCCGCCATACCAGCGATGCCCGGGATATCCTTCGGCATATTTATTCGTCAGGACCGACCCGGTGGCATCGAGAACGCCTAAAGAAGTAAAGTTTTCTGAAGCGATCAACTCCAGATTTTCCTCTTGTCTTTTTACCTCATCTTTTATAACTTGATAAATCTCCGGATCAATATTTTTTAAGTATCTCACCTAATCAGCTCCTTCTATGAGCGCATAACTTACGAACACGTCAGTGCGAGTAAGTTATCTGCGCGAATTGAACCCCCACACCAATTGTTTATTCAACGATAGTCGTTTTTTACAATTGGTGTGGGGGTAAGTTCGGACAGATAAGTTATGTTCGTTTCTCTCCATAACTTATGTCCTCACTTATCTTCTTCTCAATCTCTTTTATCTGATTCAATCTTCTTTTATGCCTGCCGCCCTGAAACTTTGTATTTAACCAAACCCTGACCATTCTCTTGGCTAATTCCGTTTTGACGAAAGATGCTCCCAGTACCAATACATTACTATCGTTATGCTCCCGTGAGAGCCGGGCTGCCTTCAGATTGTAGCAGAGCGCTGCCCGGACACGCGGCAATCTATTCGCGACGATAGAATTGCCGATACCGCTCTTACAGATCAAGATGCCTCTCTTAAACTTTCCGCTTGAAACACCCTTTGCCAATTTATAGGCGGATTCGGGATAGTCAGTACTTTTAGTAGAATAAGCGCCCAGGTCCTTAACCTTAAACCCGAGTTCCACTAAAAAAGATTTTAATTTCTCTTTTAAATTAAATCCACCGTGGTCCGATGCAATAATTATAGTTTTTTTCGTCATCCTTCGATTCCTTTCAGTCACTTGGTTCGATTTCACTCACCATGCTTCGAACCATGCTGGGCGAGTCGAAGCACAAGATGACCCTGAGCGAGCGAAGCGAGTCGAATGGGTCATATTATATTACTCACTCTTTCCACTGCTTCTTTTATGGTAGCAAAAGTCTTTTCATAAAGCTCTAATGACTTCCCAATTGGGTCTTCTATATTTAAGTCATCAGATTCTATCTTAGCAAATTCTTTTAATAAAAAAAGCCTATTTTTCGCTTCCGGGGAAATCTCCAGGATTCTTTCTTCGTGCATCTTCTCCATAACCAGTATCACATCCGACTTATTTACGATTTCCCGGGTGACTCTTTGCGAACGGTGCCCGGAGACATCTATATTCTCTCTGCGTAAGACTTCTTTTGTCTCCTCTGAAGCAGTTAAGCCGCTAAACATCATTATCCCACCGGATAAAACTTCAATATTCGCCTTCTTCTTTTCCTGCAATATCTTCTCCAGCATTGCCTTGGCCATAACCGAACGGCAAGAATTGCCTGTACAGATAAAAAGCACGGACTTCTTTCCGGCGGTTGTCTCGATATCCGATTTTTTTATTGCCTTATCCCTTAAAATTTCAAGAGGGCTGGCAGTCAAATCTACTATCGTAGACTCAACTCCTAATTTAGTCTTACCACTATCAATAGCTAAATCCACCAACTCCTTTAAGTCTTCTATCGCTTCTGGGAAATCTATGGGAGCGGATTTTCCTGAAATGTTTGCCGACGGACAAGCTAGCGGAACAACCGCCTCTTCAATTACCCTCAAGGCAATTTCATTATCCGGCATACGCATGCCGATTTTTCCGCCTTTCTGTGATTTAAGTATTATGGTTAAGGGACCCGGCCAGAACTTTTCGATCAACTTATAAGCAGAAATCGGTATATCCTGAGCATATTTATTTATTGTATCTTTAGAGGCAATAAGCAAAGAGAAGGGTTTTTCTTTCGGTCTCTTCTTTATTTCATATAATCTATCCAGCGTCTTTTTATTAGACATATCTGCGGCGATCCCATAAACTGTTTCGGTAGGAATAATCACCAGCCCTCCGCCGATCAATACCTCGGCTGTTTCTCTGATATAAGCGGGTTCGGGATTTTCCGGATTTACCTTGACTATTTTCACGGCTTTCACAGTTTAATGTTTATTTTTTTGATTTTGCAGCACGTCTTCTTCTTGTAGGTGCTCAATTTTGCATTTATCCCTTTATCCTTAATGCCTAAAATCTCTAGAGAGAATATCGCCGCATTCTTAGCACCTGCCCTTCCGATTGCCATACTCGCTACAGGCACTCCTGCCGGCATCTGAACCGTAGATAATAAAGAATCCAGCCCTTTTAAACTTTTTGTCTCAACCGGAATCCCGATTACCGGTAATATAGTGTGTGAAGCAATCACACCGGCCAGGGCAGCTGCACCTCCTGCTGCTGCAATAAATATTTTCGTACCTCTTCTGTGCGCTGCTTTCACATATTGCTCTAGCAGTTTTGGTGTACGATGTGCAGATAAAACCTTAACTTCAAAACTGACCTTAAATTTCCTTAGTAGATCTATTGCCGGTTCAACTGTGGCCAGATCCGATTGGCTGCCCATAACAATACTTATCGCTGGATTTTTCATACTTCGACTCCTTTCAGTCGCTCAGTATGACCCTGAGCGTAGTCGAACGGGTCATACCTCCTCCTATTTACAAACGGCTGAATTGATTGCCTTTTGCCCTATATCACGACGATAATGCATCCCTTCAAAATCAATCTTTTCTACTGCCTGATAGGTCTTATCTATAGCTGTCCGGATATCATCGCCTAAACCCGTTACACCTAATACTCTTCCCCCATTGGTAACAATTCCCGTTTTTTTATCTCCTTTTACCGCCTTTGTCCCTGCATGAAATACTATGATATCCTGCAATTTACCGGCTTCCTCTAATCCAAAGATTTCTTTACCCTTTTCATAGTTCCCCGGGTATCCGCCCGATGCCAGAACCACACAAACACAAGCCCGGCTATCCCAGGAAAGCCGGCCTGCTTTTTTCAATTTCTTTTCACTTACAGCTAACATCACTTCTAAAAGATCTGATTTCAAACGGGGCAATATCGCCTGTGTTTCCGGATCGCCAAAGCGCACATTAAATTCCAATACCTTCGGCCCCTCTTTGGTGATCATAATCCCTGCATATAAAACCCCTTGGTATTCTATCCCCTCTTTTACCAAGCCATCTATCGCCTTATATACTGTTCCTCCTAAGATTTCTTTAAGTAATGCGCTTGTGACTACGGGAGCTGGTGAATAAGCTCCCATTCCTCCGGTATTCGGACCCTGATCATGGTCAAAAATCCGCTTGTGGTCCTGGCTGGAAGCTAAAACTATAACTTCCCTTGAATCAGTAATCACCAGTATCGAAACCTCTTCTCCGACAAGACAATCTTCAATAATCACTTTGTTTCCGGCATCGCCAAAAATTCTCTCCTGCATTATAGAATCAAGTACCTGATTTGCCTCCTCGACCGTCTTAGTCACAAATACTCCTTTACCCGCGGCTAAGCCGTCTGCTTTTAATACACAGGGAGCTTCTCTCTCTTCGATATATTTTTTTGCTTCCTGATAATCATCGAAAATTTTAAAATCAGCTGTAGGGATATTATATTTAGCCAATAGCTGTTTACTGAAAACCTTACTTGCCTCAAGTTGAGCTGCAGCTTTATTCGGGCCGAAAATCTTTAATCTCTGCTTAATAAATTCATCCACAATCCCCAGAGAAAGAGGGGTTTCAGGCCCGACAACGGTCAAATCTATCTTTTCCTTCCTTGCGAATTCAAGCAATCCGGGGATATCATCCGCTTTAATATCCAGGCATTCGGCGTATCTGGCGATTCCTGCGTTGCCCGGTGCGCAAAAGATCTTATCAACTAATTTAGACTGCGCAATCTTCCAAGCCAAAGCATCTTCTCTCCCACCCGAACCGATAACTAAAACTCTCATATCATCTCTACCTGCTTATTATACTTGACCACATCCCCTATAACGTAAGACTTTAATTTAAAGGCAGCTAGGTGCGATAATACCGCTTTCACAGACTTAGGCTCAACAATCAAAACCATACCTATGCCCATATTAAAAGTATGGTACATCTCCCTGTCTTCTATATTACCTTTCTTCTGTATCAGTTTAAATATCCCGGGAACAATCCATGATTCTTTATCAATACTAACACCCACCCCCTTAGGTAAGATGCGTGCAATCTTATCATAAAATGCTCCGCCGGTAATGTGGGCTATGCCTTTGATTACAGGTTCTAGGTTCTGGGTTTTAGGTTCTTGCAATAAAGACAAAATTGGCTTGACATAAATGCGTGTTGGCCTAAGTAATTCTTTACTCCAGCGCTTTAATTCTCTCGAGGAAAACACCCGCCTTACTAATGAAAATCCGTTTGAATGCAGGCCGCTGGATTCCAAGCCAATCACTATATCGCCGCGCTTTATACCGCGGCCATCAACAATCTTACTCCTTTCGACTACGCCTACACAAAAACCGGCAATGTCATATTCGCCTCTTTTGTAGAAGTCCGGCATCTGGGCGGTCTCACCACCGATCAAAGAACAGCCGGCTTCCCGGCACCCGTTATTTATACCTTTAATCAGATCGTAGAGTTTCTTTTGATCCAGCTTACTATAAGCGATGTAATCCAGGAAAAATAAAGGCTTCGCACCGCTACATAAGATATCATTCACATTCATCGCTACGGCATCGATGCCCACTGTATCATGTTTATTGGCAAGATCAGCAATCTTTAGTTTAGTGCCCACTCCGTCGGAAGATGAAACTAAAATAGGATCTTTATATTCTGCTTTAGGGAAGCGGTAGAAACCGCCAAAACTGCCGATATCCGTTAAAACTCCCTTGTGGTGAGATTTTCTAACTAAAGGCTTAATTTTATTTTTAAAATTATCTGCTCCTCGAATATCAACACCGCTCTTTTTATAGGTCAGTTTCATATTTATCGCTCCCCTTGTCCACAACAATAAGTTTCCAATGAAAACTTTCCCTGTCTCTTCTCCTGTTTGATCGGATAATTCCCGGCCCAACAGGCAGTGCAATAATGATTCTTTGGGTATTTTAAACAGCCTAACATACCCTGAAGGCTTAAATATCCCAGGCTATCTACTCCCAGGTATTCCTTTATTCTTTTTATTGACTTGTATCTATTGGCGATCAGCTCAGATGCCTGATGAAAATCAATACCATAAAAACAGGGAAAACGATGAGGAGGACAGGAAATCCTCAAATGCACTTCCTTTACCCCCGCGCGACGTAAATTACGCACACGGATCCTGGAAGTCGTGCCTCTGACAATCGAATCGTCGACAATTATGATGCGCTTACCTTTTAAAACATTCTTCAACAGATTAAATTTAACCCGCACTCCTAATTCACGGATATTCTGGGCAGGCTGAATAAACGTCCTGCCCACATAGTGATTACGGATGATACCCATCTCTAAGGGTATTTTTGACTTCTGAGCAAACCCTAAAGCAGCCGAAAAGCCCGAATCAGGTACAGGCACTACAAAGTCTGCTTTGACAGGATACTCCTTTGCCAGCTGCTCTCCTAATCTGCGCCTTACCGGATGTACTGTTTCGCCGAAGACTACGGAATCTGGCCTAGAAAAATAAATATGCTCGAATGTACAAAAAGCATTCTTTTTGGCAAATCTTAATTCTTTCGGTTTGATCGACTTTAACCCCTTATCGCTGATAAAGACGATTTCACCCGGTTCAATATCGCGTACGAGTTTTGCCCCGATCAAGTCGAAAGCGCAACTCTCGGAAGCCAGGCACCATGCTTTGCCGAGTCGCCCTAAAACTAAAGGCCTGAAACCCAAAGGATCTCTTATCCCGACGAGGTTACGCTTATCCATCATCAATAAAGAATAGGCTCCCTTAAGTCTTCTTAGGGCATAGATCAAGCTCTGTTTTAAATCTTGGGACTTAGCCCTGGCCATGAGATGAATCACGATCTCCGAGTCTGTGGTAGTCTGAAATATCGAACCGGTCTTCTCAAGATATTGTCGAAGCTGCAATGAATTGACCAAATTTCCGTTGTGGGCGATACAAATACTTCCCTTGGCATATTCGATTAAAAGCGGCTGGGCATTCTTTAATACGCTTGAGCCGGTAGTAGAATAACGCACATGCCCCATAGCCATATTACCTTTAAGTTTACTTAAGACCCGCGGCACAAAAACATCACTTACTAAACCCACGTCTTTATGCAACGAAAGAGTGCCTTTATTATTGGCTACGATTCCGCAGGCTTCCTGACCCCGATGCTGCAGAGAATATAACCCTAAATAAGTCAGCCAGCTGGCATGATTATTATTTACTACTCCGAATAAACCGCAAAATTCTCTTGGTTTTTTTAAATTCACGGCTCCCTGCCTGTCCAACAGTACAAACAAAGTTTATCCTTTGATAAACCTATAGCTTTGATCATATCAGACAATTTCTGGTATTTTAGGGTATCTGCCCCCAAATCCTTAACAATCCATTTTACCATCTTTTTGTATTTTGGGGAATTCTCATCTAAATACGGAGTAACGTCCTCTATATCCTTGCCTTCTAGCGCCCTTATCGCCCTGCGCGCTGCCAGCTCATTTACGCTGCGCGTGGAATAATTGAACTTGCAGGGAAACATTAACGGCGGACAGGCGATCCTCAGGTGAATCTGTTTTGCTTTGCACTCCTTTAGTTTTTGAATAGTGTAATTCTTCAGCTGTGTGCCTCTGACAATGGAATCATCGCAAAAAACCATCCTCTTATTCTTGATGATATCAGGAATCGGTATCAATTTCATCTTGGCGATCCGGTCACGTGTTTCCTGCGAAGGAGGGGTATAACTACGGTCAAATCCCGGAGTATACTTTACCAGCGGCCTTCTAAAAGGGATCTTTGATTTCATACTATAGCCAATAGCATGCGCTGTACCTGAATCCGGAATCCCTGATACCATATCTGCCTTTATCTTATCGCCCTGAGCTAAAAACCCACCGCTTCTCTCCCTAGAAATCTCTACGTTTAGTCCTTCGTATGATGAAGCGGGGAAACCGGTATAAACCCACAAGAACGAACAGATCTGATTCCCCTTCTTACCTCTACGTTTCGATTGTAATCCTGATCTATTCAAAAGCACAATTTCTTCCGGTTGAATATATTTTTTTATCTTAAAGCCTAGATTATAAAAGGCCGAGGTCTCTGTGGTAATCGCCCAATCTTCACCGCGTTTACCTACTACCAACGGCGAATAGCCGTATCTATCCCTGGCAGCATAGATTCCCTCTTTATTTAAAAGCAGTAGAGTGCACGACCCCTGGATCTTAGAGAACATATATTCAATGCCGTCGACGATATTCTTGCCGCGGATAATCAGCTTAGCAACTAATTCCGTTAGATTCACCCCTGCATCACTTACCTCACTAAAAGACTGCCCCTGCTTATAAAGCTCCTTGGCTAACTTATCGGCATTTTCGATAAAGCCGTTAAAGATAATCGCGAATGGGCCGAATTTAGAATTTACGTATATCGGCTGCTCTTCGTTTGCACTGATCACGCCGATACCCATTTTACCCGGCATAGTTTTATAATCGTAAAAAAACTTGGCTTTGAATTGGCTTCCTTTGATATCATGAATCTTACGCGTCAGTTCTTTATCAACCACCGCAAGCCCGGCGAATTCTGTTCCTAGATGAGAGTGGTAATCTGTCCCGTAGAAAAGATCCTCCCTGCAATCATTCTGTGAAACAACTCCGAAAATGCCGCTCATTTATTCCTCCCTTTATAGATGTTTCCTGGCATACTCGACTCCGTTCTTAAATATTTGCAGGCCGTCGCCTGCTTGCTTATGCTTTAAAGAGTTCCAGCGGGGATGGTGCTCAAAATAAATATGTCTTTCAGGATGAGGCATCAGGCCAAAAATCCTTCCGCTCTGATCACAAATACCGGCGATGCTTTCCAGCGACCCATTAGGGTTATATGGGTATTTGCTCAGGCGCCCGCGGTGATCGCAATACTGAAAAATAACCTGCTTATTGCGCTTCATTCTCCCCAAAACTTCCTTATCCTTGGTGAGAAATTTTCCTTCTCCGTGTGCAACCGGAAGGTAGATTATATCAGGTAACCCCTTAGTCCAAATACAACCGGATGCTCGATTCCCCATACTTGATACTCGTAAATAAGTCCATCGGTCTTCAAACTTCCCGGAATCATTAATAATTAAGCTCGCCTCCTGCTTCAAATCTCTGTTACCCGGAAGGAGCCCGCTTTTAACCAGGATCTGAAAACCATTACAGATCCCGATAATCAATTTTCCCTCTTCAAGGAAACTTTTTAATTCATCCCCTAATTTATACCTCAACTCATTAGCCAGGATCTTACCGGCAGCAATATCATCTCCGTAAGTGAATCCACCGGGAAGGGCTAAGATTTGATAATCCGAAAGGCTGACTTTGCCTTCGATAACCCGATTTATGTGTTGAAGCTCGGGGCTTGCTTTGACTTTGCGAAAAGCAAATGCGGTCTCTGCATCACAGTTAGTGCCGGCGGTTCTTAAAACACAGACTTTAGGTTTTTTCATCCGTTCGACGCGCTCCTCTCTCCGCTCGTCGCTTGCTCAGGATGACCCTGAGCGAACGCAGCGAGTCGAAGGGTCATAAAATTTATTTATCGCGCGGACTACATCCTTTGGCTTATCGACCACGGTAAAAATATTATAAAAATCCTCTTTATTGATATTGCCTTTCTTTAATACGGTACTACGCAGCCAATCAAGCATACCCTTCCAGTATTCACTGTTAAATAAGACTACCGGGAATTTAGGGATTCTCTCTGTTTGAATCAGATTAACCGCCTCCATAAATTCATCCATAGTCCCATAGCCTCCCGGCAGGATCACAAAGGCTTTGGCATACTTGACAAACATCACTTTTCTCACAAAGAAATAATGAAAATCCAGAAGCTCATCGACATATTTATTAGGCTTCTGCTCTTGAGGCATATGGATATTCAGGCCGATAGATTTACCCTTGGCCCTCCTCGCGCCTTTATTTGCCGCCTCCATTGAACCGGGGCCGCTGCCGGTGATAATCGCGTAGCCCTCTTTTGCTAAAAGGTAGGCAACCTCTTCAGCTAACTTATAATATTCAGTACCCGGCTTGGTGCGGCTTGAACCGAATATAGAAACTGCTCTTCCTACTTTTGATAGCACTTCAAACCCTTCAACGAACTCCGACATAATCCGAAATACCCGCCAAGTGTCTTGCTGCGAAAAATCTGCCTTCATCTTTTTTCTTTTCATCTTACCACCTCAATTGAGCAGACAACTTACGGAGTTCAACGACGTAAGTTGTAGGCCGTAGCCGTCTGCGAATTTGACCCCCACACCAATTGATAAAAACGACTATCGTTTAATAACAATCGGTGTGGGGGTAAGTTCGGACGGATAAATTATGTCCTCACTTACCACCTCAATGGTTTAAGCCAGGCCTCCTTCAAAGTATCAACCTTGGCATTTACACAGATCCTTCCATCCAAACCAAAAACCTTAAATTCTTTCCTAGGATTAACGCAACCAATTAGCCCATAGGGAATCCCCTTTAATATACTCTCGAATTTTCTCTGATTATTCTTAGCTACTTCAACAATGAATCTAGAATTCGACTCTGAGAATAAAATATAATCATTCCTTTTATTTTGAATTTTGAATTTTGAATTTTGAATTTTATATGGCACTTCTGATAAAAAGATATCCATTCCCAGCCCGCCAGCAAATGCCATTTCAGCCGCAGCAACCCCAATGCCCCCCTCTGAACAATCGTGCATCGCTTTGATTAATCTGTGCGCAGAAGCTCGACTTAAACAATCAAAGGTAATCTTTGCCTGCTTAGGAAATACTTTCGCAACGTTATTACCAAGAAATCCGAATAAATCATAATAGGCTGATGCGCCTAATTCATCAGAGGTTTCCCCCACCACATAGATTAAATTTCCTGGTTGCTTTAGAAACATAGAAACTGTTTTATTGATATCCTCCATCACCGAAATTGCAGAGATCAAAAGTGTGCCGGGTATGGAGATAGATTTATTGTTTACCGTGAATTCATTGTTTAGGCTATCCTTACCGGAAATAAAGGGCGTAGCGAACTGCTTGGCAATATCATAGCAACTATACGCTGTCCTGACTAACGCTCCTAATCTATCCGGCTTATCAGGATTACCCCAGCAGAAATTATCCAATAGCGCTACTTTTTTTAAGCTGCCGCCGACAGCGATAATCTGCCGCAGTGCCTCATCTATACAGGAAGCAGCCATCCAATAAGGATCGATAAAGCCGAATCTAAAATTTATTCCGCAGGAAAGAATAATCCCTTTTTTAGAATCCAAAACCGGCTTCACCACACTGGCATCAGAGGGGCCATCATTATTGATACCTACCAGCGGCTTGAGAACTGATCCCCCCTGCACTTCATGGTCATATTGCCTGATGATCCACTCTTTAGAGCAGAGATCATATCTAGAAAGCAGCCTCTGAAGATATGGAGTAAGATTCTTAGGACACTTGGACTTCGGTTCTTTATGTTTAGTCAGGACAAAGACAGCTTTCTTCTCTGTCTTAGGCAGGCCTCCGTGCAAAAAACCCATTCTTAAATCAGAGACTAAATTATTATCATAGTAAAGCTGAAGTCTTTGGTTATCCGTAAATTCCCCGATTACTGTTGCTTCGACATTTTCTTCTCTAAAAAGTTCGATTAACCGGCTGCGCTTATCAGGCGAGACAGAAAGCACCATTCTCTCCTGAGATTCGGATATCCATATCTCCATATAAGAGAGGCCGGTATACTTTAAAGGAACCTTTTCTAAATGAACTATCGCTCCTAACTCCTCCCCCATTTCACCGACGGCGCTGGATAATCCTCCGGCCCCGCAATCGGTGATTGCATTATATAAATTTTTATCGCGTGCCTGCAGTATGGTATCGACCATCTTCTTCTCTTGGATAGGATTACCGATCTGTACTGCGCCGCTGGAGACCGTTTCAGATTCATGGGTCAGCTCACCCGAAGAGAAAGTAGCTCCGTGGATACCATCTCTCCCGGTCCTTCCGCCTACCACCACGATCAGATCTCCCTTCTTTACATTTTTGAATGATTTGTCCTTCGGCATGATTCCTACAGTGCCACAGTAAACAAGAGGATTACTGATGAAGCGTTCGTGAAATAAAACAGCGCCATTAACAGTAGGTATCCCCATTTTATTCCCGTAATCCCTAACCCCTGAAACTACGCCCCTCATTACACGTTTAGGGTGCAAGGTTCCGGATGGTAACTTATTAAACGGATAATCCGGCGGGCCAAAACAGAAGACATCTGTATTTAAAATCGGCTTTGCCCCCAACCCAGTACCTAAAGGATCCCTAATAACTCCCCCGATCCCTGTATTAGCGCCGCCGAATGGTTCAAGTGCGCAGGGATGGTTGTGCGTCTCTACTTTAAAGCAGATATTATTCTTCTCGTCAAATCTGATTACTCCGGAGTTATCCTTAAAAACAGAAACACACCAGGGCTTATTGAGTTCCTTAGTCACCTTCATAATCGTAGACTTCAGGAGATTATCGATTAGCTTAGGTTTTAGGTTCTGGGTTTTAGGTTTTAGGTTCTCGTAGTATTTTATTCTTCCGCGAAAGGTCTTATGCCAACAGTGCTCAGACCAGGTCTGGGCAATAGTCTCTAATTCGCAATCAGTGGGATTACGTTTTAATTTCTTAAAATAACTTTTGATCTTGCACATCTCGGTAAGGTTCAAAAATAACTGGCCCTTTTTACTGATCTGCTTTAATCTCTGATCTGATGCTTTAAGTAGATCTACGGTAACCAGATCAAAACTATATCCGACTTCGCCTTGCCAAGCGCCGGTAACCGGCTGGCTGCCGCTGACAATATGCTGGATTAATTTATTATAGAGTAGTTTTTCAGAGATTGTTTTTAATTGCGTGTTGGAGAGTTTGCCTTTGATCAGGTAATCTTTGGCGGTTTTTACTGAATTTACACCCTGTATTCCTAAGTCCTTTATACCTTTTATGGTAGACTCTTGGACGGGATCCATAACCCCGGAGTTATAAGCTACCTCGATGACATGCTCCTTATCCTTTTCTGAGTGCTGGGTAAGAGCACCGTTCCAGGAATAATCTTGGGAAATTTTATCGACCAGTAATTCCTCGCAGACCCTTCTGATCTCTTGATCAGAAAGTTCGCCGATGATAGTATAGACCTGTATGAAACGAACGCTTGAGACAGACTTTATCCCCAAGTCGAGGATGTTTTTCTTGATCCCTTCACCGACAGCATCAAAAATCCCTGGCTTATCCTTTATCTGGATCTTATAAAACATTAAAAATAACTCTTTGGGGTTTGAGGTAGGTTACTTTTATAAACCGAGCCTTCTCCCCGCGCGATAATTCAATTTCCGGCGGGATTCCGTTTCTCACTATTATCGGAAAAGACGGGAAAAAATCTTATTTACGTTTCGCAGATAATAATCCAAATCAAATATCTTGTCTAAATCCTTACCTTTCAGATGCTGCGATGCTACTTTATCCTGAGAGATATTCGCCTTGAAATCAGAGCCTTGCCTCCAAGTTTTCATCGCACAACGCTGTACTACATCGTAAGCCTTTGTGCGGGTGAGCCCCTTATTCATCAACTCAATCAGGACCCTCTGGGAGAAAATCAGGCCGCGGGTACGTACTAGGTTAGTTAACATATTAGCAGGATATACGTTAAGCCCGTCGATCACTTCGATAAATTTATTCAACATATAATCCAGGAGGATCGTCGAATCAGGCATAATCACTCTCTCGGCTGAAGAATGGCTTATATCGCGTTCATGCCATAAAGTCACATTCTCCATAGCCACCAGGGCGTTAGCGCGTAATATCCGGCTTAGGCCGCAAATTCTCTCGCAGATCACCGGATTCCTCTTATGCGGCATTGCCGAAGAACCTTTCTGCCCTTTGCCAAACGGCTCTTCTGCCTCTAAGACTTCAGTCCTCTGGAGGTGCCTGATCTCTGTAGCGAATTTTTCCAAGCTTGCGCCGACAATCGCAAGGGCACATAGATATTGGGCGTATACATCCCGTTGTATAATCTGCGTAGAAATCTTGGCAGGCTTTAAATTAAGTTTTTTACAGACATAAGTTTCTACCTCGGGATTAATATTGGCAAAAGTCCCTACTGCTCCGGATATCTTACCCTGCGATACTGCCTCTTTTGCCTGCTCTAATCTTACTAAGTTGCGCCTCATCTCATCAAACCACAATGCAAGCTTAAGGCCGAATGTTGTTGGTTCGGCATGTACCCCGTGGGTGCGCCCGATACAAACCATCTCCTTGTATCTTTTGGCTTTTTTAGAGAGCGCTCTAATCAGTTTCTCAGCATCCTCGATCAAAATACCCGAAGCTGCTTGCAACTGCACGCCAAGGGTAGTATCTAAAATATCGGAAGAAGTGATACCCTTATGCAGATATTTAGCATCTCTCCCAATATTTTGTGCCACGTTATTGACAAATGCTACCACATCATGTTGTGTCTTTATTTCTATTTTATTGATCTCTTTGATATTGAATCTTGCTTTCTTCTTGATTCTCCGAACTGCATCTTGGGGAAGTTTCTTTTGTTTGGCGAGTGCTTCTAAGACGAGTATCTCTATGGCCAGCATGGTCTTAAACTTAAATTCCTCCTGCCAGACACCGGCCATTTTAGGTAGGGTATAACGCGCTATCATACAAGCTCCTTTGATCTTACGAGGAATAACAGTATATCATAAATCCGACTCTTTGCAACCTAAAAATAGGAAAGGGCTAACGGGGGGTAGTGCGGAAGTCGCGGGGTAAAATCACCACAAATTTATTGCCCTGATCAGGCTGCCTTTCTGCCCAGATGCTACCCTTGTGCAACTCCACTATGTCTTTAGTAATAGCTAAACCCAGGCCTGTTCCCTCCTGGGTGAGATTAATTCTCTCGAATTTGTCGAATATCTTCTTGAGCTTGTTATCCGGGATGCCTTCGGCGGTATCAAGTACTTCTACCCTGACATAACCGTCAACAGCATAAGCCTTCAGTTGAACTTGTCCTTTTTCAGGGGTATATTTTACCGCATTGCTTAAAAGATTGTTTACTACCTGCATAATCTTATCCTCATCCGCCCATATAGATAGATTATTGACTGCGATATCTTTGGTTAATTTAATCCGTTTTTTATTCACCATCGGCTGGAACTCGTTCGTTTCTCTCTGCAGAAGATCATCGAGTTTAAATTGCTTTCTATTAAAGCCCACCATCCCTGCTTCGAGCTTATGCAGATCCAGCAGATCATTGATCATTCGCTTCATGCGTTCGATTATACCGTCGCAAAGTTTAATTGCTTTCTCCTGTTCCTGGGTAATCTTACCGATTAGGCCATCGAGGAAATTCGAAAGATTTATTTTCATTATTGTCAGCGGGCTCTTAAGCTCATGGGATACATTGGCGACAAAGATAGATTTTAACTGATCGCTCTGCTTTGCTTTCGCAGCATAAAATACGATCCTCAGCATCACGTTACGGATAATACCGTAACCGATGAAAAATCCGCATACAGAGATAAAAATAGTTAAGAATAACACCAGGCCAATATCACCAAGGAGTATATCAAACGAAAATAACCTGGCGGCCAAAAGATAGAAAAATACAAGAAAAGGTATCAGGCTCATCAGGCAAAACGCCAGATGGAACTTCTCAAAGGGATTCTCCTTTAATTCCTGTAAGACTAAATTTAATTCTTTATTAGCAGGGGCTTTGTCTCTTACCATAGCTACTTCCTCCTCACCCTAAAACAACCTCCAGGGTATGTATTTTATCTCTTGGCAATTTCATTATTCTATTACGGCTAATCACAATCCGCTTATCCTGCACTAAAGGTAAATTTTGAGAATTAAGGCTGGCTTTGATAATTTTATATTCTTTATTTTTGGATCTTCTTGATTTTGAAAAATTTATCCGGAACTTTCTTGCGGTAAATACCCTTTCTATGCTGATGATTGAAGTACCTTTAAACTGTTCGAAAGATATCTTCGGCTCAACTAATAGATTGCCGTCTTCCCCCCTCACGCCAAAGACTCCGTTTAACATAGTCAAAACAAACCAACTCGCAGAGCCGGTAAGGTACGAATACATACCCTGGCCCTGAAGGTTAAAATATTCCGGAAGGCAGGGATATATCTTGCTCTGCGGCGTATTAAGTGCCATCTTATATATTGAACTTAGAACTCTCCAACCCTGCTTAATAAAATTGCGCTTATATAAAGCATAGGCATACATCACAATCATATGGTTAAAGAACGCGCCGTTCTCCTTGTCTCCGTATATATAGGAGAAGGCCCGGCCAAGATCATGTTGCTCCTGCTTAAAATCAGTATTAAGCTGATAACCTTTTAGATTTCTGTTATAGAGATATTTATCTACACTTTTTATAATCTGTTTTACCTGCAGATCGTTGGCTACGCCGCCAGTAATCAAAAATACCTGTGAAGAGAGCATCATCCTCAATCTACCAAGCCTGAATCCTTCAACACGCTGTTTTTTATTATCGTAATAACCGTTAAAGAATCCTGATCTCAGCCATTCTTTCTTGCGAATATGCTCAATGATCAAGTCGGATTTACTCTTTAAATCAGATGCAAGCGCCAATACGTCTATACTTACCTTCTTGCCGGATACCTCGGATTTAGTCCTCTCAAAATAATTATGCAAAATTCTCTCTTTTCCCTTAATATCGCCGTAATCTATCTTCGCAAGTAATAGCTTTATTTCGCCGCCGATCATGATTTTTTTCTTACCTGTCTTTAATAATAAACCAGAGAGAACTCCCAAATTATTGGCATACATAGCAGTAAAAGCAACGCTCTCGCCAAACTCCTCCGCCATATCCAGGCCGTCATTCCAATCCCCGCCTTCAAGCCGGATATAATTATGATCCCCTACATTAAAAAACTGCACCAGGTTTTCAACCAGAAGATGTTCTAAGATTGTCCCTTGATAAATCTTACCTGATTTCGTCTTGAGTTTCTTACCGTAAGCATGCTCCCAATTAAAATCAATTGCACGCGTCCGGCAGACTTCATGGTTACGGAAATATGAGGTCTGCTTAAATAAAATGTTGAAATCCCCAGTCTCATTAAGGTAAAGATCTAAAGTCAATAAAGGCCAGGTGCCATGGTCCATCCAGACGCGGCTGATGTTGTTTCGGTCGGATTTAAACCCCGTTAGAGACATCTTAGCTTTCTGTCGTTTCCCTTTAGTCTCTAACGGGGTAAACTCACTCTTGCTCTTACCGATAAGCGTAGCATTAGATCCATCGATTCTCACTCCGGAAAAGTTATTGATCAAGGTACTGCGTACTTCTTGAGGATTATTTAAAATTAACCCTAAACAATCCTGCCAGAGATCCCGCCAACCCCGGCCCCCTCTTCCATAATCAAAATCAGGCAGGAAAGAACATCCAAAGATCTCTCTTAATCTCGGCTGAATCGAAACCCAACGGAACCAATTGTCAAATTCATAATCACCGGTCGAAAGCTTTATTCTCTGAATACCCTTAAGCCAATGATTAGATGTATCCTGGAATGACTTTTGAACTTTATCTAAAGTTTTAAGCTTATTGATAATCTCTTTTATCTCGGCTTTATCTTCGCTAATACCCATCACAATTATATAACTCCAGGATTTTCTCGGAGCCAGAACTTTACTGCGAAAACGTAAAGCACCCATTGTTTCCTTACCCTGAATATGTTTATTTTGCGGGAGCAGATTATTAAGTACGCTAATCGGTGCCTCTAAATCCCCTCCCTCACCACAAAACATCTCCTGTGTCGGATAAAGATATTGCGGCGCAGTGAATCTTTCATCCCAGCCCAAAGTAAAATACATAGTTTTATTAGGCCTGTGTCCGTTTTCATCAAAGAGTAATGTCGGCTGCACTATAATCCCGAACTTATCAAGCGTTATACGTTGTAGTAATGAGGTAACCTGACGGTGATCGCGTAGATTATTTGCCCCCCGGCCATATATGGGTATGGCTGCCGTAGGAACAAACTTTATCTTCCTTGATGAAATATTGGTAATTTTAAGTAGCATTATCTCAATCGGTTCCTGCTTTGGCACGAAAGAAAGAATCTCTGCACGCAAACCTATATCCTTATTTTCCCTGCTTATCTTATGCCAAAGCAGCCCTGCTTCAAGATTATATTTATCTTTCTTAGTATTACTTGCATCTTTGGATACCCCGGTAGCCGACCAGACCTTATCCTTGTTTATATAGATCCAGAAATTTCTTGATGCCTTTAGGTCTGTTAAATCCTGGCGGGAAACCGGAGTAAGCAGAAAGGAATTCTGATTAGCCTTAATATCTCCGTGTAAATCAGGAGAGACCGAAGACATCAGGCTTCTATTGGCGAGCGGGAAATAAAGATTTTTTATTTTGTTTGCCGAACCAGACTTAAAACTTCCTGATTTATCACTGAATTCCCAGAGCTTATCCTTCATCATTCTTAGGCGGGCTAGACATAGCTTCCACGAAATTATCTATGGCTTTTGCGTCTTCATCTTTTAGCTGGATAAAATGAATCCCTAAACGATATTCGCCGTTCTCCAATCTGATACTGGAGCGCACCTCACCCATTATATAGATAGACCTGCTCTTATTATTCTTATCTTGAGCTCTGCGATTAATCAGGGTGAACTTCATATTCAAGATACTTGCGATAGGTATCTCGTAATTAGTAGTGATTGCTAAGCCTTCCTTACCTAAATCCATCATCAATGCATCAACCTCCTGGCCTGCCAGGCTCACGTCCATAGAGACTGATTTATGCACATCATAAATAATAGTAAAGTTGGCTTTTGTCCTCTTAGATTTTCTTCTCTCGCTACCTGGATTTCCCATATTTACCTCCGCTACTTACATGATCATGAAATTTTTTCTACAAACTCCTCTATTGCTTTCTTGTTTTCTTCAGTTATGCGCACAAAACGTATACCCAGACGGTACTCACCGTTTTCCTGTAAAGTACATGAGCACACTTCACCCAATAGCTGCATAGAGATTACACGGTTCTCCTGTTCTGAGCGGCGATTGATCAGGGTAAATTTCATATTCAAAACCGTAGAAACAGGCATAGCATAATTCGAGGAGATCGCCATGCCGGCTTTGCCTAAATCCAACATCAGCGCATCGACCTGCCTGCCTCCGATACTCATACTAGCAGAGAGCGGCTTATATACATCATAGATTATTGTAAAGTTGGCTTTTGTCCTTCTGAATTTTCTTTTTTCCATATCCTTATCTTTCATTTTTATCTTCCCAAAAGATAAATAATTATACCACTAAATCCGCTGTCAAAAAATAAAACCCGCCCAAATTGCTACGGATATTACCTACTTTTGCGAACTAAATTTAAACTCAGCTAAATCAGAGCTCCCCTAAATATCCCTTTCAGGACAGATTATTAAGACCTCTTTAAATTTTCCTCAATATGCTTAATAAGATCTTTCATGTTGATTGGTTTATTTAAAATAACAGGATGAAGAATAAAACCTCCTATTCTAGCCTCCACTTCTTCCTTTGAGGATGCGGTTAAAAATAAAACCGGGGTATTCCAAATCATAATATCACTTCTTAGCATTCCAAATATATTAGCCCCACCTAAATCTGGAATTACATTATCAAGCAGTATAATGTCCGGATTATGTTTTCTAATTGCTAAAAGGGCATTTTTACCCTCATTCTCAATTGCGACCTCGTACTTACCCGTGGCCTCAAGGTTTCTTTTAACCATATTGGTAAAGCTTATTTCATCATCAATAATTAATATTTTCTTCTTCTCTGCATTAGCCTCCAAGCTGACCCTCCTTTTTTATCTTAAAGATTATAGTGACTTTTACTCCATGTCCTTGCTCTTTGTTTTCTATTTTAATATGCCCCTTATGCATATCGATTATATTCTTTGCCACGCATAACCCCAATCCTGTTCCGCCTTTTTCGCGTTTCGTAGTAAAGAAGGGATCAAATATCTTATTTAAAAGTTCTAGCGGAATACCTGCACCTGTATCTTCGATCTCAACAATAACCACCTCTTCCCCTAACTGAAATTTATCCTCGCTTCTCCGACCGACCGCGCCACCAGCTTCAGTTAGTTTTTTTTGATAGGTCTTTATTGTAATGCTTCCTCCATTAGGCATAGCATGAGTAGCATTCACTAAAATATTTATAAACACTTGCTCAATCTTACCTCTATCTATCTCAACTTGCGGAAGACCTTCTGTATAATTTTTGACTATTTTAACTCGATTGCTATCACATATGTGTTTCACTAATGTTATTGATTTATCTAATACAGAATTAAAATCAATCGGCGATAGCCCTAACTTTGTGACTCGAGAAAAATCAAGAAGCCCCTTCACTATATCATCGGCATGTTGCACCGCATCCCTCATTTCTTCCACGACAATGCTAAGCTCATTTTCATCAGGACTAATTTTTTTAGAGAGGAATTCTACCCCCATAAGAATTATTGCTAGGGGATTCTTAACCTCGTGAGCTACACCGCTAGCAAGCTTCCCTACCGTCTCAAGCTTTGTTGCCTCGATAAGCTTTTCCTGGGCATCCTTAAGTTTTTTATATGCGTACTCTAAATTCTCTTCTGCCTTTTTACGTACAGTTATATCTTTAATAAAATGTATGGAACCATTAACTTCATTATCTTTATCGAATATTGGCGACACGCTTACTTCTATATAAATTCCCAAATGTGGCTCGAAAAACTCCCTGCTGGCTGGCTGTTTAGTTTCTATTGCCCGTTTATGAAGACAAAGATCATGGGGTTTACTTATCCCATGAACCAATTCATAGCAATTCCTACCAATAATATCTTTTGGTTTTAAATGAAAAAGGTCGCTAAACGCTCTATTGACCTTCGTGAGCTTGCAAGCTTTATTTTGAATTGATATTGAATCGGTTATAGAATTAAAGGTGTTTTCCCACTCATCTGCCGCCTCCCTCAGTTGGTTCATTTGAATAATTAATTGCTTCCCCATTTCAGCGAAGGATTGCGTTAAGTCGCCCAACTCATCTTTTGTATCTTTTATTAAATAACTAGAATATGCAAAGTCGCCCTGGGAAACTTTCTTTGTTGCTTGCATTAACCGCGTCAGAGGTCCGACAATTCTTCTTGTAAGGAATACTGAAAGTATAACTGCTAAAATAGTGCTGGCTATCAACAAAATAATATTAATCCTCTGGGTATATCTAGCGCCACTGTCTATGCTCCCCAATGATTCCGATAGGCGGGAGATATATTCCTCTTGAAAAATATCTATTTCATTAACCACCCCTAAACCTAAAATATGTATTTTTTTATATTCTTCTCTGCCAGCCTGAGGGGAATTATCTATAAAAAATTCTATAAATTTTTCCCATTCCGAAACATAATTGTCAAATTTAGCTTTCAAGATATCTAATTCATTAATTATAACTAGATCATCCTTTGCTAATTGCCTGAATTCTGAAACAAGAATATAAAACTTCTCTTGATGAATACTGCTGGTTTCTAAAGCTTCCTTTCTGGATGTTAGAAAAATATCAGCTTGGCTATTTTCTAATGTAAGGAATGTTTCTTTCATCTCGGTAGTTAAATATACGGCAGAAAAGTCTAATCTCTCTATTTCCCGTGCTTTAGACTTAATAATACTCGCAGAAAAAATAGTATATAAACCTACTGCTACCAAAGATGCTGTTATTAAAACGAATCCTGAAAAAAGCTTATATTTTATCTTCCAATCTCTAAATTTCTTCATTATTTTACGCTACTTTGTATATTTCTTAGATATAGCTCTTCATACAAAACAATGGCCTTCTTTACGGTAAATGCTGCGGCCCCGGAAGAAATAGTTGCTCCACTTACCGCTACAATATCCTTGCGTAATTTAAAAGTGTCTTTGGCCGTCTTACCAGCAAATTGTTTTAAAAAACTCCTCCTAGCTATAGGCCGGCCCCTGGTCTCAGTATATCTCATTACAATAACCTCTCCTATGACCCCCTCTAAATTTAATTTTACGATAAACTCTATTGGCCCCCACTTACCGGGTTCCTCTAGAATAATGGCGACCCCGCTCTTTTTGCCGTTTTCTATCGCAAAATAAAAATCAAACTCTTTTTGTTGAATAATCTGTTTGGCTGTGCGGCTTTTCTCATAATTCACCAGCTTTTCTTCAAGCCTTGTTTTTACTGTATTTAGTTGTGCATCTGAAATATTTTTTTTCTCCACGACTACTTCATCTGCCGAAGGGAAGAGGCGCCTCAAAGCCTCTTTTTCAGTTAAAAGCGTGATTGCCAAGCAAGGAGTGGCAGAAATACCAATGATAAATAAAAATGAAATGATGCTGAATATTCTTTTCTTAATCTTTGCCATATCGTTCTTTCCTCATTTTATTGACCCTTAGGAATAATTCTCAGGGCATCTTTGATCCCTTGAGAATACAAGACTTCCCCTGCTTCACTGACTATTATTGCCTCCATACCGGGAAACTCTTCTACTCTCTCCAGCCCTTTACTGGAGCCCATCACAAAAATCGCCGTAGCCCAGGCATCCGCAATCACGGGATCTGAATAAACAACAGTAACGCCGCTTGGGCCTTCTGCCGGATATCCTGTTTTAGGATTAATAATATGGTGGTATTTTTTTTCGCCTTTTACAAAAAATCTCTCATAAACCCCTGAGCCCATAACTGCTAAATCTTCTACCTCTAGATATCCCAGAATATCATCTTTGTGAGGATCTCTTATACCTACCTTCCAGCCTTTCCTACCCCTTCTTCCCAGAACAAATACGTCTCCCCCGGCATCTATAACAGCAGAGGCCACTCCGTAATTCCTTAAAACTTTGACTGCCTCGCTAACTGCATATCCTTTTGCAATACCTCCTAAATCAATAGAAACATCGTCCTGCTTCTTATTTAACACTCCATTCTCAAGCAACAGGTGCTGATAGCCCACTCTACTTAAGACCTCTTCAATCTGATCCTGCCCAGGAATATCAGGCGACTTGTCAGTAACTTTCCATAAAACAGTCAAAGGAAAAGTGGTGATGTCAAATGCCCCCTCAGAATCACGACTAACCTTTAAGGCAATCTTAACAACTTCTAAGACTTCCGGATCAGAAATCGGCGTCCCTTGCTGATTAAACCTAAAAACCGGACTTCTGGAATCGCGCGGGTTAAATTTGATTTCTATTTCCTGCATTCGATTTAAGGCTTGATTAACTGCTTCTGAAGTGATTCTTTCGGGGCCAAGCGCATAGATCGTCACATATGTGTCCATCATAAAACGCTTTTGTTTCTCCAGATGGAATCTACGGACATTGTAAAACTTTATTCCTCCTAAAATAATAAATAATAGTATAAATATTATCAATGGGGATTTGTGTATCTTACCTAACATTATTTAACCTCAAAATGTAATCCGCCAGCCAAGGGTATAGCGTAAAAACTCTAAAGTCTCTGAATCATCAGACCTATTGGCATCGCAAGTTGAAACCTGGGCTATGATCGTAGAGCCTTCTGTAAGGAAATAATTCGCTCCCAATGTTAATGCATCGTATATATCAGACCTCATAACGCTCCCTGCGGTATTATAGAGCTCGGAATGACTGTATTGAATCAGTCCTCTCCACTTTGGACTAAAACGGTATAAGGCTTTTATATAATAGCCATCTCGAGTGCCATCCTCATTTCCTCCGCCTGTAAGAGATAAATTCTCCCATTTACTGTAAAGATATTCCCCCAGGATACTAAACTTTTTATACTTCCAGTCGAAACCTGCTGCGTATCGGCGCAGGTCGTCATTGTTATCGACATCGTGTTTTCCCAAAGCAAATGATCCGAGAAGTTTCAGCTTAGACTGGAAGAATTCAGGAGCAAGATGAATTAACACCGTTTTTCCTTCATTATTGTCAACAAACTGACCGCGGTAGGCTGTATTACCATTAAGATAAGAAAGATAAACCGGTAAAGACCAATTCTCAAAATCAAAGTTTTTATAAAACTCAACCCCCATATCATACCAGGACTGCAAATAGTCCAGGCCCTTATTCTGATGATAGAGTTGATCCCACCAGATTTCATTTGCGTAATCTTCGCTAAACATGGGATGAAAAAGCCCTACTTTTAGTTCGCTATTATTAGGCAAGACTATATTCATAAAAGCCTGGTGTATAGAAGTACTAACGCTAGCGCTCGTTGCCCTGGTTATATTGGATCCTAAGCTCGGGGTTGCACTGGCAGTAACAGAGGTATCTGTCTGTAAATCTATACTAAACCAATCCTCCAGTTCTTTTCTAAAATAAAGATAGAGGTGGTGTATACCCGCGGAGAGATTATTGTGTTGTCTGATTGCATTACGTTTTCCCTGGGAGCGATCAAAAAGATATGCCTTAAAATGCCCGCCCACCTTTACGCCTTCAAAAAAACCAGGCCCGGGTTCTTGTAGTTCTCCTACAGATTCCTCTAGTTGAGAAATCTTTCCAACCTGCTCATCTTGAGCTTTCTGCTTATCTTCTAGCTCCTGTACTCTGGTTTTCAGTGTTTCTATCATTACCTCCATTCCCTTGATTTGCTCCTTTAGCTCTTGTATCTGTCCTACTTGCGCATATCCTATATCAAAAAATCCCAACATATAAATGGTCAGTAATATAATAATGGATTTCACCATACTATCCTGCCTCTCTAAATTAAGCTTATAATCTAACCAAAACTTAAATCTCTAACCCACATTCTCCTTAATAACTTCTATGAGTTTTTGTATGCTTACCGGCTTAGCTATAAAAGCCCTGCCAGCTACAATACCGCCTTCTTCCGCCGTTTCTTTCGGAGTTACAATTGCAGTCAAAAAAACCACTGGAATATTTTTAGTATCTGCATTATTTTCTAACTGTTGGATTACTTCATTGCCTTGCATATCAGGCATTATCACATCTAATAAAATTAGGTCTGGTTTAAATCTCTTAGCAGCAACAAGGCCTTTTGCCCCTTTATTCTCTGTCTCAACCTCATATTGTCCAGTCTCTTCCAGATTTAATTTCACTAGTGATACAAAACCTACCTCATCATCAATTATCAATATCTTTTTCTTCACAATGAGACCTCCTTAATTTCAAAATTAACAGATTGATCTAATCGTTTTATATTATTGGTGCCGGTCGTCAGCAAAGGAATAATTACTTTAATCGTTAATACTCCTAGCATTATATAACTTATATTTAAAAATTCAATTTTTTTAATTTATCACTGGACTTGAAAAAATATAATTTGCTTTATTTATTCCTTATTAGACTCCTTGCGCCCTAATAGGCTCTACTTCGGAGCTTAATATTCTTGCTCTTCTAGATAAGGCATTGCTTTCTGCGGGCAAGCTGCAATACAACACTCTGGCTATCGTATGCCTCATAATTCACTACCTTGGATTTCTTATCTACAAGTTTCAATACCCCCAAGGGACAGGCCATGATACAATGTGCGCATCCTATACAATATTCCTCAATTATTTTTGGTAATCTCTTCTCTTGGCATCTTGATTCGCCATATCTGCCCCCCTGTGCTCATACTTGCAGACAGCGGCTTATATAGATCATAGACAATGGTGAAGTTGGCCTTGGTTCTTTTGAATTTTCTTTTTTCCTTACCCGAGTCTGCCATCCTCCACCTCCGAAGTAATTATAGCACTAATTTCTGAAAAGAAAATAAAAAAACCGCCAGAACCTGGCGGTTTTTCCCTTCGACGCACTCTTTAAAACTAATACTAGGGTCGTTTGCTCAGGATTATAGTGAGCAAGAAAAAGTCCCTCTTGTAATTTTACGAAAGGGACTTTTTCGCGTCGAACTATGGTTGCGGGGAGAGGATTTGAACCTCTGGCCTTTAGGTTATGAGCCTAACGAGCTACCGGACTGCTCCACCCCGCGTATTCTCTACGTTATATTCAATTTGTGTGAAGGTTAGGGTTAAGGTTAGGAAGTTGGTTTGGTGGTTGGGTTAGGGTTAGGTGTTAAAACACCAACTACCTTACCCATAAACCAAACCGGCATCCTTACCCTTACCCACACACAAGTTTTTACTCAGGGATGATCTTAACGGGGACTTCGCCTTTGCGCACCACCCCCATTTTCTCCCTGGCAATCTTCTCCTGATAAACTGGATCGTTTTCTATTTTCTCCAGTTCTTTTTGTAAGAGCGAATTTTCTTCTACCAGTTTCTCAATCTTTACTTCTAACTTACTGTTTCTGTCTCTTACTTCCTGTAATTTTGAATAACCGGGAAGAAAAATAATCAACAAAACCACAGCGATAGCAAAGAGCCAGAAACCCTTTCTGAATACTGATACCATTATCTATTTCCAGAGCGTACCGGCGTATACCGCTTTGTTGCCTAACTCTTCTTCAATTCTTAATAACTCGTTATACTTACAAACCCTGTCTGTGCGCGAAAGCGAACCGGTCTTAATCTGGCCGCAGCCAGAGGCAACCGCCAGATGGGCGATAGTCGTATCTTCGGTTTCCCCTGAGCGATGAGAAATAATCGATTTGTATCTATTGCTTTTAGCGATCTCTATGGTTTCAAGAGTCTCGGAAAGCGAACCGATTTGGTTTACCTTTATTAGTATAGCATTAGCAATTTTTTCTTCAATACCTT
Organism: Candidatus Omnitrophota bacterium; assembly: GCA_043813305.1. Lineage (GTDB taxonomy): Bacteria > Omnitrophota > Gorgyraeia > Gygaellales > Profunditerraquicolaceae > JAHIZC01. Next base: position 53,472 of record JBDRLC010000064.1, on the reverse strand, counting down.
TCTTGAATATCTTAGGATTAGTCACGAATATATCATCGCCAACCAGTTGCAGTTTAGAGCCCAACTTCTTAGTCAGCTCCTGCCACCCTGACCAGTCATGCTCAGAGAGGCCGTCTTCAATGCTCAAAATCGGATATTTACCCAGCCATTGTTCGTAAATCTTGATTAAATCAGTGGATGTTTTTTTAGAACCATCAAATCTATAACTGCCATCCTGACAAAAAGAACTGGCAGCGCAGTCTAAAGCCAGAGATATATCCTTGCCCGGCTTATATCCGGCATTTTCGATCGCCTGCAATATCAGATCTAATGCTTCCTGATTAGAAGTCAGGTTCGGGGCAAAACCTCCCTCATCCCCTACAGAGGTAGAGAGTTTTTTTGACTTCAACAATGATTTTAAATTATGAAAAACCTCTGTAGCAGACCTTAAGGCCTCACTAAAACTAGGTGCTCCCACCGGCATAATCATAAACTCCTGGATATCCAGGTTATTATCGGCGTGCAGTCCGCCATTCAAAATATTCATCAGCGGCACGGGTAATAGATGAGCGCCTTTACCGCCCAATAACTTATATAGAGGCTGGGATACGGATAAAGCAGCTGCCCTGGCTGTCGCTAAAGATACACCCAGGATAGCATTGGCACCCAGATTAGATTTGTTTTCAGTTCCGTCAAGTTTAATCATAAGCGCATCAAGCTTCTGAAAGTCCGCCTCAACGCCTTCTATTTTACAAGCAATTCTAGCGTTAACGTTAGCAACTGCTTTTAGCACCCCTTTACCTAGATACTTACTCTTATCACCATCTCTTAATTCCAAGGCTTCCTTTTCACCGGTTGAGGCTCCGGAAGGGACTGCTGCCCTTCCCAAGATGCCGTTATCTAAAATGCAATCCACCTCTACCGTGGGATTGCCGCGGGAATCCAGTATCTGCCTTGCAACAACTTTCTTTATCTTAGCCATCATCTCCTCCTAATTGGTAAGTTAAAATTCTATCACAAATATACCCCAAGTCAATAGGAACAAGTTTAAATATCCCCAAAGGGTCTTTTCGGTCTTGCTTACGCGTGCTGTAATTTTTTGCCGTCTGCGTCGGTTTACCCCGTAGCTGCAAGCAGCTACGGGGTAATCCCTCGCAGACTTAAATTCTAATCAATTGTGCCAAAAAATTCCTAATGCACGCTCCAGCAAGCCCGCAAAAGCCCCTTTCGAGAAGTAAATTTTCCTTTGTGTTAGCGGGTGGCTTGGACTGATTCCGAGTCCGCGTGGTGCGGCGAGGAACAGTCCAAGACAGGACCCGCTAACGCCTAGTAAAATTTTACTTTCTACGAGGCAGGACCCATTCTGTGGGATAAAATCTGATTAGACCGAAAAGACCCTTTGCAGGGGTAATTCCTTGACATACCGAGAAAGATGTGGTATTTTCTACTAACAGGTAAAATATGCAAATAAATAAAAGAAAGATTCACCTATTCTTCAAATACCACTGGATTGGAATAATCGTCGCTGTGGTCATCATCGTTATACTGATCTCCCTTTCGGTATTCATCCGCAATTCGGTTGCCGCCTGGAAAACCTCAGAATCATACTTTAAAAAAGCAACCCTCGCCCAATCCGGAATACATATGTATGTCTGGCTGGTCAGCTACATCATGTTCATCCCGATGTGGGGATTGATGTGGATCTGGATCATGCGCGGCGGAGCTGCTAAATTTACCCGGCTTAATACAAAAAAGGTAGGCCCGGATGACCTACGCATCCACTGGAATGATGTCATCGGCATGGATGAGGCAAAGGAAGAGGCATTGGAGGTCGTACGCCTAGTCAGAGACCGGGCGCACCTGCAACGTATCGGCGGCAAAATCTTAAGAGGCATATTAACGATCGGTCCTCCGGGCTGCGGCAAAACCTATCTTGCCAAGGCGATCGCCACAGAATCAAAGCTTCCTTTCTTAGCGATGTCCGGCTCAGAATTTATCGAAATGTTTGTAGGGGTGGGTGCCAGCCGCATCCGCAAACTCTTCAAACACGCCGGACAGATGGCTTACGCAGAGGGCGGATGTATTATATTTATCGATGAACTAGATGCTGTAGGAGCACAGCGTGCAACCGACCGGGGATTCGGCGGACAACGTGAATCTAACACCACTTTGAATCAACTGCTCATCGAGATGGATGGCCTTAAAGAGAAAGACTATAATATAATCGTAATCGGTGCCACCAATGCTCCGGAAAGCTTCTTAGACCCGGCATTACTCAGACCGGGGAGATTTGACCGTAAGATTTTTGTCAGCAAGCCTAATTTAGAAGAAAGAGAAAAGCTGTTTGACTATTATCTCAAAAGCGTAAAGCACGATTCCTCACTCGATAAACAAAGATTAGCAAGATTAACGGTAGGTAATAGCCCTGCGGATATCTCTAACCTGATCAGAGAAGCAGCGCTTATCACCGTACGCAATAAAAAAGAATCAATCTCAATGAAAGAGATCTCTGAAGCCTATGATAGAGTCGAAATGGGCATCAAGCATAAGATCGTATTCACTGAAAGCGAACGCAGGAAGATTGCTTATCATGAAGCAGGCCACGCAATTTCGATGTGGTTTCTAGCACCCCATAAGGATGTGTTTAAGGCTACGATTTTAGCCCGAGGCGGCGCACTGGGTTTCGTCATGCCACATCCCCGCGAAGAAATACATGTCCGTACTAAAGACCAATATCTGGGAGATATTAAGGTGAGCCTGGGTTCATACGCTGCCGAAGGGATAAAATTAAATTCCACCACCTCCGGTGTAAGCCAGGATTTTACTCATGCGATGTGGCTCGCCCACCGGATGGTCTGGGAATGGGGAATGGGAAAATCCGGGCTGGTAGGAAACTACAGCTTATTAGAAACTATGCCTCAAGATTACGGAATATTTCGAGGTCAAAGCGTTTCCTTTGTATCAGAGAAGATCAAAGAACAACTAAATAACGAAGTACAGGAAATACTACAGGGCTGCTTCAAAGAAGTAGAAAACCTGCTAAAAAAAGAATCTGACCTTCTTGATCGCTTTGCCCAGGAATTGCTCGCCAAAGAAGAGCTCAATTACGATGAGATTGAAGCTATCTTTAAAGAATTCGGCAAAAACCGTCCTCCTTTTTAACCTCCTCTTTTCTTTCATTTTAGCTGGCTGTCAACAAGACCCGATTGAGCCAACCTATAAAGAAGAAAATATCCTCTCTACTGTAAAAAAAATCTGTAAAGAAGAATTCGGCCTGGATGTTGTAACCAAAAGGTCCACAAACACCCTCTGGATATATGCACCTATGGATAAACTACTCGATAAGGACTATGGGATAGTAGAAGGAAAGGTATTTGACGAAGAGATATCGCATGAATTAAATAATATCTTAAGCTCTATCGGGAGAGTATTATTGAGTTCTGAAAACAACTTAGAGTTTTACGTAATGGTTGCTTCCGATATTAAAGCCGGGCTGGATTATACTATCGCCGGGAATGTCTTAGATACTCAAAAATCTTATGCCGGGGTAATCCCCTGGACAGAGGTTAACCGCAGATATGTAATCGGCTTTGCAGAAAATCCTGAGGCGATAGATGATGCAACCGGAGAACATATTCAGGCTTTTGATATAAGGTTTGAAGATTTCCTTGTGGCGCTGATCTCTCAAAGAATAACTGCTAAATTTCAGGATGAGAATTGGAAGGAATATTTTGAAGTAGAGAAATCAAACGGATATTTTGCCGATAACACACTTTTTTTTGAATATTCCATAAAACAAATCAAACCTCTGGATGAAGAAATCGATATCAAACAGGAAATATTAAAAATAATATTTTATTGTGTAGATACTTATGAATTTAGAGGTTTTAGCGAGGTAAGATTAATTGATTTACTTAAGCAGGATACGGTGGTTTTAAATCAGGCGGCAATCTTAGCGCAACCTAAACACTAGTAATCTTTGCCCTCCTCCCTTCCACTCTTATCTTTCCTTCTAGAAACAGTCTGATTGCTTGCGGATAGAGCTTATGCTCTATTTTATGTATCTTTTTCTCCAGAGATTCAAGGGTATCATTTTCTTCTATCAGGACCTGAGCCTGTAAGACTATCGGACCGTGGTCCATCTCTTCATCTACGAAATGAACCGTTACACCTGTGACTTTCACGCCATAGTCAAAAGCATCCTTTATCCCATGCGCACCCTTAAAAGAGGGAAGTATTGCAGGATGTATGTTTAAAATCCGCTGATCATAAGCCTGTATAAGATCAGGCCCTAGAACGCGCATAAAACCCGCCAAAACGATTAACTCTATATTATTCTCCTGAAGGTGCTGGATAATTCTTTTTTCAAAATCACTCTTAGTAGCAAAATCCTCCCTTTTTGCCAAGACTACTTTTACTCCTGCACGCTTTGCTCTGGCAATAGCTCCTGCCTTAGGATTATCAGAGATCAGTAAAGATAGATTCGCTTTGATCTTGCCTTTTTTAACTGCCCGAATAATCGCGCTAAAATTACTCCCTCTTCCTGAAGCAAAGACCGCAATATTTTTTAAGCCCGCATCTTCCATAACTTATTTTCCTTCCTGGTAATACTCTTGGTAGGACAGACCCTGAAACACTCACCGCGGTTATCACAGATATTATAGTCAATAACCGAAAGATTATCAATCATCTTAATTGCCTCAAGCGGACAGGCCTTCTCACATTTACGGCAGGCAATACATCCAACAGAACAGGCCCGCATTACTTTTTTCCCCAGATCAAGAGATTTACAGCGCACAAGATAATTTTTGTCAGCTGAGACCAAACTGAAAAGTTTCTTAGGGCATGCTACTATACACTTAGCGCAGGCAGTACACTTATCCTCATTAACCACCGGTAGGCCTTCTGCACTCATTGTAATTGCGCCAAAGGGACAAACCCGCTGACAATCCGCGTATCCTATACAGCCATAAATACAGGCCTTCGGCCCTCCTGCAACAAGATCAGCAGAAAGACAGCTTCTTATGCCGCTATATTCAAATTTATCCTTTGCCCGTTTATTCCCTCCATTACAATGCAGAACAGCCACCTTCTTTAATTTTGCTTTATGTTCCACCCCTAACACACCTGCGATCATCTCGCGCACTTTTTCCTCAGCTAGTACACATCCTTCAATAGAACAAGTCCCCTGAATCAAACCTTCGGCAAATCCGATACATCCCGGCTTACCGCAGGCGCCGCAGTTTGCTCCGGGAAGTTGAGCATATATTTTTTCCAGACGGGGATCAGCAGTTACGCAGAACTTCTTAGCTGCCAGAGCAAGACCTGCCCCAAAAACAACTCCCAATCCGGTTAAAGTTAAAATCGGCGGTAATATATCCATGATTTAAAACCTCCCCGCCACTCTACACTTATTCGATGGCGGGATCCCGCCTGCTAATTAATCAGTTTAGCGGGAGAACCCGTTAAATCCCATAAATGCCAGGCTCATCAGCGAGGCAACCACAAAAGCTATAGGAATACCCTGCAGGCTCTTTGGTATATCGATCAATTCCAGGCGCTCGCGGATCCCTGACATAATAATCAGCGCCAGTAAGAAACCTACACCGGCAAAAAAAGCCTGAGCGGTAGAGTAAAGAAAACTCTCTGCTAAAGAAACTCCCTTAGAAAAATTATTGATATTTAATATCGTCACACCCAAAACAGCGCAATTGGTAGTAATCAAAGGCAGATAAATCCCTAAAGCCCTATACAAAGCAGGAGAATATCTTCTAATCACTATCTCTATGAACTGAACAGATGCGGCAATAACCAAGATAAAGGTAATCGTCCTTAAATATCCGATATTAAAACGCAGTAATACAAAGTTATATACCAACCAGGTGATAATACTGGATATAGTCATTACAAATATCACTGCAAACCCCATGGAAAGCGCTGATTTAGTTTCCTTAGAGACCCCTAAGAAAGGACAAAGGCCGAGGAATTTAGAGAGAATAAAATTATTGATGAAGATCATACTGATGGCTATAGTCAAAATTTTAGCAAAATCCATTATTGCTGCCCTCTCTTGCCTTTAGTTTTAAGCAGATTAGTTAAGGCAATTAACAAACCCAGTGTAAGCAAGGCTCCCGGCGCAAGTATCATCATAGCTACCGGTTCAAAATTATCGGTTAATTTAAATCCGGCGATACTCCCCGCGCCCAAGATCTCGCGTACCAAAGCTACTGAAATTAATGCTAGAGTAAAACCAATACCCATACCGATGGCATCAAAGATCGAAGGTAAAATCGGATTCTTTGAGGCAAAGGCTTCGGCCCTTCCTAAAATAATACAATTCACTACAATCAATGGAACGAATATCCCCAGATTAGCATCTAAAACCGGAAAATATGCTTTCATTACCAACTCACAAATAGTCACGAATGTAGCAATAATTACGATAAACGCCGGAAGCCTGATGCGCTCAGGAATCAATCTTCGGATTCCTGAAATTATAGTATTTGAACCAAGCAGAACAAAAGTAGCGGCGATCCCCATGCCAACAGCATTGCTTACGGAAGTAGAGACTGCTAAGGCAGGACACAACCCCAAAACAAGCCCTAATGTAGGATTCTCTTTTGATATGCCTTTAGTTAATTCTTTAATTAAACTCATCACGTTCCATATACCCTTGGCCGGATATGCCTGTCAATCAAAGGTACAAATGCATTCATAATTAAAATTGCATAAGATACCCCTTCCGGATATCCTCCGAACCTGCGTATGAGAAAAGCAACCAATCCGCAACCAATACCAAATACCAGCTGCCCCCTTCTGCACAGAGGGCTGGTAACATAATCAGTAGCCATAAAAAAAGCGCCAAGAATTATTCCACCGGATAAGATACTAAATAGAAAATCACCTTTGAAAAAACCCTGCACTGCGAAAATCCAGCTCAAACCTCCCAGCGTAATAACAAAAGCAAACGGTGTCTGCCACCAGATATGTTTCTTCCAGAGTAAATAGACTGCGCCGAGTAATAAAGCCAGAATGCATACCTCTCCGATGCAACCCCCTCTCTTGCCTAAGAATAAATCCCAGTAGGTCAACCCTAACTCCGCTAAATCATGCGCCTTTCCTTCTTTGATCATTACTAAGGGTGTTGCGCCGGTAAGGGCATCAAAATCAGTCATATATTTCGGCCAGGAGGCGAGTAAAAATGCGCGGGCTGCTAAGGCAGGATTAAAAATATTCCTTCCCAGTCCTCCGAACGCCAGCTTTACTATAGCAATAGCAAAGAAACTTCCAACAACAGGGATCCAAAGAGGAACATTTGAAGATAGATTATAAGCCAATAAAATACCAGTAATAGCTGCGGAACCGTCTAAGATAGTAACTTCTCTTCCGGTCAATCTCTGGATTAAAGCCTCAAAAATTATACAACTTAATATTGAGATAACGATAATCTTTAGAGCAGATAAACCAAAGATATAGACTCCGGCAACCCCGGCAGGCACTAAAGCCAGAAATACTGACCACATTGCTTGAGCAGTTAATTCATGGCTATGGATATGCGGAGATGTACTGGCTGTTAGTCTATCCGGCATTATTAATCTCCTGAAGTAATATATCTTTAAGTTCTAATATCTGTTTTTTAATTGAATCGATCACTGCGGAAGAAGAGATAGTTGCTCCGGTTATTGCCTCGACTTGATCCATAGAATTTAAACCCCTTCCCTGGAACTGTTCTCTAAAAGAGGCTTCTTCTACCCTGCTCCCTAAACCGGGAGTCTCGTTTTGAGAGAGGATCTTGATATCAACAATCTCTAATTTAAGATCTAGACCGGTCAAGGTCACGATATCCGAAGAATACCCTTCGCCGCTGGATTTAATCACAAACCCGATAAGCCTTTGATCATTAAAAGCCAGATAATAAACCGAATCACCCAAGGATTTTGCTAGAAACTCGGTTGCTTCCGGCATCACTTCTTCTAAGGCAGCCTTCTCTTCAAGCATCCTCTGCTCTTCTATCTTTGGCGCGGTTACGGCATTGACTACAGATAAAACCGCGCTGGCCAAAAAACATATTATGCCCAATATCAAACTATATCTAATCGTCTCTTTCATGGATCATTCCTTAATTTTGCCTTCTTAATCGACTGTAACAAGTCTTTCTTCTGCGGACAGATATAGTTGCATAATCCGCACTCCATACAATCCAGGCATCCATATGCCTTTGCCAAATCCCACTTTTCTTTCTCACTCGCCATCCCGATCATACAAGGCAATAGTCCTACGGGACAATACTCTACGCAGCGGCCGCAGCGTACACATAACGCCTCAACTGATGGCTTGAGTTCAGCTCTCTTTAGACAAACAATACCATTAGTGCTTTTGATCACCGGCACATCCAGGCTGTACTGGGCAATCCCCATCATCGGCCCCCCTGATATGACCTTTTCAGGCTCCTGCTTCATAGGGCCACATTGAGCAATCAAATCTTTAAAAGGTGTACCTATGCGCACTAAAAAATTTCCCGGATTCTCTAAGCAATCTCCCGTAACCGTAACTACCCTCTCATACAAAGGCTTTTCTAGATACGCAGCTTCATAGATGGCATACAGCGTAGCGACATTGTGCACTACTACCCCTACATCAAAGGGTAATTTCCCTGATGGCACTTCGCGTCTTAGGGTATTTTTAATTAATTGCTTTTCTCCACCTTGAGGATAAAAGGATTTCAGGACTCTTAATATAACTGATACTGGATTCTTGATGCTAGATTCTTGTTCTAGTATTGAAGATCTAAAATCTATGACCGACTGAAATACTTTGATCGCCTCCGGCTTATTATCTTCAATAGCGATGATTACCTTTTTAACCCCTAAGCATTTTACAACTAGTTCGACGCCTGATAGAATCTCCTTAGCTCTCTCGATCATCAACCGGTAATCACTAGTCAAATAAGGCTCACACTCTGCGCCGTTTATAACCAAGGCGTCAACCGGCTTAGGCGGATTTAATTTTATGTGTGCGGGAAAACTTGCGCCTCCCATCCCGACAATCCCCGCCTCAAGCACTATACTACGAATTTGCTCAGCAGATAAATCTTCTATCTCCTCTTGGGTTTCAGGTTCTCCCTCGACTGCGCTCGGGACAGGTAGGTTCTGGGTTCTAGCCAGGCTTTTATCACTATCAATAATTATAGCTTTACAACTTCCTAACACAGGATGCGGACAATCATCAATCGCAACAACCTTTCCGGAAACAGAGGCATGTATAGGTGCATATACATGCGAATCAGCTGCGGCTATCTTCTGGCCTAGAGCTACGGAATCTCCCACTTTGACTAGAGGAGCACAGATCCTGCCTATATGCTGGCTCAGGGGAATATAAACCCGGCTAGGGATAGGTAGTTCTTGAATCGCTTTATTTTCTGTCTGGTGTTTATGCTTTTCTAGTCTAACCATGGGATCTTACGGTGAAATATTAGATTTATTATTCCTAAGACGCTGAATAAGCAACCTACAACCGTCAGGATTAAAAAATTGGAGAACTTTTCTGCCAACAGGCTGCTTATAAACATAAACAATATAAATCCTAAATGCATCACTATCTCTAAAGAGCTAAAAATCTTCCCCATCATCTCATTCGCGCTTGCCTTATGCACAATCGTATATGAGGCCACCATGATCGGTGCGATCGTAAATCCTAATAATAAAGACAGCAAAGCGGCGATGTCAAACCGGGGATACTGATCTAAGGTACGGGCAAAAATATTCAGCATCAGACCGCTTAAAATTAATGAGCTGAATATGCTCTTATAATGCGAGAGCCGCTGTCCGAACTTGCCATATACAATGGTGCCTAAAAATAATCCTCCTCCCAGGAACATCACTAACAAGCCCAGGTCTTTGGTTGCTGAATTCAGGGTATTCTGTACGAAGACAATAAATACCACATATACTGCTCCCAGTGCAGACCATAAAATAAACATTATTCCGGCAGTAAAACGGATGTCTTTATTCCGGATAAAATATAAGACACCCTCTTTGATCTCTATAAACACAGACTTACTGATTAAATCAACTATTTCCTTACCTGTTTCCATAAAGTTAACAGATCGGCGTGTTTTGGTCATGATAAAAAAGATCAGTACTCCGGAGGCGAAAAAACTCAAGGCATCTAAATAAAACCCGAACTTTGCACCTACCCACTCAACCAGAACACCGCTTACACCAAAACCCACTACCGCTGCAATCATACCGGTAGTATTAACCAGGGAATTTGCGATCAGTAAATCTTTCTCCTCTACTAAATCCGGAACGATGGCTAATTTTGCCGGCACAAAAAATCTTCCTATAGAAAAAGCAAAAAATACAATCAGATATACCGGGATCATACTCTTGCTATAGAACAAAAATAACGGGATGAGTACCACCAGTATTGCTCTTAGGATATCGCAAATATACATTGTGCGGCGCCTGTCCCACCTATCTACATAAACTCCCGCGACCGGTCCGATTAAGAATACGGGGATTATCGTAAAGGAAAGAATCTTGGCGATTTCGAAAGTGGAACCCGGCGCCCTAAAGTAAACCAGGGCAATCAGGGCCATCTGACCAAGCCTATCCCCCACCTGAGAGATTATCTGACCCAGCCACAAAAGAAAGAAATTACGGTTTTTTAATACCTCGGAGAATTTAGCCATAAAATTATAAGCTGGCGAGTGGAATCGTCCCGGCCGCGTATTAACAAAATCTCTGTCGGAATCCCGACCGCGTATTAATTAGCCAATCGGGAAACCACCGCGCTGTGCTTTATCCCTCGCTTTATGCTAACTTACAGATGTAGGCTCGGGATCCCTCGAGAGATTTTTATGGAGCCGATGAGTGGAATCGAACCACCAACCCAGGCTTTACGAAAGCCTTGCTCTACCATTGAGCCACATCGGCAACCGAGGGACCCCGGACTTAATAGTTTCTTCTGCTCTCAGTCGAGGGGCGAAAGACTGCTCCCTGCCTGACGCCTGCCTGACGCCTGCCTGACGGCAGGCAGGGCAGGCAGGTACCGACTCAAGCTACGCCAGCGAAAGACATGTAATTATATCATAAAAAAGAAATTGACAAAATTAAAAAAAATGATATATTACTCTTGTAATTAGCTTAAGGAGAAGTAAGGTTTTGAGAATTATAAAATTACCGTAAAGCCAGGATTCGATTTTAGCTTTGCGGTTTTTTATTGAGGCCACAACTTACGGAGCGAAAGAGAACGTAAGTTGTATGGCCGAAATAACCCTTGACATTGAAGATGTCAAGGGTTCAATTCGTACAGTAACTTATGTTCACGTTGTTCCATAAGTTATGTGCTCATTGAAGGAGGTGAGACGGTAAGATATGGCAAGAGGAAAAGTGAAATGGTTCAGTAACCAAAAGGGTTATGGCTTCATCACTTCTGATGACGGCAAGGAAGTATTTGTCCATTACAGTGCAATCGGCGCAGATGGCTATAAGAGCCTTAACGAAGGCGATGAGGTAGAATTTGAGGTCACCCAGGGTCCAAAGGGAGATCAGGCAACTAACGTAACTAAAGCAGCATAAGTAAAATACAAGTGCCAGGACAAAAATTCCCACACCTATTAATTGAAGTGTGGGAATTTTTTATGGGGTTATTGAGAGAGGCGGAGTTCCAGCTTATCAGCACCATCGTTTAAAATTACTTTTTCCTTCTCTATACTAACTACGGTATACGGACCTACTTTCTCGCCTGTCATTAATATTTTATTATTTATTATGGCAATGGCTTTCTCTTGATCCCAGTTTATACCGGTGAGGATCAACCCTATAGCTCCTTCAGTGCTAATATACGCCCTGCCAGAAAAAGGACACCTCACCCATCCTAACCTCTCTTCCTCCTTCCATTTCCCATTCTCTTTAAGGCCCCCTTGTTCAGACCCTAAGATAACAGCTTCTCTAGCCGCTCTTATGGGTTGAGTTGAAGCTGCAAGATTGGGCTTTGGCACAGGAGCCTTTCTTTTTTTCATAAAACCGAACATCCTTAGCCAAGCAAGAATAAGGACTAAGACCAAACCAGAAGTGATAATTATCTCAATGCGTTTCTTATCCATATTTATTTTTCTTTAACTAAATAAGCTAAGATTTGCAATCTAACATCTAAAAAAGGATTGTCACCTCCTCCTTCTTCAAAGATCTGAAGCTGCTTTATCCTTACCAGGGCCGGGAAATCCTCCCACAAAAAGTTTAAATAATCCCCCAAATTTTTATACTCGCACACCAGGCTCAGGGAAATCGGCAGCACCTCTATATCATAACCGACGACCTGACCCTCAAATAATTCCCTTTTTGATGGGATTATATCTTTGACTTCTATTTTTAACTTTCTGGCAAACTCAGATAGATGCGATATTACGTCCTCATCCTCCAGTATCAGAAGATTTACCATTTGATTAAACTCTATATTCAAATCTTTTACTGCTTCCACCAAATCTCTCCCTCGAATTATATTATTTATTTCTTCGATTTTTGTTTTTGTATTCTTTAATTCTTTCTTAATTGAATTGAATTTTTCGCTTTGCGGCCGATAGATAAATACCCAGAAGCAGATAAGAAAAACTACGATGATGCTAGCAATAAAAATAATTTTTTTCTGTTCTCTAGTTATCCTTTTCATAGCCTCAGATTCTTAATGCCCCTCTTGCAACTTGAAAGTTATATCGAAATTAGTAAGATCAAAAGCATCTCCCTTGCTTTTCTTAACCGATAAAATATCTGTATTTGTAAAATAATAGGAAGCCTGCATTGAGCGGATAAATTTGGTTAATATAACATCCGGGTTCTTTTCCGTATTTTTGACATACCCCCTGATAGTTCCTGATCTGCTTCCATTGTCTAATGAAAAATGATTAAAAAATAGCTCTTTAGGTGCGATAGCGCTTAATTTCTTTAAAATCATATATGCGGGAATATCTTTATTCCTTACATCAGTAACAAAACTTTTCAATTCTCCGAGCCTTGAGTTAACCTTCCTTATCTCGCTTAATGTATTAAAGTATATAACCGAAGTGTCTAGGCCTTTTTTATAAGCAGCAACGCCTACCCTCGCAAAAAAATATGAGATGATTAATAAAAGAAATACAAGAAAAGTCACCCAGCGCAGAGAGACCTTCTCGAGTTTCTCGAGTTTTTCAGTTCTAAACTCAAAGGGGAGCAGATTTATGTTTTTCTCATAATCTAAAACTAACCCTAAACTTCCAGAAACCTGAAACAATAATTCAGGATCAACTTCTGAAGAAACTATAAATTTTTCGGACAAAGGTAACCTCGAGATATTCAAAGATAGTTCATTGGCTAGAAATTCATCTAAATTAGGGATCCTGGAGGTAAATCCTGCAATCAGCAACTTCTTAACGCGCGCTTCGCCAAAATGAGAAGTATAATAAGTCAGAGAACGCTTTATTTCATTCACCATGCGTTCTAAATGCGGACGCAACATTGATAAGATCTGGATCGAACTAAGCTTTTCTTTATACACCGCATCTTTTTTGGGTATACCAATTGTAAATAAAACTTCCTCTAACTCTTCAGGAGATAACTCAATCTTGCCTTTATCAGAAACCAATACGCTCTTTAAGGAAACCTTTAAACTATTGACTGAAACGGGTATCTCTCTATAAAATGCCAATTTATTATTTAGATAAACGCATAAGTAGGTTATATTATTCTCAAGATGCAGGAGCCCTATGGGTTCATTTTCTTGCTCAGCGAGTTGAGCAATTAAATTAACATAGCCAAGCTGCAGAACGCCAACCGTAAGACAGGTAAGTCCTAATTGTTTCAAAAGTGAAACTTGCTGCCTAATCTCATCTTCCTCGGCTACGAAGCATATAATATCAAGTGCCTTGGAATTATCCTCCTTAGTTATCTTTGCGATAATTCTAAAATCCAGAACTGCTTTTGATAAATCATAAGGCACTGTTTCTTTAAGCTCCCACTTAATTGCTCCCAGCAGCTCCTTATCAGGCACTGCGGGAAGCTGTATACGTTTAAGCTGGAGCGAAACCAAATCAGGCCTAAGAATTACATTTTTATGCTGGATATCATGCTCCTGGATGAAATCCTGGAGTGAGTTTATAATAATCTCGTCTCTGTTATCATCAGTAAATTCAACACTCTTCATAGAATTTACCTTAAGTTGATGGCCTAATTGGATATTAAGCATGGTCAATTTAGAACCTATATCAACAAGCATGACCGAATCTACTTTTTTAGAAAAACCGAGTATTTGTTTGATATCTATCTTATTGGATATTTTGAATAAATTACTCGGATGGGATTTGCTATCCGAGTCCTTGAGTTTCTTGGGTAGGTTGTTCTGATTAAATATTTTCTTAAAATCCATAGCAGATTATTGTATCATATTAATAGCTTTCATTCCAATCATCTTGCAGTATAGCTTCTAGCTCTTCTCCTACGTTTAACCCTGGGGTCATTGGGTCAAATATAGTTTCATCGTAAGCAATCGTCCAATTACTCCCACTCTGAAAATTAAGATTACCGTCTGCTAATACCGAACCATTAAAGGTGGTATTCTGCATATAGTTAAAGGTTACATTGCCTGCAGAGAAAATTAGGCCGTTAATTGTGCTATTCTGTAAACCGACTCTCTGAGAAGGGGGACCGCTACAACTACTGTTGATAGCGCTGCCGCTTGCTAAAGCAGGGTAATTATTACTTTGAGAAATCTGCACATTATCTGCTTTATCGTTAAAGTCTATAGAACCCGCAGCGATAATAGAGCCGTTTAACGTAACATTATTACCTATCGTAGCTTTTTTAGTTGTATAGTAGACGCCATTATAGGTACCGTTGGCGAATGTAAGATTAGAGGTAGAATAAGTATCAGCTATCCCGGCATAATAACTAAAATCCAAACTAGGATGCAGCCTGGCTAAACCCTCGGTTATTTCACCGGTGATCGTAACTCCTCCGTAACCTACAACACTTACGTGACAACTGACAGCGCCAACTACCGTAGAAGAAGTAGTGCTGCTAAAGTTAACTGAGCTTCCGTCTCCGTGGATAGTCTGATCTAAAAGCAAGGAAGTGTAATCAACGCTTTGAGCTACCTGTCTGCTGGAGTGGCCTACTGTCCCGGTTGAGGTAATAGTATATTCCCCTGAACCCTGATCTACAACATCCACGGAAAAGCTGCCTGGGCCTAAATCCTCGGTTACTGTAGAAAGGCTCGCTCTATATTCCTCATCTAACCTTAGCTTGTCTAACACATACTGGATGCCTCCTTCAGCAATAAAAAATGCCTGCTGTGACTGTAAATAGTAAATACTTCCGCCTGTGTCTGTACCTAATAAAGAGGTAATCGTAGCTCCCATAACCGAAGCCATAAGCACGATGAATATTACTGCTATGATGCCGGTGGCTTTTTTACTGGCAATAATACTCCTCATAGAAACCTCCGCGGCCACACCTGGGAGACTACAGTTAGCTGTGTTCCGCCCAAAGAAAAAGTCAGGCTTATTTCTATCCTTCTAATATCTGTCTCCTGCGGGCTTACATCAGGCGTAGTTATGGTTGAACCTGAGGTATCATAATAAGTAAAAGATATACTATCCAGGTTATCGGCTAATTCATTTGTCGTGCCGTCAATCGTACGGCGTAACGTTGTACCGGAGCTATCAAAGGTGATGTTCTCATCGTCAATATTAACAAACTGAAAAGCTGTGTTACTGGCGGTAATTACGCTGGTCGTATCCTTTATCCTTCTTATCTCTCTGGTCATCCTGTCTATCGCTATTCTTGCGCTCTCAGACATCTCCTTTCGCTGTACATGCAGAAGCCATCCCCGACCGGTCTCGGCAATCAAAGGAGCGCCTATGCCGGCAATGATGCCTAATATCACCATGACCATTATCATCTCAATTAAACTAAAGGCTTTTCTCTGCTTCATTCGTAAACCACCTTTAAAAATATTATTGATAGATAACCGATAGAGGCATGATGAACTCTCACCTCAACCACTTTATAAGTTTCCATTGTAGGATCTGAGCCTAGGTCAGGCTGGACAGTATCAATACTATCTACTCTTACTTCCCGGCTATACTGAGAAAGGTCTCCGCTGTAAGCTAAGGGGCTATCGCGGTTTTCATCAACTAGATTAGCAAAATCAAACCGGATTACGCGCTCAGCTTCTTTTTTAGCAAGTGCGGTTGCTATGGTAATTACCTCTGGTTTATGTGTACCCTGCAGGGTCTGATATATAAGCGCGGCTAACCCTGCGCAGACTAACCCCATTATAACAATTACTAAAGTCAGTTCAATAAGAGTAAAACCCCTTTTATCCATCAACTGAGACCTTTCCTGTGTTTGGCTCGACTGTCACGGACATGCTATCAGAAAGAGATATAATACCTTCGCTCGTAAGTTGGGTTGCTACCTGAGTACCGGAATTATAACTATATGGGGTACTTGAATCAAACACCAGGTCTAAACCTGTTCCTTCAAAATTTACCGATACAATATCAACATTAGAAAACTCCAGCTGCGTAAAGTCTACTGTAAAGTTATTCTTAGTTAAAGGGTTAACCGCTAATGTCCAGTCATTGTTACCTGCTGTTTGTTCATAATAAATACTATAGCTTTCATTGTCGGTATCAAAAGCAACTCTTGTTCGCTTACGAGACACTAATTCATAGCTCTGGGCGTACCTTAAGTCTGACTTGATTTTATAAGCAGCTTGCCTTGACCTTACCCCCTGGATATCCGGCCCCTGCGTTATTGCCATAGCTGCCATGATCCCTCCTATAAGCAAGATTAAAACTAATTCTATTAAAGTGAAAGAGTTCCTATTTTTCATCTAACTCTGCCTTAATTTCCTCCAATGCCTTGTGTGCCGGAAAATAATTTTTATCTATTTCAAGGATCGCCTTATAACAATTTCTGGCCTGCTCCAAATCACCCATCTCTCTATAAATATTACCTAGATTACACCAGACATACGGCTGATTGGGATTAGTTCTTAGGCTTATCCAGCAATAAGCTATGGCATTATCAATCAGCCCCATCTTATAATATGTCCCGGCTAAATTATTATAAACCAGGTAGCCGTCTTTGAAATTCTTTATATTGGTCTCCCAGTAGGTAATCATATTATTATACTCATAATTCTGTTTTAAAGTCAAGAAAGTGTATGAGCCTAAAAACAAACTCATAATCACAATACAGGCAAACCTGAGCACCGCTTTGTATTGAGTATTTCTGTTAATAATTTCCCAAACCTTCAAAAACAAGGCTGCGAGGATTATTGAAAAACCAACAGAAGGTAAATAAAGATACCTTTCTGAGACAATGTTGCATATAGGTATAACATTCGAAAATGGGGCAAATGTAACAAAAAACCACATAATCCCAAAAGAGACGGGTTTTAAGTTACGTTTGCATTTAAAGAAAGAGACCAGAGAAATCATTACAATGATTATAGAAAAAAAGAAAGCCGGGCTAATCTTCTGGATTTCAGCGCTATCAAAGGCAAAAGGATGATACAGCCCTCTGGCCAACGGCAGATAGAGAAGCTTTAAATAGTAAACAAAGGCCTTGGCAATAACTATTAAGTAATGGGGGCCACGGTAATAAAATATTATCCGCGTAAATTCATTTCGCCTGATAAGATAAGTGACTACAAAAATAGAAGAAGTAACTAATATTATGGAGAGAATCAATACTCTTAATCTTCTAAGGGAGGATGATTGCGCATTTTGCTTTCGAAAAAATAGATCATACAAAATATACATAATCGGTAAGGTAGCGGCTGCATTACCCGTAGATAGGCATAATGCAAAAATAATTACTGAAAGAGTAAGGTTAAGAAGAGATTTTTCCGCTTTTATGTAGAAAATCAAAGCAGTGATAAAAAATAAACTAGAAAAGGCGTAATGGCCGCCGGAAATCCAACTTACTGCTTCGGTATGAATAGGGTGGAGTGCGAAAATCAGGCTGCTTAAGAAAGAAAGGGCAAGATTTTCAAATAACAGGTCACAAAGAATAAAAACTAAAATCACACAGCCAACATGAACAAATACATTAAATAGATGGTAATAGAAAGGGTTGGGGCCTGCAAAATGCCAGATAAACAGCCATGCCAGTTCACTGAGTATGTTAATCCGAAACCCAAAATATTTAGAAAAATATAGCTTTAGGTCATGTATGCGTTCATTTTCCAGAATAGCCGATGTATCATCAACCAAAAAATCTCCGCTTAAAGAATTCGCATATATTCCAAAACTAACTGCGATAAGTATAACTATTAAAAAAGGAATCTTAAGTCTTTGCAGGCTCATATTTAATCATTAAAATGGCTGACTTTTTATCGTATTACTTAATACGAAAAGTCAGCCATTTTATTTTGAGTAAATAATTACGCTTGTAACTTTTTACCTAATAACTACCAGCCCGATCCTTGGGTTTCGCTTGCTGAACTCCAAATCCTGCCTGTACTTATATCATAAATCCAGCCAGCAGCGGTACTTGCCGCTTCTGCAGCCCCCGCTATTACTACTCTTGAGTTGTTATATGGATTCTCAGGAACTACCCCTCCGACCAAAGCACCGCCGGTTGTTGCTGTTAATTGGACTAGAGTCGGTTGGGCAGCTGTACCTGCGGCTGCCTGATTAGCATACCAAATGCTAACGGCGCTACGCAACCCTCCTAATGCTCCCTTACAAGCAGCCTCTTTAGCACTAGCCTGTAAGTTAAAAAATGTTGGTACGGCAACTGCTGCTAGAATACCTAAGATAACAATTACCATAACCAACTCGATCAATGTAAAACCGCTTCTTCTCATCTCTACCTCCCTATTAGCTTATTGTTAGCTTCCTATCAATATCATAATTACATCTATATAATGCAAAGATCAGCTGATCTTCATTTTGCTTATAATATTGGAGCAATTATAACATCTTTGCATATCTTTGTAAAGCACTTTTTTAAAGCAAACGCTAAGTTTTCTCGATATTTATGGCTTAAAAACTTTGATCAAATTCCACATTGGCATAAAAATACCCAAAGCCATAAATAACACCATAATCGCCAAAACAAAGATGAGCATAGGCTCGATGTAGGTAGTCAGATTCCTGATTATGTACCCTAACTCACGATCGTAGTAATCAGCTACACCTATGAGCAGTTCATCTACTCTGCCGGTCTGCTCACCGATTGAAACCATCTGAATTACAATGGGAGTAAATAAATTAGTCGACCTCATCGGCTCTGCCATGCCTTTACCTTGGTTAACATCTTCTCGAATATTCCTAAGCGCATTCTCGATTATGTAATTCCCCGATGTCCTTGCTACTAAATCCAAGACTTGCAATATCGGTACGCCGCTCTTCATCAATATCGCTGTAATTCTGGCAAAGCGAGCCATCATAAACATAGACATAATCTTGCCGAAAACGGGAACTTTCAATTTCAGGGTATCCCATAAGGGCCGGCCGGTTTTAGAGTTTACAAAAATTCTAAATCCCACAAAGGCACCCGCCATTCCCAAAATCACCAAGTACCAGAATCTCTTAATTCCAAGGCTCAGAGCCATTAGCAACCGGGTTGCAAACGGTAGATCAGCGCCAAACTGTCCGTAAAGAGTAGCGAAACGCGGAATTACAAAAGTGACTACGATCAGGAAACCTATACACAAAACAAAAAATGCGATCATCGGATATTTTGTGGCTGATTTTATTTTCTGCTGTGTATCGATATCCTGTTCAATTACCATGCACAAGCGTTCTAAGATCTCCAACAACGCACCGCCCGTCTCAGCTGCCTTAATCATGCTAATATAAAAATCGCCAAAAACTTTAAACTGCTTGGCTAAGGCATCACCCAAGAACGAACCGCTCTTGACATCAGCGGCAACTTCTTCAATCACAATTTTAAAATGTTTATTTTCAGTCTGCTTGGCTATGGATTCAAGGCTCGCTAATATAGGAACGCCTGCCTTCTGCAGTGAGAATAGCTGCCGGGTAAACGTGTCCAATTCTTGGAGTTTTACGCGCTGAAACTGCTCGGGAAGCTTAAAACCTTTAATCTCTGTGAATTTAGAGATAGAGATAGGAATATAGCCCATCTCCCTAAGCCTCCCTGCTGCACTATCGCTGTCATCCGATTCGATAGTCCCGCTTATTAACTTGGCGAACTTATCTCTAACCTTATATCTAAACTTAGGCAATTTAACCTACTTTTTTTATCTTACTTTCACCGCAGACTCCAATTAATATATAACAACACACCGGAGAGAATCAGCAAAACCAAACCAATCAGCTTGCTATAGTGATATCCGAACTCTTGGGTCTTAACTATCGGCCTATTCAACATAGCTTCCAGTTTCCTGACGTTATCCGGGCCAATCAGAAAAGCTATGCCTAACAACAAAGATATAGAACCTAACACAATCAATATCAATAACATCGCTCACCTCCTTTCCTTTGTCTTAAAAGGTTAAAATTCCTCTGTTACCCTAAGCACTTCTTCGATTGAAGTTAAGCCTCTTTTCACTTTCTCCAACCCATCATCGTATAAGCTTCGCATCCCTTTGCTTCTTGCTTTTTTCTCGATCTCATCCGCCGATGCCTTAGCAAGAACCATATCCTTAATTTCTTGATTGATCAATAAGAGCTCATAGATTCCGATTCTCCCCGAGAAACCAGCGTTTTTACATTTCATACAACCTTTACCGCGATAGAATTCAACTTTTTCGCTCAAGTTTAAATCCTTAAGTACTTCATCTGAAGGAGTGTATTTTTCTTTGCATTTAGGGCAGAGTAATCGTACTAAACGCTGAGCCAATATTCCGATAATCGAACTTGAAATCAAAAAAGACTCAATACCCATATCTAGAAGCCTGATCAAGGTACCGGCTGCATTGTTGGTATGAAGAGTTGATAAAACTAGATGCCCTGTAAGCGAAGCCTGAATTGCAATTTCCGCTGTTTCCTTATCGCGAATCTCACCTACCATTACTATATCCGGATCCTGCCTTAAAATACTCCTTAAGCCGTTTGCAAAGGTAAGCCCTATTTTTGTATTAATCTGGGTCTGCCGGATCAAAGGAATCTGGTATTCTACGGGATCCTCAACAGTAATAATATTTTTCTCTATTGAATTTATCGCCTGTAATGCAGCATATAAAGTTGTGGTCTTTCCTGAACCGGTTGGCCCGGTAACCAGAATTATACCATTCGGGGTTCTAATTGCCTTGTCAAAATCCTTTAAATCTTGACCCGAGAAACCTAATTCCGCTAGGCCCAAAAGCACAGCTGACTTATCTAAAATTCTCATAACCACATTCTCACCATGTATAGTCGGAAAAGATGAAACCCTCAAATCTAAAGCCCTTCCCTCCATTTTAATCTCAATTCTCCCATCCTGAGGAAGCCGAGTCTCAGCGATATCCATCTTGGACATTACCTTGATACGGGAAATCACGGCGTTCTGTGTATGTTTAGGTAAAACCTGAGACTCCTGCAATATACCATCGACTCGATAACGAACGAGCAGCTTATCTTCGGCTGGCTCAATATGAATATCGCTTGCCTTATCTTTAACCGCCCCTAGAATGATAAGGTTTACTAATTTAATTAAAGGGCCTTCGTCGATAACGTCACTTATTACCCCGAATTCCTGCGCTTTTGCGCCAATTTTTTCTTCATTTAATCCTTTCACTAAATCTTTTGCATTGCCTAATGTACCGTAATACTGATCGATTGCCTTCTGCAGCATTTCAGGAGTAGAAAGAGCTGGCTCGATTGTTCCGATTCCGGTTTTAATACTGATTTGATCCAGCGCTTCAATATCTTGCGGATCCGACATGGCTACAGTCAAACTGTTACCAATCCTGAATAACGGTAAAACTTTAAATTTTTTAGCTAGATCTTCGGGAACTAAATTTATAACATCATAATCAACTAAATAATCGGTTAAATCTATAAAGGGAATCCCTATGGAATCTGCTACGGCCTTGGTAATATCTATCTCAGAAACAAAACCCAGTTTCTCTAAGGCCTTCTCAATTGGCAAACCCGTCTTCTCTACTTCTTCTTTCGCTCTGTTAATCTGATCTGGAGTGATTATTCCTTTTTTTATCAAAAACTCAATGGTCGTTACTTTTGCCATTTTATCTCCAATTGCAAATAATAGATCCCAGACTTAGCTTACTGCCTATGCCTGAGGCAGCAACTCTTTAATCTTAGAAAGCAAAATCTCTGGTTCAAATGGTTTTGTAAGATACGCACTGGCGCCGACTTGTTCACCCAGTTTTTTATCCTCTTCCTCTCCCCGGGCACTATAAATTATAACAGGTATAGCTTTGAATTTGGCGTCAAACTTAAGCATACGACATACCTTGTAACCATCCATTTTTGGTAACATCAAATCTAAAATAATCAAATCCGGGCCTTCATTACGGGCCTTCTCCAAGCCCTCTTGGCCATCATGGGAAAAAATGACTTCATAATTATTCGCCTCTAATCTCATCTTGACCATGTTGACTAAATCCGGTTCATCGTCGACTATTAGTATTTTGTTTGCCATCTCTTCTACCCTTCTTCCTGTCCCCCGCTAATACTTTTGTTAACCATACTCAATAATTCTTCCGTATCAAATGGTTTTCTAAGATAATACGAGACACCCAATCGTCCCGCTTCAGAAATCGAAGCTGGATCACCTTTAGCAGTAAGCATAATTACTGCCGTTGATTTAGTTTCCAAATTGTCTTTTAATCTGCGTAAGGTCTCCAGCCCAGTTAAGCCGGGCATCTCAATATCCAAAAGAATCAAATCCGGCTTAGCTGATTTAGCCTTTATCAATGCCTCTTCACCACTTGAAGCAGTAAGGATATTATAGTTGTTCGCCTCTAATCTCATCTTAACCATGCTGACTAAATCCGGTTCATCGTCGACTATTAGTATTGTGTTATCCATCCCTTCAATCCTTCATCCTCTCCCGTCCCGATACATTTCCTGACGCAATTCAATAATTCTTCTACCTCAAATGGCTTCCGTATATAATCTGGCGTACCTAATTCTTCTGCTTTAAAAATAGATTCTGAGTCCCCCTTGCCGGTAAGCATAATTACCGGGATGGTTTTAGTTTGAGGCTCTCCTCTTAATCTACGCAGGACCTCTAAACCATCCATATTTGGCATTCTAATATCTAAAATAATCAAATCCGGTTTATAGCTTTTTGCTTTTTGTAATCCATCTTCTCCATTATTGGCAGTAGCTGCCTTATAGCTGTTCGCCTCTAATCTAATCTTAAGCATATTAGCCAAATCCTGTTCATCATCAATTACTAAAATTTTCCTCTTAGGCATTTTTGATTATTTCTTTCATTATTTTCTCAAGAGAAAATGGTTTTCTTATAAATAGGTCTATTCCCAATTCTTTCGCAAGATCTTCATTAATTAATTCGTAACCGGATATCATAATCATCTTAGCACCCGGACTTTTCTCTTTTATTACCTTAATCAACTCTACTCCTGTCAAACCCGGCATGCTGCAGTCAAGAAACACATAATCAAAGGTTTGAAGATTTAACAATTCCGCTGCCTTATCACCGTCATGGGCCGTATATACGATATGGCCGAATTTTATAAAATAATCCTGAAGTAATTTACAGCAATCCTTTTCATCATCGACCACTAATATTTTTTTCTTTGCCATTAAGATTATTTTTTTAGTTTTTTTATTAATTCTTCTGTGTTTTTGGCATCATCCGGATAAGTAGCGCAGCCAAAACTTAACCTTATCTTCTCAGATAATTGCTTCTGTTCTAGGTAATCCTCCAACAACTGCTCTATTCTGGTTTTTACTCTCAGGGCATTCTCACCACTGCAGCTGGCCAAAATCACAAAAATATCATTGTGCACTTTTAAAGAAATATCTCCTTTCTGACGCAGGGTGCCGGTTAAAAGCACTTCCATTTCTTTTAAGAGAGATTCCACTCTTGGAACGGAAAGATCCTTTTTTAATTTATCCAGCTCCATTATAGATATAGAGATAAGGGACATCTTATTTTTGCTATCCACTGCTTTTTTTATTGCGATTTCTAAGTTTTCTTTAAATAGTTTTTCGATACTGAATTTAGGCAGGGTAAAGATAAATTTGCTCCCCTTGCCAACTGTACTTTCTAGCCAAATCTTACCTTGGTGTATATCTATAATACCCTTGGCTATAGCCAGGCCAAGGCCAGTCCCTTTTTCTCCTGGGCCCGCAGTACGTCCAAACTGTTGAAACTTATCAAATACAAGCGCCATGTTATCTTTGGAAATTCCTATTCCTGTATCAGTAACTGCACATTCAACTTCACTTTCCTTCTCCTTAAGAGAAACCTCTATAAAGCCTTTCTCTGTAAATTTTATCGCATTGCTAAGTAGATTACCGAGAACTTTTGTAATTTTATCTTTGTCAACGTAAACATCTACCCTTTTATCAGGAAGGCGCGCCTTTAACTCTAAACCCTTTACCTTTACCCTAGGCTCAAATGAGACAAAAACCTCTTTTATCAAACCGATAATATCAGTTAATTTCCTATTAAACTCTATCTTACCCGATTCCAGCCTGGATACGTCAAGTAAAGAATCTATAATGCGTGCCAACCTAAGTATATTGCTTTTTATAGAAATAAGCAGTCCCTCTTGTTTTGGATTAACCTCTCCTACGATTTTATCCAGGATAAGATTTATACCCTCCTTGGCAATAGCCAGCGGAGTGCGCAACTCGTGCGAAACAGTAGAGATAAACTCTGATTTTATCTGCTCGATTTTTCTAAGCTCCTGATCTTTCTCTTTAAGTTTATTATGCAGATCTTTGATTTCCTCATTTGCCTTTCTAATATCCAAAACCTCTTTTATCTCGGGTTCTTTTAGGCTATTTTTTAATTTTTCCTGTTCCATATTTAAAGAATCTCTTTTTACTAAATCAAATATGAATATTCAAACTTTTAAGGATAAATATTATACCTTTAATTTATAGTTTAAGCAACACATACTATCCAAGAGGTGACATATACTTATTCTTTTAGTAAGGCCTTGATATTTGAAAGCAGGGCCTCTGTATCAAATGGCTTGGTAATATAGGTATTTGCGCCAACTTCTTTACCGATTATTTTATCTTCTTCCTGCGAGCGGGCAGTAAGCATAAGAATCGGGATTCCTCTATATTTTTCAGAAAACTTAAGCATACGACAGACCTTGAATCCGTCAAGCTTAGGAAGCATAATATCCAAAATAATTAAGTCGGGGTTTTCTTTTCTTGCCCTCTCTAAAGCATCCACTCCGTCATAGGATTTAATCACCTCGTAGTTACTTGCTTCCAGCCTTATAGTTAAAGTGTCCACTAGGTCTACCTCATCATCCACAACCAATATCTTTTTTTTATTCATTTGCATCTTTCCCCCCATCTCTTTTTCTTGCAATCATAACCAGGGCTGTTTTAATCGCTTCCTGTGAATCAGTATATGCGCTGATCTTGGGCACATAAGAACTTACGCCTAATCCTTCCGCTCCTTTTATTGATTTCATATCTGGATGCGCAGTTATCATAATAACCGGAATTTTGTCGTCAATCTTGCGTATTTCTTTCAGGGTGGCTAATCCGTCCATCCCGGGCATCATATAGTCAAGAACCACTGCGTCGGCTTTTTTCTCTTTTATTACATCCAGCGCTTCATCTCCGCTGCTAGCTGTAATTACCTCATAACCCCAAGACCTGATTCGCGAACCAGTTAACTCAAGAAAATCCTGCTCATTATCAACCAGTAATATTTTCATTTTAGCCATATTATTCCCTTCCTTCCTCATCCCTTATTTCATCCCTGCCTTCAAGAGTCCTCTGATCTGGTTCTTGCGAATCTTTTGCATCTTGCTCTGGATTCAACTGCTGTGCCGTCTTCTGTTCGGTTATATCTGTAATCCGCGAGAAAAAGTATAGCGGGTTACCATCCTTATCGCGAATCAGTAAAACATTCAACTTAATCCAAAGGGTATGACCTTGTTTATTAGTATACTCTTTCTCGGTTTGATAATAAGGGATCTCGCTATCGAGAATTTGACGGATATACTTAAGATAAATCTGAAGGTCACCGGGATGTAGGATGTCCTGAAAGGTCCTGGAAAGGAGCTCTTCTTTTGGACAACCTACGATTTCGCATAATCTGCGGTTAACTTTAAGCAGATGGCCGTTTGGCGCTACAAACGCCATCCCGACAGAAGAAGTTTCAAATGCCGAGTGGAGATACCTTTCGCTCTTACGCAGCTCCTCTTCAATCTTCTTGCGCTCCTCTAAAATAGAATTCATTTGCTCTTTGAGCTCGTTAAGTTCTTTATCTACCTTTTTACTTTCATGCAGCTCCTCTTCAATCTTCTTGCGCTCCTCTAAAATAGAATTCATCTGCTCTTTGAGCTCGTTAAGTTCTTTATCTGCCTTTTTACTTTCATGCAGCTCCTCTTCAATCTTCTTGCGCTCCTCTAAAATAGAATTCATTTGCTCTTTGAGCTCGTTAAGTTCTTTTTCTATCTCTTTCTGGTCTGTAATGTCGCTGTGTATTCCTACCCAAACCGTTCCGTACTTTTTAGACTCTATTGTCAATAGTCTTACTTGACACCAAAAGGGAACGCCGTCCCTCTTTGTATCCTGTATCTCTCCGCTCCAGGTACCAGTTTTACGTAAAGATATAACTATCTCTTCATCTTGACTAATCTGTTCAGGAGTTTTCTGTTTTGCTGAAGCATTTAACACTTCCGCGTTTTTACCGACCAATTCGCCCGGCTTAAATCCAAAGATCTCCTCAAACCGTGGATTAGCATAGATGATTGTATTATCCTCCCCCTGAATAACCGCAACCCCCTCAGCCATATTGTTTAATATTTCGCTTTGTAGGCGCAATAACGACTTTGCCCTCTTGGCTTTAATGAATTTTTTTATCAGGTCAAATAATTCTTTTGTCTTTTTAGCCCTGGACAAATTTCGTATTTTTGGTTTAATTTTTGGCTTAGGTATCTTGATTTTCATAATTTAAAACTCGATAGCTATTTTTTCAGAAACTCGCTAATCTTCGAAAGTAATTCCTGCGGCTCAAATGGTTTGGTAATAAAGGCATCTGCGCCGACATCCTCACCCATTTTTTTATCTTCTTCTTGTGCGCGTGCGGTGAACATAATAATCGGTATTTGTTGATATTTCACATCATATTTTAGCATTCGGCAGACTCGATACCCATCTAATTTAGGCAGCATTAAATCTAATATGATTAAATCCGGCTTTATTCTACGTGCCTTTTCCAGGCCATCTTGGCCATCATAGGCAACTAATACAGCATAACCGGCGGCTTTAAGCCTAACCTCCACCGCCTTGACTAAATCCAACTCATCATCTACTACCAAGATCGTCTTTTTCGTCATTGTTTATTCTCTTTGCTTATATCTGTCAATATGGTTATTGCTGATTATTCCTCTTCGCCGCTCTTTTTTAGCCTCAACGCAACTCTGATGATTCTTGAGGCATCCTCAAATTGTGCGCCCTTAGGTATAAACCCTGAAATCCCTAAAGATTCTGCCTCTTTGATCTTTTCCCCAGAAGGATAAGCAGTTAAGATTAATACGGGAACTTCCTTATCAAAACGCCTAATTCTGTTCAGGGTCTCTAATCCGTCTATGCCCGGCATCATTATATCTAAAATTATGGCATCAAAGAAATCTTTGTTTTTCTTTGCTATATTAATAGCCTCTTTTCCTGAAGAAGCGGTGATTACGTCGTAGCCCCATACAGCCAACCTAATCTTCATTGCCTGAAGAAGTCCTGCTTCATCATCAACCAATAAGATTCTTTTTGTAGACATCTTTCCTTCCCCTTTAGGTTATAAACTCACAACCTTTGAGTATATCATATTTTCTTAAGTATATAAATAATATTATAGGCTTTATTCTTGCCTTATCTTCTTGATCAGTTCTTCATAAGTTCTGCCTTCTTCCGGGTACAATGCGTATTTATAACTTACCCTTATCTTATCCGCTATTCTTTTTCTATCTAGATATTCTTCTAATATTTGCCCTACTCTACCTTCTACCCTTAAGGCATTATCCCTGTCGCAGTTAAATAAAATTACCCCTAGATTCTCAGTGCCCCTCAAGACACAACCATCTTCTTTACGCAGGTTATTCCTCAACACAACTTCCATATCTTTTAATATAGATTCTTTCTCGTCCTTCGGTAGTGACTTCCTTAAGCTATCTTGCTCATGCATAGAGACAAAGAAGAAACACATCTTCAAATCATTCTTCTCTGCCTTAATGATAGCGACATCGATATATTCTTTAAAGAGTGTCTTTGCTGTATACTTTGGCAAACTAAAAGTAAACTTGCTTCCCTTTGCGAATTTTGATTCAACCCAGATTTTACCGCCGTGTATCTGGATGAGCTCTTTTGTAATAGCTAATCCTAAACCTGTTCCTTTTGAGCCGGAGCCAGCGGTCCTGCCAAATTGCTGGAACTTAATAAACACCTTCTCTAAATTCTCTGCAGTAATACCTATACCTGTATCCGTAACGCTACATTCTACTACCTCTTCCCTCTCCCTAATCTCAATTATAATCTTCCCTTTCTCTGGAGTAAATTTAATCGCATTCCCTATTAGATTAGTGAACACCTGAATTATCTTATCAGAATCAACATACACTTCTGAAACAGGTTTCTGAGAAGACAGCTGAATCTCGATACTCTTTTCATCTGCTTTTGGTTTTAGTTTAAAGATTACATCAGCTGCTATATCGTTTATATCAAGCAATGTTTTCTTAAGCTCTAATTTTCCGGCTTCTATCTTTGATATATCAAGCAGGTCATTAATCAATCGAGTCAGTCGGTCTATATTGCCTTTCATAATACCTAAATATTCTCCCTGCTCCTTATTTATTTTACCCGGTATCTCATCTGAAAGAATAGAAGCAAATTCCTTTATAGTAGTTAAAGGTGTGCGTAGTTCATGCGAGACGTTTGAGATAAATTCTGACTTTAGATCATCTAACCTTTGAAGTTCTTTGTTTTTTGCTTCCATCTCTTTATAAAGGAGCCTTATAGATTCATTTGCTTTTTTAAGCCCCCATGCCTGCGTTTCTAACGACTCCTTGGTCTCTTCTAGGGAATCCTCGATTCTCTTACTATCAGTAATATCAAAAAGATACTCTACAATATTCCTAACTTCCCCCTTTTCATTAAAAATAGGGTAGGCATAAACTTGGAAGGTTCTCTTATTGCCGTCTTTATCAAGATGGGTATGCTCTACAGTAACAGGCTTTTTTGTCTTCTTTGCCTTTTCCAGCGGACAGATATGTTCAGCGCTGCTACACGGCTTGTCACTTCCATGAGTAAGTTCATAGCAGGTCGAAATATTTAAGTATAATCTATCTGAACCAGCAGCTCTATTTGCCATTTTAACTGTATAATCCTCAACATCTATAACATATATCGGATGTGTAACTGACTCTAAAATATCCTGCATATATTTACCCTGCTGAATAATTATTGCCTGTTTCTTCGCCAGATCAGAAACTTTCTCTTGATAATCTACTATAATAACTCTAAGAACTAATAGATAAGCCAGCATACGTAATATGTGCCAAAGCCACCATACATCACTCCAGAGTTCAGAGTACTTAAAGCTGAAACCGGCAATAGCAAACAATACAGTGAAGCAGAGAAAGAGGAAATGCTCTTGTTTCTTAGAACGGTTAAAATCGAGCAAGAAACGCAATGATGCTGCCAAAAATAATATCCCTGCAAAAAGATTCATTTTTAGAGCAAGGGGACTAAACCCTCCGTCTACTACCATAGGCGGCAATGAATCAGGAAAAATTAGCGTCCATAATCCCGTTAATGTTGTAACTGCGGCAATGCTCAAAATGATTGATTTATTCTTAGGTATATAGTAACGGATTCTCGGTAACAAAATAAGCCCAAAACAAAAACCGCCAAAAATAAGAGATAAACTGTATAAAAATACAAATTGCTTCCCTACAAAACTAAAAGAGTGGAAACCTCCAAGAATACCCATACTAAGAAATCCCATAGACAGCATAAATGACCTTCCGCCAGCCTCATCCTGTCTTCTTTGGAGTAATAAGAGACTCATCCCTAAAGCTATCAATGCCCCCATAGCTTCTAAGCTGGAGTGGAGTGGTTCATTCTCCCAGATAAAGTGCGGAAGAAATTTACCTTGGGTGTGTATGATCATAAAATAAACCAACATAAAAATTATAAAGAATAAAATTATATATAATGCAAAAAGAGACCTTTTAGACTTATTCATTAATATCCTGACTGCTTAGAAGTTTGTTGGCCGCTTCCACTAATAAGCTGAGATCGCTGGTCTTAGCGCAATAGTCGTCAGCGCCCATTTTCCTTGCCTTTACCGCATCTATCGCGTCCACTGTACCAGTCATCATAATCACCTTCGGAAGCTGGGATTCACTTCCCTTTTTAATTAACTTACAGACCTCAAAACCATCTATCCCCGGAAGAATGGTATCTATAATTACTAAATCCGGGTTTTCCGATTTGGATTTCTTTACGCCCTCCTCCCCGTTCTCTACTGACACTACCTCATATCCTTCATCCTTGAACGCCTGCGTTAATATCCCCAGCACTAGAGGGATGTCTTCGATAATCATAACTTTCTTAGACATTGCCTTCTCCTTGGCCTACCAATTTGATAAGTTCACCCGCTATCTTATCCAGCGAAACAATCTTATCCACGCAGCCCGTCTCTATAGCAGCCTTGTTCATTCCGAATATGGCTGATGACTTTTCATCTTGAGCAATAGTTACACCTCCGGCATTTTTTATTGCCCTGATTCCCTCTACTCCATCATAACCCATTCCTGTCATTACTACTCCGATTGCATGCTCGCCATAAACATCTGCTACTGACTTCATCATCACATCAATCGAAGGAACATGTAGAGCATTCTTAGCCCCTTCAGATAAAACTATGGTATCTTTGCTGTATATTGTAAGATTGTAATCATCAGCAGCAATTAATACCGTGGAGCTCTTTAGGGTCTCTCCTGCTTTAGCTACTCGAACATCTAGGGGGCAGTGTAAATTCAGCCATTCCGCTAACCTGTCTATAAAACCCTTGGAGATATGCTGTACAATAAGTATTCCTGCCGGGAAATCTTTCGGCAGATTAGAAAGGAACATCTCTAGAGCCTGCGGTCCGCCGGTGGATATGCCGACAGCTACTATCCTAAATATCTCTTTCTTTTGAACTAGTTTACTGTCTACTGGAGAAGCGTTGATTTTCATGCGCCTTAAAGGCTTAACCCTGGAGGAAATCTTTACCTTCTCAATTAAATCCTTGGCTACTTGTTCGATATCCTGGGTTACAGAGACAAAATCCATCGCTCCGATTGCCAAGGCCTTAATCACTACATTAACATCCATACTACTAACCACGACAATTGGAACTGGCTGCTCCTCCATGATCCTTTCAATTGCTTCCAGCCCGCTCATTTCAGGCATATTAATATCCATGGTTATTACATTCGGTTTAAGTACGGTATTTTTTTCTATGGCCTCTTTACCGTCTTTCGCCGTACCGATAACCTGAATATCAGGATCAGAATTCAAGACAGATTTAATCGCTTGTCTGACAAAAACAGAATCTTCCACTATTAATACACGAATCTTCTCTTGCATCTTCTAGCGTATTCCTAAATATAATTTTACCTTCTTAGCTATGAAATCAGGAATTGGCGGCTTTATTATGTAATCATCAGCACCGCTCTTAAAACCCGCGGTTATATCCGATACATCATCCTTGATACTCAAAATCACCACTATTGTATTATCTAATGTGGCGTCTTCTTTTACCTGCCTGCATACCTCATAGCCTGTCATATCAGGAAGCATTAAATCTAGGATTATCAAATCCGGTATTAACTTCCTGGCCTCTTCCATTCCTTTCTTGCCCGTATTGGCAACATGAACTTCTAACCCTTCCTTTTCAAGCAGGTCCTTTACAATAGCCGCATCCGTCGCACTGTCTTCGATGATTAATACTGTTTTCGCCATTTCCTTATCCTTTCTTTTCTACCCTAATAAACGTTCAATTATATCCAACAACCCTTCAGAAGTAAAATCTTTCTTCAGTATATAGGCATCCGCACCCGCTTCTAAACCGCGTCTTTTATCGGCTTCGCTTTCCCGGGTAGTTACAATAATGATCGGCGTATCCTTATATAGTTTGTATTTCCTCAGGTGCGATACTAATTCAAAACCATCCATTCTAGGCATAAGCACATCTGTGATTATCAAATCAAAGCTTTCCTGTTTTGCTTTCTCTAGGGCCTCTTTCCCGTCGCGGGCTATAACTACTGAATAACCCACTGATTCTAAGATATTCTTCTGCAGCATCGCTGTAGTCACCACATCTTCGGCAAGCAGTATAGTTTTCTTCTTCCTCGTCACCGCTGCCTGCCTTCGCTCTCCTACAAGCCTTTTTGTAATTACCCCTCGGGCAGCTTCAATAATCGAATGAATATCAAGTATCATTATCACCCTTCCGCTCCCCAGGATGGTTACCCCGGAGATATTTCTTACTTTTCTTAAGGGATCGCCTATGCTTTTATTGATTATTTTCTGCCTGCCTAACAATTCATCGGTTAAAATAGCAATCCTACTCTCCACTGACTGCACTATTACTACAGGAAAAAGCTTTTTTTCAAAAATCCCTTTTCTGGGAACTCCGAATATATCATTTAGCCTTACCAAAGGAATTATATATCCTCTTACAGTTATCACTTCTCTGCCTTCAACCGTCTTTATCTCTTCCTGATTGATTCTTATAGTCTCAATTACATTATCGATAGAAACAGCAAATATATCACTACCTGCTACCAGTAAAAGACTTTCTGTAATTGCCAGAGTAAGCGGAAGTTTCATGGTAAAGCTAGTGCCCGCTCCCAGCCTGGATCTTACCTCTATGATTCCTTTTAATTTGACGATTTTTTCCCTGACCACATCCAGCCCTATGCCTCTTCCGGAAGTCTCAGAGATATTCTTCTTCGTAGTAAAACCGGGGGTAAATAAAAGCTGGTATACCTGTTCATCCGCCATATCATTAATTCCCTGTTTTGAAACAAGGCCATTCTCGACTGCCTGCTCTTTTATCTCCTTGATATCTATTCCTTTGCCGTCATCAGAGACCTCAATCGCTATTTGCGCGCCTTCCTGGTAAGAAGAGAGGGTTAAATTACCTGACTCTGACTTACCTCCTTTTCGGCGCTCTTGGGGAGACTCCATTCCATGGTCAATGGCATTTCTCAAAAGATGCATAATCGGATCTTTCATTTCGTCGATGATTACCTTATCAAGCTGTATCTCCTCTCCTTTTATCTGGAAATTTATCTCCTTGCCTTTCTCAGCTGCCAGATCTCTCATTGCCCTGGGAAAATTATTGAACAGATGACTAACGGAAATCATCCTTACTTTCATTACTTCTTCCTGCAGCAGATTGGATAAAGAGCTAATATTATCTCTAACTCTACTGAAATCTCTGATCAGCTTATCAAAGAACGGAGCTAAATCCATACGCGCCTCTACCTTATCGGATAAATTATTCACTAACTCATTCAGCCTGATTCTTGAAATAGTAAGCTCACCAGTTATATTTATCAATTTATCCAGTTTTTCCAGGTCAACGCGGATGCTTGCCTCGTTAACAGTGTAAGCAAAATCAGCCAGCTCTGCATCCAGGAGCCCCTCTGCCTTCTTTTCGTCTCCCCTTACCTTCTTTCTTTTTTTCTTTGCCCGTACTGCTCTTCCGGAAAAAGCATCATTAACCTCTTCACAAAGATCCTCAATAAACGGCCTCTCTATTCCCTTTTCCTTCCAGGTAAGCTTATCTTCTAAGAGCGGCCCTAAGGCATCCACGCACTTAAACAAAACATCAAAATGAGACTTTTCTAAACGCACCTTCTGCTTTAAGGCATATTGCAACCCATCCTCAATGCTGTGCGCAATATCAGCTATCCTTTTATAACCCATCATTGTTGCAGCGCCTTTGAAACTATGTGCCATTCGCATCAGTACTTCCAGGAGCTCATTATTTTTCGGGCTTTTTTCTAATTTCAATAAACCCAGATTGAGCTTCTGAATATACTCTCCGCTTTCAGTTTTAAATTGGCCTATAAATTTTGACCTATCAAATGGCATATTAGCTATTCTTTAATATCATTCTAATTTGAACTTAGCAGTCAATCGCTTGAGCTCAGAAGATAATTCTGTAAGCTCTTCTACCGCACCCTTGGTCTGCTCAGAGCTTGTTACAACTTCTTTCATCGCAGTATTAAGACTAGTCATAGCCTCGGCAATCTGTCTTGAACCTGAGATCTGCTGATTTGCGCTCATGGCGATCTCCTTTGCGCGCTCTGTGGTTTGTTGCGCTAACTTTGCTTCTTCGTCTACGCTATTAATACTCTGCTCCATAGAGATAACTGCATTAGACATCTCATGCTGAATTACCTCAATTAAGCTGGTTATTTCTTTGGTAGATTTGGCCGTAGAATCAGATAGTTTTCTAATCTCATCTGCGACTACAGTAAACCCTCTTCCCTCTTCTCCTGCGCGGGCTGCTTCGATTGAAGCATTGACTGCCAGAAGGTTTGTCTGGTCTGCTACATCATCGATAAGATCAGTGATCTTTCCGATTTTCTGGGATTTTTCACCAAGCGAGTTGATTAAATCGCCTGTTTTGCTTATGGTGTCCTTTATCCTGGCCATACCCACTAAAGCGTGATTTGCTACCTGAGAAACTCTTCTTATGCTCTCCCCTACCTGCTCGGAAGTAGTGGCTAGCTGCTTGGCGGCTGTAGTAGTTTCTGCTACCGCCGTAGACTGCTCACCGGCACCAGTTGCCTGAACCTGGCTGGCAGCAAGAATCTCTCCGCAAGCGGAATTCATCCTCTCGCTTGAATCGCGGATTTGCCAGATTATAGTTCTTAATCCGGTTAACAATTTATTAAAAGCCTTGGCAAGCTGGCCTATTTCATCGCTACCGACCATAGATAATTCATTAGTAAGATCTCCTGCTGCCTCTGCAATCTCATTAACTCTCTCAACCACTAAATGAATGGGTTTTGTAATCGTCCGGGTAATCACTATAGAAGCCAATATAAAAAATATAGCCGCCATAAGAGCACCATATAAGATAGCTGAAGTTATAGCATTAACGGTTTCTGTCTGTTTTTGTAACTGCTGCGCAAGCACCATCTCCTCCTCGCGGACCATCTCAAGAAATATCTTTTGTATATCATCCATGGCCTTCATACCCCTATCAGAAAGGATTAACGGCACGACCGCTTCCAGACCCTTTGCTTGCCTTATTTGAATCGTTTCTTTAAAATAACTGATCTTATCCTGCAATATCGGCTTAATCGCTTTAAGCCTGCGTTGATGTCCAGGATTATCGATGGTTTGTCTTTGCAAATTCTCAAGTTCCTGATCAATTCTCTCCAGTGCTTTGTTATAAGGTTCCAGGTACCGTTCTTCTCCGGTAATAATGAAACCGCGCTCTCCGGTCTCTGCGTCCTTTAGCACTAAGAGTACTAAGTTGATATGCTCTATGATTTCGTATGTATGCTCCGTCAGCTTGCTGTTCTTAAGAAGCCTGCCAATGCCTCTGAAAGAAACCATAGAAATCACGCATAGAATTATAAGTCCTGTTCCGAATCCTAACATCAATTTGCTTCTTATTGTTAAATTCAGACGCCTCATTCTCCCCCTCCTGTTCTTAAACTCTCCATCTCTTCACTTTTTAAAATCCTCTGTAAATCTAATAATATAATAATCTCTGTACCAAGCTGGATATGTCCCTTTGTGTAGTTCTTGAGTTTTCCTTTTAGAGTGGCTAGGGGGGGCTGAATTAACTCTTCTTCGATATCAAGTATGTCCCTTAAATTATCGATCAGAACCCCCACAGCTGAACCTGTAACATCGGTTACAATCACTCTCCTTCCTTCTGGTTTTTTCTCCTGCGCAATGCCGAAAAACTGCCTTATATCAACCAAGGTGACTATTCCACCACGCAGATTGAATATCCCAAAGATAAATTCTGGAGTATTAGGAACCCGGGTTACATCGGGAAGCTTGATTACTTCTTTTGCTTGAGTTATTCTTACGCCATAATTTTCTGAACCAAGCTTGAAAGTCAATATGCGCAGGGCCTTCTTAGTATCCTCTGCCTCCAGGAGCTCGCCTTCTTGGACTTCGATGATTATCTTATCCTTTTTATCCTTCATTTGTCTTGCTTTTTTCTTACCTCAACCTTTTCCTCTATTTTTTGAATACTCTCTGCTGCTTCAGCGTTTAAGAGTTTTTCAATATTAGTAATTAAAACTAGCCGCTCCATTAACTTCGCCACGCCTATAAGATAATCCGCGTCTTTTAACAGATCATCTGGAGGAACAATGCTGGCTTGATCGATTGTAATAACCTCTGGAGCCTGATCCACAAGCAGTCCTATTAAATTACTCTTGATTTTGGTGATAAGTATACGGTCTGAGTTTGCCAGTTTTTTCCTCTCCAGACCTAATTTTGTGCGCAGATTGATTACCGGTATCACCTTACCGCGTAAATTGATTACGCCTTCTACGAACTCGGCGGTATCAGGAATAGGTGTAATCTCCCTCATCCTGATTACTTCGCGTACTCTCTCAATGTCCACGCCGTAATCTTTATCCGCTAAACTAAATATAACTACCTTCATTGCTCTAGTTTTATCCTTTCCAGATTATCTCTGCATACGCTCATCAGTGTGGCCACGTTGTACCCTCCGCTATAGGCGATTATATCGGTTGAAGCGCACCTTAACAATAGACTAATCGTATTCCTGTATCCACGAATCGCCTCTTTTATATTCCCTTCGTTCCTGAAAATCTGGGCCAGATAAAAATGGGCGATTAAAAAATCGCGCTCTATATAAAGGGCTTTTCTCAGATTCTCTTTTGCCTTGTCAAATTCATTCTCCCCCAGATACATAAATCCCAGAAGGTAATACGCGGGGGTAAATAAAGAATTCAGCTTAAGCACAGTAGATAACCTCTCTCTCGCTTTATCAAACTTCGCCTGATTTACGAATATTTCTGCTGCGTGATAATACAGATCTGCCGCTTTATCATCTACAGCCAAAGCTTGTTCAATCAAGTTAAGCGCCTTATCATACTCCTTTGCATATATGGCCTTTATGATTTGAACGAGTATCTCTTCTATTTTTGGTGAGCGTGCTTTCTCTGCGGATAATTCAGCCTTAGATATTTCTTCCAACGCTTTATCTATATCTATCTTTCCTGGTTCCGCTTTGGTTGGCGTGGGGAGTCGTTTACGATAATACAGCGCATCCTCCCAGTATAGCATTTCAAATTTATCGCCTAAGAACTGTAATGTCTCAGAATATCCGATGAACAGATACCCGTCATCCAGTAAGCTCGCATGCAGCCTATTCATTACCCTTACTGTTGTTTGCAGCGCAAAATAGATAACCACGTTACGGCAGAATATGATATCGAATCCACCGGGATACTCCTCATCCATAAGATTTAAAAAAGCAAAATTCACCATTCTCTTTATAGTATCGCTGATTACATACTGTTTGCTGCCCTCAGTAGTGTTTTTTTCACTGAAATATTTTTTAAGATAGTGGTTATCTACGGATTTAATCGCATTCTTTGTGTAAGTGCCTTCTCTAGCTCTGGCTAAAGCCTCTTCTGATGCATCAGTAGCAAGTATAAAGATTCTCCAATCCTGCCAATTGGGGATAGCCTCTCTGATCACTATGGCAATAGAGTATGGTTCCTCTCCCGAAGAACAACCAGAGCTCCATATACGGATAGTTGGTTTTTCATGGAGTTTATCGGATTGTTCTAATTTTTTCTCTATTATCTTTGGCAATATTTTCTCTTTCAGTACCTTAAAATGCGCTTTATTTCTAAAAAAATAGCTGTGGTTTATAGTGAGAAGGTTAAGTAACTCCCTTAATTCATTTTCCCTGCTCTGGGATGTAGTTAGATAATTATAGTATACTGAAGCAGAATTAAAACCGCAGCAAGATATCCTCGCTCTTACCCCGTCCTCCAGGCTCCTCAGGTCATGGTCTCTGAAATACAGTCCACCTCTGCTCTCCACAAAATTCTTGATTCTATCTCTAATCTCAGCGGTTATGGTCATTATATCCCCACCAATTGCTTACGGATTAAGCGCAAAGGATAACCTTCGGCAATAAGTTGTTGAATTTTTGCTAATCTTTTCTCAACTTCTACCTCATCATATAGACGCACATTGCCATGCTTGGTAACGACATCTAATAACCCGAAATTTGTATAGTGATTGATTGTCTGGAAGGTGATCTTAAACTTCTCAGTGATCTCTTTTGCCGTAATCAGTTTTTTAGCCATCTCTCACTTATTGCACTTACCATAAGTACCATAACTATAACCGCTTACCATACTTAGCATATATATCATAAATCAAGCTTTTGTCAAGCCTAATCTTAGGGACGTCTTTGCAGCCAAAGCTAAGCCTGCCGAGCCACCTCTGCCTAAGCTCACTTGCGTTGCGCGCGGCAAGGTATTCGTCTCGTCAGTCACCCCTAACACAGCGAAAAATTTACGTTAGATTTACCTCCTTCCTACGTCTATTACTATAGGAGGTGGTTAAAATGGCTAAAAGTGCTTCTGTAGAATTAATCGCTACTAAGATCTTTGAAATCAAGGGTAAGAAGGTGATGTTGGATAGGGATTTAGCTAAGCTTTATGGAATTTCAACCAAGGTTTTAAACCAAGCAGTCAAAAGAAATATTGCACGGTTTCCAGAAGACTTTATGTTTAGGCTGGCAGAAATCGAAAAAGAAAAGGTGGTCACAAATTGTGACTACCTTAAAACTTTGAAGTTTTCTTATAAATTGCCTTATGTCTTTACTGAACAGGGCGTAGCTACGCTCTCCAGTGTCTTAAATAGCGACAGAGCGATCCAAGTCAATATTATGATTATGCGGGCTTTTGTTAAGCTGAGACAAATCTTGTTGACGCACAAGGAGTTAGCGATAAAGATTGATACGCTAGAAAGGAAATACGTAAACCATGACGAGAAAATAAAAGCGATCTTCGAGGCTATCAGAAGACTGATGCAGGAACCAGAAAACCCAAACGCCGCATCGGATTTCAGACATAAAGATTAGAAAGAAAGGATGAGTTTTGTCCCTAGGGCATTAACATCGGTCCACTTGCCATTATTCTTATTTCTCTGTAAGAGATAAAATATATCTGCCTTAAGGTTATTGAGTAATTTAAGGGTAAAACCGCTGTAAAACCTATTTTTGTTTAATGACCCGGCATCAAAATCATAAAAAATCTCATCTGATAAGTAAGGCTGAATTTCAAGTTTTGTTAATTTGATCGGGAATTTTACTGAGGCTTTATTTCTGTAACGCCAATAATCATCTGCTTCTTCTATCTCATTATATTCAAATCTGCTCCTATTGCTAACAGGCATGTCAAACAATTTACCTTTAACCGTAGCATTAAAATGCGGGACACACCCATCTCTCCATACACTGCTCTTCTCTTCAAAGATCTGCCTGTAGTTAAAACCTAAGTCTAGCCATTCACCGAACCCTGAATAAGTGAATCCCAAATCTGAATGCTGATAGTAAAAATTACTTGCATTATCACCGTAGCGAAATTCAACCTCAAAACTGCCTTTCCAATCATCACTGACTTTCCAGGAAACATTTTCAGTATTCCAGTACTGAAAATCATCATCTTCAAAAGCAAAGCTCTCTTGGTAAAAAAAAGTAATCGAGGCTGCTACAATAAGAACAAATTTCTGAACTATTTTTCTACTATATTGCATTTTACCTCGTAAAAAGAGAGGGATTTGATTATCCCCCTCTTTTTTCCGATTAAAATAAAACTTTTATTTTAATTTTCTTAATTTCTTATTAACTTCTCTGATTTTAGATAAAATGTTATTAGCCTTTTTGGAGAGACTCCTCTTACCATTGGGGAGTTTAGCTACTGCCTTGCCGAGTTCATAGCATAACTTTTCTTTTTGTAAAGCTAGTGCTGTTGCTTCCAGTTTCTTCTTACCCTCTTCGGATTTCTCTTTGAGGTATTTCTCGCTCTTCATAATTATGTTTGCGCCGTCCTTTGCGATTATATCCAGATCCCTCTTTGTAGCTTTCCAAAGCTTGAGCATCTTTTTTTCAATTTCTTTTCTGTCCATCTCCTCCTCCTTTTTATGGGTTGGCTGCCATTATAGCACTAATACTAATTTAATCAACCTTCCAGTTCTTTTGAATGGGGGATTATAAACCGAGGAATTTTATTGCTCCGCCGCATAGGAATATAACCAGGCCTGCTAAAGCATGAGAATATCTCTCTAAGCGCCAAAGCGGCACTTTCGATAGGCCAAAAGAAAACGCTATAACGATGGTAAGCATCGTAGCGATAGTGGTAATACCAAAAACAGCTGTCACCATAGCTACAGACCAGATATTTCCTTTAGCAGCGGGGTACATCAAAATAGGAATCAGCGGTTCGCACGGCCCGAAGACAAATATTGTGAATAATATCCAGGGGGTTATATTAGCTTTTGCTTTCTGATCATGAGGATGCGCATGCTCAACCGTATGATCGTGCATGTGTTCGTGTTCATCCTCTGGATGTTGGTGTAAGTGAGTATGAGGTTTATTACGGATAGCTCGATGTAAACCCCATATAAAGTAGGTAAAACCAAATATCAAAAGAAACCAACCGGCGATCTCTCCCCTGAAAGACTCGATAGCCTCTAGCTTAAATACCGCGATCCCCAAAGCTATCCCTAAAAATCCGAGTGCTACGGAACTTAACACATGGCCGATTCCACAAAGCAGCGTAATTATATTAGTTTTCAACATACTCCATTTCCGTGCTTTCGACATTACGATAAACGGTAAATAGTGATCCGGACCAAAGAGAGTATGCAAGAAGCCTATGCTTAAGGCCGTGCCTATCAGAATAATTGTTTCGTTCGACATATCGAATCTCCCTTGATTTCAATAGGTAGCTATTGATCTTTTTCTATTATACCACTAGATCATTTTTAATCAACTCTTGAGATAACAATTTTACCTAAAAAAACCGGAAACTCTAAGCGCAAAGGTATCCTCTTCTCTTTCTCCAGCCAAAGTTTAAAATTGCGGGGCTTTCCTTTTAGAACATAAGCTTCATATTCACCCATAGCGGTATCAAGCATCTCAAGAGTAGATACTTTTACACTTATCTCTTGCGTAGGCAGAGTAAAATATGAGGTCTCTCCTAGATTGAGCTCTCTTTCCTTAGGATGAAAGTAGAAAAGAGCAATTGCGTTATGAATCGGACCCTCGAGGCGAATTATTTCTTCTTTCCTGCCCTTGGGGCCAACATTGCTTATCTTGACATAGCCTTCCTCTTGGTTATATTCTTCGGTAATACTCTCATGTTTACCTAAAAAATTAACCTCCCGTTCTATCTTTTGCGGTAAATAGGTTTGGGCATCTATAAACAATTTTTCTTTGCTTTTAATGGAAAATAATTTTAGAATCTTTATATCTGAAGAAAGACTGATAATGTCAGTCAATTTATCTCCTACATTAGCCCGCCCTAAATACTCCCAATTTACATCTCCCACATATATGCCGCTAAACTTTACTTTATAGGAAACTTTTTCTCCTTGCTTAAAAGGCAAATCCCTTTCAACCCTAGTCTGCAGCGAATCATCCGATTCAGTAACTAGGGAACTTTTATGTAAATCTGCCAGTATAAAAGCAGCTGCTATAGAAAAGGTTAGAACCATGATTAACAAATATTTCTTTACCCTTTCCATAGCATATATTCTCTTGCTTTTTTTATAATATTATAATACAATAACGGCAAGGAGGACAGAATGGGAGATATAATCACAATATTCGATTTTTTAAGGTTATTTATAATTATGACCGGTCCGGTGGTTTTTGTTTTTGGTATTTTGTTGATACTATACAGTAATTACAAGAGATTAGAGGAATTTTTGGCTGTAGAAATGATCAAAGCAAAGATTTTTGTTCCGAAACTGGAGAATAATAATTTTAATTTTCATCAGTGGCTATTAGAAAAACGCACGCTATTCGGTTTGCTCTGTATCATCTACTCTGTGTCTGTCCTCTATGTGCTGCTCATAAAAAGATAACCTCAACTCCGTAGTACACTTACAAAGAATCCGCCTTCTTATCCTGCGTTGAATAATCAAATTTCCTCACAAGGTGATTTAATTCTTTGCTATGCTTTTGCGTAACTTCTAAAAGCTGCTCGGTTATTTGATTCACCTTACTAGCATCCTGATTAGCTATCTCATTTAGCAGATATTTCTGCAGCTCTAACCATTCCATAGTTAAGCTATATAAATTCTTACAGACAGTAATCGTAGGTATTGCAGAAAAATCTCTCTGGGATCCTTTAATTATATCCCTCATTTGGATAGCTAATAGTTGCATTCTCAAGCTATCTCCTCTAGATTCTGCCTGATGATATAAATCCCTCTTCTCTTTTAAGGTAGATCCCGTATCTTTTATGACCAATATCACCTTATCCAAATAATTTAAAACTAGATTACGAGTATTCATCTCATCAGCTGGTGTAGTCATTATATTGGGTTCTCTAAATGAAAGTTCCTTCTTTTCAATCATGCCCTTGGAGGATAGATCCGGATATGTTTTTTCAGTGGAAAGCCGCGGACTCATGATGCTCGCTAT
Organism: Candidatus Omnitrophota bacterium; assembly: GCA_043813305.1. Taxonomy (GTDB): domain Bacteria; phylum Omnitrophota; class Gorgyraeia; order Gygaellales; family Profunditerraquicolaceae; genus JAHIZC01. Next base: position 10,633 of record JBDRLC010000064.1, on the reverse strand, counting down.
ATCTTTCAAGGGATAGGTTAACTCGTTGCCCTGAAAATCTATAGTCACAAATTCGGCCGTCTTTTTAACTATCGTTCCCTCTATTATCTGCCCTGTTTTAAACATAATAGTATCAGCTAAACAAAAGGAACTTGTTAATGTTATTATTAGAACCGCCAGAGGTAAGCAAAAAGTGAGGTTAATCGAAAATAGTGACATTATATAATTCTGTTACGCGGGATAGTTCCTCTTTATAGGCATTATTGACTTCTAGCAAGTTTTTCATTCTCTCCTGCGACCCTTCAGAATCTAAATTCGCAGCTGCGATATAGGCCTCCGCTTGAGCCTGATGTAATCCTATGACCAAAGAATATAATCTACCACAAGAGACAGGAACTGATAATGCCGCTATCCCCCTTTGAGTCTGTTCTATAACTTCTGCCATTTCGATGGATGAAGAACGCATTTTCCCTATATCCACTTTTGACTGCGCGATTTGAAAGAGTGTATATTTTTCGAATATCTTTTCCTTGTTCTCCGATAAAATTGATTTGAGCTTTTCTAGAAAGTGCACAACCTCTTTACGGTCTGATTGCTCTTCTGCAACGACTTGATTTATCTGAGGATAAATAATCAAAGAACACACCAGCGACAATGATATAACCAATACTAATGACTTTCGCATTTTTCTCCTCCCTTTACTCAGTAATTATACCACTTATTTCTTAGGTTTCAATAAGAGACGGATAATACTACTACCGCCTATAGCCAAATATGATAACAAAATCAGCCACAGCCCGATGCCGATATTTATCTGTAGTATCAACTTATCCATATCTGTAGTCATAATCTTAAATAATGGAACTGCAAATATCAAGACGCCCAAAACGGCGCAAGCGAGTTGTACCATTTTATTACTGCCGATAGTCAAATTTAACGCAATAATTATTAATGCCAAAAGAGGAATCAAGCATACGGCGAAACTCTTCTTATCAACGTTATCGACTTTTGGGAAGAAAATCTTAGCTATGCTAATAAGCAGTCTTGATTCATCGCTGTTTGCCATAACCGGAACTTGAATCCCGCTAATCGATGCAATACTGCCTTGGCGTTTTCCGGTAAGAACCTTAGTAATAGAACCTGCCTGCTGAGACTCCACGTTCACCCAGGGTAGAAAAAATGCAATAATAACCACAATGCAGCAAGCCAAAACCACCAATTTTAAAAACTTATCCATGCACGCCTCCTTCTTAACTCATCTTAGCGGCTTACAAATCAGCACTGACTCTACAAAACACTGCTTTGAGCCGCTGCCTGTAGATGCGCTACATACAGTTCTTTTTTTACCTGCATCCATGCACGAGAGGCCTTCTCCGCAAACCTCTAAAACGCTCCTCCCGCATTCCTCATCGGCTTTCAGAGGCTTTGCGCAACGGTAATTGCCTCCAAGTACCTGAATACACTCTAATCCGGCCTTACAGCTATCTGATTCCTGACTACAATCTTTACCTATACCTAATCCCGCTGGATCATCCTGGCCAGTACCCAATTCAGACTCCAGTAACTTTGTCTTACCCTGCAAAAGTGTTTTTTGTTTTTCTAATTCCTCTAAAGAACCTTGAACGCTCTCCATCTTTAATCTCAACTCTTCATATCGCTCTAGAATCGCAGCTTCTTCTTCAGGTGATAAAGCTTCTTCTGCGAACGCTATCTCAACCACTAAAATAAAAAAACAAAACACTAAGAATAGGCCTGTTAATTGATACTTATTCATACCTCTATTAACTAACTAAAATAACCAGAAAATGTCAAAACTACGCCTATGACTAAAACACACGCTGATTGAATAGATAAAAGAATTTTATTTTTCTGGTAAGCCTGCATAAATTTAGATACAGAATTGGGAAAGATTATTAACCATGCGCCTTTTATGATACCGCCCCAGCCGTAAATTGTAATTATCACCGGCCAACCGGCTACCCATATGTTATGAGATAGCACTAAAAGAAAACCGATAAAAAGCGCAAGAAATCCTCCATATAAAAGTAAAGCAGAGTTCTTGCAGAAATCTTCCATAACCTTACGATAGTATCTCTGATTAAACATAATACCAACGGCGATAATCAGAAGGCTCGGCCCCATAATCCTGGCGATAAATATTGAAATCTCCATATCTACCTCCTCTTTTAAAACGTGGGTTAAAATCTATAAACTAAACCCGCCACGGTCCTGAAAGTATCGTCTGCATCAACTATAGGAGAATCTTCGATCTCTGATCCCAGCGTCTCGTATTCGAAATCACCTGTAATTACCCAATTATCCCCAATAGGAATAACTATCGAAAATCCTGCAATAAAATCTAATGTTGAACCCCCTTCATAAACCTGCCTGGCAGATGTGGCCTCTGAACTTGCAACGCCATAATAATATTCAACAAGGTTATTACTCAGCCATTTAACTCCGAGTTTTGGCGTAAACGCTCCTTTCAAAAAGTTTCTAGAGAAAATGGCTCTCACTTCATGACCATCATGCCTTCCGAGTAAATCAGTAATCCCGGTTATGTTTAGCAAAAATAGGCCGTTATCCCAAGTTAACCTTAATCCCCCATCAAGCGACCATTCCCGGCCATCCATCCCGGCTAATGCACTGCTATCACCGTCATCATAACCGCCAAATCTAAGTTGCATAACAAAAGAAAAATGTAAATCCTCACGATCATTAAGAATATACCCTAAACTTGAGCCGTCCAGATAAAACCGCTTGTATTGCCCTATGATAATCGGAACCGCCCATACTGAATCATCTACCCCTTCATATACAGAGGTAGAGTACAAAACACCGCCCCCCAAAACTACGCCTTCTAATTCCTCGACTTCTAAATCGAACCCACGCCAGAGGCCTTCAAAGAGTTCCGCGGCATGACAAGCAGATTGAAAGCTCAATATAAAAACGAAAGTCACAAATATGACTTTCGATTTTCTCATCTCTACGAACCCTCCTGAATGTTTACTATAACAGTTCTCTATTGAAATTACGGTTGGCTATTTTTTCCCAGGCTTAGCCAATAGACAGAAATATTTTGCAAAAGGGGCTAATTTGCCATCCTCATAAGGGAATTGTTTACAGTAGGTCGGCTTTAACTCATAATCAATCTTGTGGATGGAACATAAGCCATCAGCGGTAAGAAAGGAACAGGGTTCCTCTTTTAAATTTGTAGAAACTTTATATCCTGAGGGATACTTTATAGCTTTTCTTCTATGATAAAACTTTCCGGATAACCCTAAAGACTCAATTTTTCTCGCTTCTGCTAAATCTACCTCAACGCCCTCCTGGCAACAAATTTCTTGCTTTGGGCATTTTGAACAGTCGATTTTTTTCATTTTCGCTTTCCTCTGTTTTTTATATTATACCACTTTGATTCAAAAAAAAGAAATAAAAAAGAGGTTTTTCAACCCCCTTTTATCTACCGATTTCTTAAGCTTGCTGGTCTTTAAAATACAAGAATTAAGCAGATTCAACTTGTTTCTGTAACTCCATCATTTTCGCAGAAACGGCTTTAGCAAGAATTCTTCTCTCGATAAAACCAACGACTTTATCTGCTTCTGTAACTACGGGCAAATACTCTATATTATACTTATTTAAAACATTCTTTGCTTCTGAAAGCATCGAGTTTTCATTTATCTTGGCTACTACCGGCTCCTGAAGGTCAGCCGCCAACGCTAACCCTATAAGTTCTTTTTCTGCAAGCGTATTTTTGATGCTATCGACTCCTATTATTCCCGTAAGTTTTTTATCCTTATCTACTACCGGGTAATATAAGTTTGGGGTTTCGGTAAAAGTAGATAGGACTTTATCTAAAGAGTCATTTTCATATATTAGCGGTAAACTTTTTTCCATTATCTCCTTAGTTTGAGTTTTATTAATAAAGTCTTCTTCTGTAATATTGATGCCTACTTCGCCTGCTCTTGTAACTGCTATCTTTACAAAATAAGGCCCGATTAATTCTAAAATGAAAACTGTGAAGGTTATAATTACAACAATCGCATTACTTATCTCGCCGGGGAAATAATTGCTTGCTAAAATAGATAAACCAATCGCAACGCCCGCCTGGCTAAATAGGCATAAGGGAAGGTATTTTTGTACTGTCTTTGTTGCATTTGATGCTTTAGCTCCCAAAAAAGCACCCAGCATCTTACCGCCGCTTCTTCCGATAAGATATATAACAGCAAGCAGAATAACCGACAGGCTCATGTAGCTAATATTTAACTTCGCTCCCACTAAAACAAAGAAAAGAACATAGATCGGGGGAGTAAATCCTTCCAGCAACTTAAATGCTTCTTTAGCTTTCTGGGTAACGGAATTGGTAACGACCACCCCCAATGTCATTATCGCTAACAGCATATCGACGTTTATCGTAATAGCGACACCTGATGCAAGGAGTACTGTCCCGATGCAAAAAGCAAGGATCCTCTCTTTTTCGGCGTATTTTCTTAGTAATCTATTAAGAACTGAACCAAATAATATTCCTATACCTATCGATACTCCTATCTCGTAAATAGGATGAATAAATACTCTCAAGGTGCTTTGGTGAATATCGCCGCTTAAATTGCCGGCTATACTTGTTGCGATTGCAAAGAGGATAAGTGCTAATCCGTCATCCAAAGCAACAATCCCTAACACCGTTCTAGTTAAAGGCCCTCTTGTTTTATACTCCCTGATAACCTCCGAAGTTGCAGCCGGAGCAGTAGCAGATGCAATCGCTCCTAAGAGTAGCCCTAATGACCAGGCTATTCTCCAACTTCCGAAAAGAAAGGTTCCGGTAATGCCGACTAATACTGAAACCGCTAAGAACGCACCGATGCCTTCAGATAATAGAATGCTTATAAACTGTTTACCGTATTTTACTAAAATATCTTTTTTAAGCTCGCCACCTATTGTGAACCCAATGAGCCCTAAAGCAAAATAACTAAAGGGCTCTAGAGATTTAATTATATCGTGATCGACAATCTTAAAACCTGATTCCCCTATTATAATGCCTATAGTTATGTATCCTACCACTTGAGGAACTCTAAGTTTCTGGAAGACACGGCCACCTATGGCACCGCTAAATAAAGCTAACCCCAATAGCAATAGTATGTGCAAGTGAGGTAGATGAATATTATTTAAAATATTTTGAATTTGTTCAAGCATATAATAAAAGATCCTACTTTAATAAGAGCCGTCAACTGAACGAGTTTCTTCAGTAATTAAAAACAAGCTCCATCGCTTAATTAACAATTTTACTGCCGTCATATTCGCATGTCAATGCAAATTTGGCTGGTATAGAAGAATTAAAGTAACCGTAGTGAGCTTCTGATAAATTCACGAAATAGCGGGTTGGCTTTATCAGGTTTAGATTTGAATTCAGGGTGAAACTGCACTGCGATAAAAAATGGGTGATCCTTAAGTTCGATCATTTCGACTAGGTTTTTCTTTGGGTATACCCCTGAGAAAATCATACCTTTTTTTTCAAATAATTTTTTGTAATTATTATTAAACTCATACCTATGCCTGTGGCGCTCATGAATCAATTTCTTGCCATATGTTTTATAGGCTCGCGTATTTCCTTTTATCCTGCAAGGATAAGCCCCCAAACGCATTGTCCCGCCTAAATTCTCTATTTTCTTCTGTTCCTCCAATAGACTTATCACCGGATATTTTGTCTTGCTAAATTCAGTTGAGTTAGCACTTTTTAATTTGCAGACGTTCCTGGCAAATTCGATCACCGCACACTGCATGCCTAAACATAGCCCTAAGAAAGGTATTTTATTTTTCCGGGCGAATTGAATCGCTTTAATTTTCCCTTCGATCCCGCGTAAACCAAAACCCCCGGGGACTAAAATTCCCGTAACCCCCTCTAAAATCTTTTCAGCAACACCTTTACCTAAACTCTCCGAATCTACCTTTTTTATCTCAACTTTCACCTGATTATAAATCCCTGCATGAATCAATGATTCATATATAGATTTATAGGCATCCTGGAGCCCTATATACTTGCCTACTACGGCAACAGTAACTTTACCTTTCGGATTAAGCACTCTCTCTACGACATTCTTTGCCCACATCTTGAGAGCTGAAAATTTACATATTAGTTTGAAATGGCTTAAAATTATCTCATCGAGGATCTGTTTTTCGAAAATCAAAGGCATCTGATAGATCGAGTCTACGTCCGGAGATTCAATAACCGCTTCTTTTCTTACATTACAGAATAATGATATTTTATCTTTTAACTCATCAGATAAAGGCTTCTCAGTCCTGCATATCAATACATCCGGCATAATCCCGATCTCTCTCAGTGTCCCCACGCTGTGTTGAGTGGGTTTTGTCTTCATCTCACCGGCAACTTTTATATAAGGAACGAGGGTCAGATGTATATACATCACATTTTCTTCGCCCATATCTAACTTAAACTGCCTTACTGCTTCAAGAAAGGGTAAACTTTCGATATCACCAACCGTCCCACCTATCTCCACAAGGATCACCTGCGCTTTTGAAACTTGCGCACACTTTTTAATTTTTTCCTTTATCGCATCGGTAATATGCGGAATGACCTGAATAGTCTTGCCTAGATAGTCACCGTGCCTCTCTTTAGAAATCACACAATTATACACCTGGCCTGTGGTTATATTATTGAATTTAGTCATCACTGAATTTGTAAATCTTTCATAATGCCCGAGGTCTAAATCCGTCTCTGCGCCATCTTCCGTAACGTAAACTTCTCCGTGCTGATAAGGATTCATCGTTCCCGGATCGACATTGATATAGGGGTCTAGTTTCATCAGCGTCACTTTCAGTCCCCTTGCCTCAAGAATTCTTCCGATAGAAGCAGAAGCAATACCTTTGCCTAAACTTGAAATAACGCCGCCTGTGATAAAAATATATTTCGCCATCTGAACCCCCTTTATTAAATATTAGGTAAATTTGAATCTCCCATCAAGTATTTATCAATATAATACGCGGCCTTCCTGCCTTCACTGATCGCCCAAACAATCAAAGATTGACCCCGATGTACATCTCCGGCACAAAATATTCCTTTCTTAGATGTCATCAAATTGTCATCGGCTTTAACATTACCTCTGTTGTCTACTCCAATATTCAACTTCTGCAGTAAGCCTTTATGCTCGGGATGGAGAAAACCTATTGCTATGATCACTAAATCTGCCTCTATTTCAAACTCACTTTCTGGCGTCTCTTTGTCCACGCATTGTAGCCCCTTAACCTTTCCATTCTCACCAATGAATCTCCTAGTGAGAATTGACCACTTACGCTTTCCCCCCTCTTCGTGAGAAGTCGATGTCTTAAGGAGCGTAGGATACTTTGGCCAGGAGCAATCTTTACTACGACACTCAGATGGCCTGGGAAGAAGTTCTATCTGGACCACGCAGCTAGCACCTTGCCTATGAGCCGTTCCTACGCAATCAGCACCGGTATCTCCTCCTCCAATAACCACTACTCTCTTGCCCTTAGCATCTATGAGTTTACCTTTGGGAATCTTCTCTTGCGCTACCCTTCTATTTGACTGGGTCAGGTAGTCCATGGCAAAGTGGATTCCTTTAAGATCCCTTCCTGGAATCTTCAGATCACGAGGAACCCTACTGCCCACAGCTAAACAGATAGCATCAAATTCCTCATCTAATTTTTCAATCTCAATATCAACTCCTACGTGAGTATTAACTAAAAATTTGATCCCCTCTTTTTCTAAGATCTTAAGTCTTCTATCCAAGATCGACTTCTCCAATTTAAAATCAGGTATTCCGAAACGTAAGATACCACCAAGACGATAATCTCTTTCAAAAACAAATACTCTGTGTCCTGCTTTATTCAATTGGTCTGCACAGGCAAGGCCTGCAGGTCCGGAGCCGACCAAAGCAACTTTTTTGCCTGTACGAACCTTGGGGGGATTGGGTTTGATCAATTTATGTCTAAAGGCATATTCAATAAGCGCTAGCTCATTTTCTCTGATCGTTACCGGATCATCATTTATACCTAATACACAGGCATATTCGCAAGTTGCCGGACAGAGCCGGCCGGTAATCTCCGGCAGATTATTAGTTGCATTAAGTAAACCAATGGCTTTCTCCCACTTGCCGGTAAACATAAAGTCATTCCATTCAGGGATGTAATTTCCTATCGGGCATCCCCAATGGCAAAATGGCGTGCCGCAGTCCATGCAACGCGAAGCCTGTTCCTTGGAATGCTTGTTACTTAAAGGAGCGGTAACTTCCTGGTAATCCTGTACGCGTTCGCATACCGGCCTGTACTTACTTGTTCCCCGTTTAACTTTTAAAAACCCCTCAAGCTCACCCATCAGACACCTCGGTCAAATCTAATTTTTCCTCGATCTTTCTTCCTTCGAGAATATGTTTGTATTCTATGGGCATGACCTTGACGAATTTCTTAGATTCCCGTTTAAAATTATCTAAAATTTTTCGCGCAACCGTACTCTTAGTATATTTATAATGATTAGTTACTAAATTCCTCACAGTTTCTAAATCAGAATCCAGCAGCTCTTCTAATCCAACCATCTCCATATTACACTTCTTCCGAAAATCTGAGAGATCATTCACCCCGTTAGAGACATCGTATCTCTTTCCTGTATCCCTATAGTCTCTAACGGGGTAAACATAAGCAATACCACCAGACATACCTGCAGCAAAATTACGCCCAGTCTTACCAATAACTACTACTCTTCCTCCGGTCATATACTCGCAGCCATGGTCCCCTACTCCTTCAACTACGGCATGCAGTCCGGAATTCCTGATGCAAAATCTCTCTCCGGCAACACCTTTTATATATGCTTCCCCTGATATCGCACCGTAAAATGTAGTATTCCCGATGATTATATTCTCCTCAGGCCTATAATCTGAATCTTTATCGGGATAAATAATAATCTTACCTCCTGAAATACCCTTACCTACATAATCATTGGTTAACCCCTCTAATTCAAAGGTTACTCCCTTGGCCAACCAGGCAGCAAAACTCTGTCCAGCCACCCCTCTAAATTTACAATGAATCGTATCCTCCGGTAATCCTGCTTCTCCATATTTCTTGCAAACCTCACCGCTCAACATAGCGCCGGTTGTGCGATTCACATTTTTTATCTCTAATTCTAATTTAACCGGCCGGGAATCCTTTAAAGCCGGTTTTGCTAACTCAATCAGCTTCCTATCCAGTACTTTTTCAACGTCGTGAACCTGCCTTTTTTGAAAATAGAGGCCGACCTCTTTATCGAGCTGCGGTTTATATAGAATCTTGGAGTAATCAATGCCCTTTGCCTTCCAGGGGAGAACTCTAGGATTAACCTCAAGTAAATCAGTCCTTCCGATCATCTCATCCAATCTTCTTATGCCTAAGCCGGCCATAATCTCACGTAGCTCTTGTACTACGAATTGAAAATAATTTATTATATATTCCGGCTTTCCGCTGAATCTTCTCTCTAAGATACTATCCTGGGTAGCCACGCCCACAGAGCAGTTATTAAGGTGGCAATGCCTGAGCATAACGCAACCCAAAACGACTAAAGCTGCGGTGCAAAAACCATACTCCTCAGCGCCGAGCATTGCGGCAATGGCGATATCCCGGCCTGTACGCATCTGCCCATCAGTCTGCAGCCTTACTCTGCTCCTTAAATTATTCAATACTAATGTCTGATGCGTCTCAGAGAGACCCAGCTCCCAGGGGAGTCCTGCATGCATGATTGAACTTCTCGGTGATGCACCGGTCCCTCCGTCCCCTCCTGAAATCAGAATCATATCTGCATGTCCCTTAGCCACACCGGCAGCGATAGTCCCCACGCCAATCTCTGAAACCAGTTTGACGCTGATTCTGGCATTAGGATTAGTGTTCTTTAAATCAAAGATTAGCTGGGCTAAATCTTCAATCGAATAGATATCGTGATGCGGCGGAGGAGAAATCAGAGTAACTCCGGGAGTCGTATAGCGTATACGGGCGATAGTCGCACTCACCTTATGTCCGGGGAGCTGTCCACCCTCTCCCGGCTTTGCACCCTGGGCGATCTTTATCTGCAGTTCATCAGCATGGGCTAGATAATTAGTCGTGACTCCGAATCTGCCAGAAGCCACCTGTTTTATCGCACTCCTTTTTGAATCACCGTTAGCCAAAGGCCTGAATCTTTGCGGATCCTCTCCGCCTTCTCCGGTATTGGATTTTGCGCCCAATCTATTCATGGCGATTGCTAGAGTCTCATGCGTTGCCCTGCTAATCGAACCAAAGCTCATCGCTCCCGTAGCGAGCCGTCTTAAAATATTTTCCGCCGGCTCAACTTCTTCAATAGTAATAGCATTGGCTTTCCGGAACCTCAACAAACTCCTTAAGGTCGTCGGTTGCCTTGATTGATCATTAATAATCCGAGAAAACTCTAAATATCTATCCCGATTATTATTCCTAACCGCATCCTGTAAAGCGGCTATGCTCTCAGGATTCCAAAGATGGAATTCTCCGTCTCTCTTCCACTGATAGACTCCACCAGTTGCCAAATTAGGAAACTCAATTTTTCGCTCAGGATATGCTTGCTTATGCCTTAAAATTGTCTCCTGAGCAATCTCTTTAAATCCGGCTCCGCTGATACGTGATGCAGTTCCCGCAAAACACCTTT
>JBDRLC010000063.1:0-6330 GCA_043813305.1 Candidatus Omnitrophota bacterium | reverse complement strand
GAAGCCGTATAAAAAGGATAGGCTGCTTTAGAAACAGATTCTCAGCTGAAAGATATGTTTTTGGCTTAACAAAACTTATATATCACAAACTAGAGGATGTTGCCTTACAGCAACCATTACACACTATTGCTTGACTTATCTAGGAGAAAATCTGCTTTGAGAAGGTGAGGAATTGTGGTATTATACTAAGAAATTCATAGAGGAGGAGTTAAATGTTTAGAGAGAAGATAAAGGTACTGGATTGTACGATTAGAGACGGCGGGTTGATGAATAACCATGATTTTGAACTATCCTTTGTGCGCGCAGTGTATAAGGCATTATCCGAAGCCGGCGTAGATTATATGGAGATGGGTTACAGAAACTCCAAGAAGCTATTCTCGCCTAAGGAATTCGGCAAGTGGAAGTTCTGCGATGATGGGGATATTAATAAGGTAATCGATGGTATTAAATCAAAAACCAAGATTTCGATTATGGTGGATGTGGACAGGCTGGATGTTAACGACGTCAAGCCTAAGAAAGAAAGCCCGGTTTCGATGATCAGGGTTGCTACATACGTCAAGGATATTGACAAGGCAATATTTCTGCTGAATAACTTTGCGGATAAAGGTTATGAGACTACGGTAAATATCATGGCGATATCCCGTGCCTTGGATAATGAACTAAACGAGGCCTTGGAACAACTGGAGAAAGAAAGTAAAGCAGACGTAGTCTATATAGTGGATAGTTTCGGCGCTCTTTATCAGGAGACTACCGAGTTCCTGATTAAGAAGGCAAAGAGCATTGTTAAGTCAAAGGAGATAGGGTTTCACGGCCACAATAACCAACAGCTTGCTTTTAGTAATACTATTGAATCAATAATTCACGATGCTAATTTTGTTGACGGTACGGTCTATGGTATAGGCAGGGCTGCGGGAAATTGCCCATTAGAATTAATCTTAGGGTTTCTAAAGAATCCTAAGTTTGATATCCGCCCGGTCCTGGATTTAATCTCCAAGGAATTGATTCCTTTACGGGATCAAATCGAATGGGGCTATCTTATTCCGTATGCAATTACCGGTATGTTGGATGAGCATCCCCGAACTGCGATGGCTTTACGTAAGAGTGTAAAAAAAGAGAACTACCGCGAGTTTTACGAAGAATTAATGGATCAGGCAGTGGAGTAGAAAAATGAAAATATTGAAAATTCTTTTTATTCTTTTTCTAATTTTAATCGTAATTTTGATTACAGTAGCCGTAATTTTTGTCAAGACCTTTGACGTAAACCGCTTCAAGCCGCAGATCATCGCCAAGGCGAAAGAAGCCTTAAACCGCGAGGTTGATTTTAACAGAGCGGAGCTGAAGATTTCTCTACAGCAGGGCCTGAGTCTTAAGATTACTGATTTTGATATCGCTTCCGATGTCTCCTTTGTTAACGGTACTTTTTTAACTGTTAAAGAGGCATCTTGCGCAATTGACATACTGGGTTATCTCTTTCAGAAAGAGGTAAATATTTCATCCATCCGGATTGAATCCCCCAGGATTACAGTTATCCGTAAAGAAAACGGCACGTTGAATCTTCAGACATTAGCGCCTTTAGCTGGTAGCAGTAGTGCTTCTTCGGCCGCAGCCCTACCTGCGCTGATGATCTCGTCCTTAGAAGCAACTGATGGATATATAAAGTATATCGACCGCTCCTTTGAGCCGACATTGAAGCTTGAGATTGATGATGTGGATTTTTCGGTGAGCAGAATCTCCCCGAATAAGCCGTTTCCCTTCAGTGCTAGCGGCGCAGTTTTAAGCGACGGGCAGAATATCGAGATAGAAGGCAGGGCGCAGTTTGATCTTAAAGCAAAGGAGTTTAGGATTTTAGACCTTAAGGCTTCGACCGATCTTTCAAAAATCCGTCTAAAGAATATCCCCGAGATTTTTTCTGCGACAAAGGATTTTAATCTGCCTAAGAGTATTGAAGGTGACGTAGATATCAGGATCGATGAGTTGATTATCGGAAGCGAGGGGATTAAGCATTTAGCATTGGATGCATCTGTCGATAACGGCGAATTACGCTTTAAAGAGATGCAGATGCCAATAGAAGATATAGAGATGGATTTAAAGATCAGGGGGGATGAGATTCTGATTAAAAAAATCGATGCCGATATCGCAGACGGTTCAATTGAGGCTTCTGGCCTGGTTAAGGATTATTTGGGAAAACAGAATTATAAGCTCAACGTAGATATCAAAGATTTTAAACTTCAGGATTTCTTTGATCCGAAGCAATCAAAAGTCTGGGCCGAAGGTATAGTTTCAGGGAAGATGGACCTATCTGGCCAAGGGGTTAAGTACCAGGACCTGCTTACCCTGGCAGGTAATATTGATTTATCAATAGTCAAGGTCAAGCTGAAGAATATCAATATTCTGCGTACGGTTTTAAATAAGATATCCGTGATCCCAGGATTGGCAGAGAAACTTGAGGCAGAGCTGCCGCAGAGATTTAAAGAGAAGCTAAAGCAGGCTGACACAGAATTGTTGGATATTAAATTACCGCTGGTAATAAAAAATAACGCCTTGTCTATTGATAACGCGGTTTTTGGAGGGGATGAGTTTATATTTAAGGGGCAGGGGGATGCGAGGATGAATGGCGTATTTTCTCTGGAGGGGGCATTTTTGATTCCCCCGGATCTTTCCCTGGCAATGGTTAATGTAGTAGGTGAACTGGAATATCTTTTAGATAAACAGGCGCAGATTAATATTCCTCTAAGGATAACAGGTAAAACTACGGACTTCCAGTTTAACGTGGATATCGAATATATTGCTAAGAGGCTTTTGGCTGAGCAGGGGAAAACGCAGTTGCTCAATATTATTGATAAGGCTTTGGGTATAGGGAAAGAGGAGGAGCAGATACAGACAACTACAGAAGGAACTCAGCAGCAGGAGCAGCCTAAGACTGAAACAACTGAAGAGGCTCCTGCAGAGAAGAAGGAGATGAAGCCGGAGGAGATTATCGGCGGCATCCTCCGTGATATCTTCAACTAAAAGCCAGCTTAATTACTCAAAGGGTCTGTCTCGTAAGGGGCCGACCCTTTTTATTTGAGGGAGATTTTATCCCACAGAATGGGGCCCTTGCCAAAGGGTCTTTTGCGGTTTTGCTGGAGCGCACATTAGGATTTTTTCGGCAGATGTGTGCAAGCCTACCTGCCCTGACTGCCGTCAGGCAGGCGGCAGGCAGGGGATTACGGCGGACGGAAGATGCCTATACTGTAAATCTCTCTGGGAGAGAGCCGTAAACCCCGTAGCTGCTTGCAGCTACGGGGTAAACCGCAGCACACGGCGAAAAAAGACAGTGCGCGAAAGCGAAACCGAAAAGACCCTTTAGACAGGGATAAGATAAAATCTAGTAGCAGCGAAAAGGCTTGGGGTTTTTGGGGGTGGTGGTATAATGTGTGAAAAAGGAGGAATAAATGGGTAGAGTTTGTTTAGTTGTGCTGTGTGTTATGGTTTCGTTATTTATGTTTCAGAGGCAGGGATTAGCAGAAGAAAAAATAATGGGCCTACAGATGCAGGTGATTAATATGCAGAGTGAAATACAGAGGCTGGAGCGTGAGGCAGGAGAAGTTGGAGAGAAGATTAAGGTGAAGCAGAAAAACAAAGCCCCGGCAATAGAAATAAAGGAGTTAGAACAAGAGGGTGAGAGGTTACGCAAGCAGCTAGATTTGATGCATAAGGAGTTACTTGGAGTTGATCAGGCTCTGGCAGAAGCCGAAGCAGTAAGGTCAAAGGAAGAGATGTATCATAAGCTTGATATAGATGCGATGGAGACAAATGAGAAGCTAGAAATGCTAAGAAATGAGCTCATCGAATTAGATAAGGTCTATAGCCAAGAGGTTACGCAAGGTATTCCTCCGGAGCAGCTGGAAGAGATGCAAATCAGGATGAAGCAGCTGCAGGAGGAGATAGGGTTTCTGGAGAGTGAGCTAGCGGCAATTAATAAAGCCAGGCAGTAAAGCCATTCTTTAATCTTAAATTAAAATGATTTCAACACAAAAGAAAAAACTATTAATAGTTATAGCAGGATTTTTGTTCTGCTACTACATGCCTATTGAGCTCCTACCTTTCAGGAATCCGGTTTTTGAGGCATTAGCTTTGGTAAAGTGGTATGCCAGGGAACATGTGTTACTTTGCCTGGTGCCCGCGTTCTTTATTGCCGGAGCAATATCCGTATTTATCAGCAAGCAGGCAGTAATTAAATATTTCGGAGCAAAGGCAAAGAAGATGCTATCCTACGGCTTTGCTTCAATATCAGGTACGATTCTGGCAGTGTGCTCCTGCACGGTGCTGCCGTTATTCTCCGGGATTTATCAACGCGGCGCGGGTTTAGGCCCGGCAATGACCTTTCTTTATTCCGGCCCGGCGATTAATGTCACGGCGATTATACTCACAGCCAGGATATTAGGTTGGCAGTTAGGAACTGCCAGGGCAGTAGGCGCAATATTATTCAGTATTGTCATTGGCTTACTGATGCATTTTATCTTTTTAAAAGAAGAGAGGGCCAGGCATGCGAAAGGAGATTTCTCCTTAACGCAATGCGCAGATACCTGTCTTACCCGTAAGGAGAAGCTTTGGGATTGGATAAGTGCCTCAGAGAGATTTGCAGTACAGATATTGCCTTTATTATTAATCGGAGTGCTGGTTGCCGGATTTTTATTAGGCAGAGTGGGCGAAGAAGGGATTATCCCTTCAGTATTTGTTAAGCGCTTAGTCGGAGGCAACTCCTTATTTTCAAACTTTTTTGCCTCGATCTTCGGGGCATTTATGTATTTTGCTACCTTAACCGAGGTTCCGATATTGCAGGGGTTGATTGGATCCGGCATGGGTAAGGGGCCTGCACTAGCTTTACTTTTAGCAGGGCCTGCGCTGAGTTTGCCGAATATGCTGGTTATCCGCAGTGTGATTGGGATGAGAAAGACCGCTGTCTACGTGTTGCTGGTTGTGGTGATGGCGACCCTAAGCGGTATTATATTCGGTACCTTTTTCGGAAGCAGCCCTTAAAACACCTCTGTCGGGCTTTCTCGCTCAGAGTCGATTTTGCCCTTCGGGCCGCCAAAGGTCTTTCGTATTTTCGGTGGCTGCTGAACTCGCGCTTTTTGCTTCTGGCAAAAATCGCTCAAGCAGCATCGCCATCCCAAGATTACCCCTGTCGGGGCCTTGGGATTCCCGAAAATACTCAAGCATGCTTTGGCTAAAATCGACATTCGCTCGAAACCCTGCCCGCGGTATTTTAAGGGGTAAATTTTTGTTAGATTTTACCATCTGATACGTCAATTATATTAGGAAGAGAAGGTTGACGTATAAATAGGGAGGTGGTAAAATGGACTATAATCATTTAATTGAATTTAAACCTACCGTAAATATGCCTACAATTACCCAGAAAAAAACCCAACACAAAAAAGATATTTGTAGTTTAGTTAAAAATATTCCTCACGAGCCTTATTTTGAGGATAAGAAAAACAGAATTATTTTGTTCAAGGAGAATTGCTTTGATGTCTTACCAAAAATTCCAGAAAACTCAATTGATATGATCTTTGCAGATCCTCCATATTTCCTTTCTAATGGGGGTATTACATGTCACGCTGGGAAAATGGTTTCCGTGAATAAAGGTAAATGGGATATTTCAAAGGGTGTCGAGGAGAACTTCATTTTTACTCAAAGATGGCTGAGAGAATGCCAGAGAATATTAACATTAAATGGTACGATATGGGTATCTGGTACTTCCCATATAATATATTCAGTTGGCGCTGCGATGCAGTCGCTAGGTTATAAAATATTAAATGACATCGCTTGGTTTAAAGTTAATCCACCACCAAATTTAAGCTGCCGTTACTTTACTCATTCAACAGAGACCGTTCTATGGGCAGCAAAAAATAAGAACAGCAAACATTATTTTAACTATTCTCTAATGAAAGAACTTAATAATGGTAAACAAATGTTGAGCATGTGGTCTATTAAGGCCCCTGGTTCGGAAGAGAAGAAATACGGTAAACATCCAACTCAAAAGCCATTGCAGTTATTAGATAGGATAGTATTAGCTTCAACTAGGCCTAGCGATATAGTTTTAGATCCATTTAGCGGCAGTGGAACGACTGGAATCGCAGCTTATAGAGAGGGAAGGCAGTATATAGGGATCGAGTTAGAAGAGGAATATTTGAGAAGATCAACCAAAAGATTAAAAGACGCATTTCGCGCTTAATAATATGGCAAATCTATCAGTATACCGAAGCATCTATAAGCTAAATACAGTAGAAGACCTTATTAAGAAATTCCAAGAGACGCTAATGGTGTCTAATAAGTCTTTCTCTT
>JBDRLC010000062.1:0-3009 GCA_043813305.1 Candidatus Omnitrophota bacterium | reverse complement strand
CTTTTTGCTCTAGCAAAAATCGCTCAAACAGCATCGCCATCCCAAAATTGCCCCCGCTAAGGCGGGGGCCTTGGGATTCGCTCAATGCTCAAGCTCCATTGGCTAAAATCGACATTCGCTCGAAAACTGTCAGCGGCATTTTTTGCACAAATACCTTGGTCGAAACAAGCTCAAGTAAATTCGCTAACAGCTAAAATCGATTGGAGCTTAAAAACTGACAGCTTCATTTTTAATACAGTTAGCGAATCGGAGTAAGTAATTTTATCTCAATGACATTAAATTATCTGCTAATATTTGGATTTGCATTTTTATTTATTGCTGTCCCGTTAACATTTATACTTATCTGGCGTGGTTATGGAAGGAACTTCGGAAATTTTGATTTAATTGCTCAAATTTTAAATTCAAAAGTCCGCTCTAATTTATCTTTCCGTAGAATCGTCGAAGGATATTATAAGGATAGGAAGGTGATATGCAGGATGGTAGTATTCCTAGGACGCATTGATATAATGCTTGCTCCTGAGGAATATAAAAAGACTATACCCCGCAGTCACGCTTGCGCATTGAAATTATATATCGAACCCAAAACTTTGATTAAAAAAAGTAAATATTCAGAGTCCATATCTGTATGGTTGACTTCGCCAACACCAATAAGAAAAATAAGCGAGTATGCACACCTTTATGATGACGGAAGAATTTATTATACTTATTTTCCTGAAGTAAAAGGATATTATACAGCTGTGCCTAAGCTTAGATCGGAAAAAGACAAAAAATCTTTATGGGCAATCCTTGCTATGAAGCTTAGAGAACAAGATATTAAGTTTTTCTTTGATGAACTAACTCAGGCAGCAGAGATAGTGGAAGGTTAAATAGGATAATAGGGGCGTAGTTGTTCCAATGCGGGTTTGGAATTGAGGTATATATTTAGCGGGATGGCTTGGGTGTTTTTTAAGAGGAGATATTAGATGAAGAAGTATAATCTTGCAGTGGTTGGTGTGGGGGCAGTAGGGATTGAGATGCTAAGGGTTTTGAGGCAGCGCAATTTTCCAACGGGAGAAGTGCGGGTTTTTGCCCGTTCAGCTCGAAATATAAATGTTGACGGAGAAGAATATTCTGTTCAGACAATTTCAGCTGAAGGTTTTGAAGGTATAGATATTGCTTTGTTTGCCGGAACTGAAGGCGAGAAGGGTGCCGCAGTTACCTATGCGCAGGAAGCAGTTAAGAGGGGTGCTGTGGTAGTTGATAATGGCGCAGATTTTCGCATGGATCCCAATGTTCCTTTGGTAGTTCCTGGAGTAAATGCCGAGGACGTGAAAAAGCACAAAGGAATAATCGCTAATCCGAATTGTTCTACGATTCAGATGGTAGTAGCCTTATGGCCGATATATCAGAAAGTAGGGATTAAGCGGGTAATCGTGACTACCCTACAGGCAGCTTCTGGTGCGGGCAGGGGTGCAGTTGAGCAGCTAAGGAAAGAGTTGATAGAGCTAAGTAATTCTGATTTTCAGAGTATCAGAGTGTCAGAGCGTCAGAGTGATGCCTTGCCTCACCAACTCGCCTTTAATGTTTTTCCGCACCTAGGATCATTTATGGAGGAAGATTATACTAGCGAGGAGTGGAAATTGGTTCGCGAGTCCCATAAGATCATGCACGACGATAAGATTAATATTTCCGCAACTACGATAAGAGTTCCGGTAAGAACCGGTCATTCAGAATCAATTTACATTGAGACCGGGAAGCCGATAGAGCCGGAAAAGGTGAAGGAAATTCTCTCGGGAACTCCCGGGATAATTGTTGTAGATGACCCTAAAAATAAACTCTATCCTATGCCGTTTGATGTAGAAGGTAAGGATGAGACTTTTGTGGGAAGAATCCGTAGAGATCCTTTTGTTCAGTGTGGTCTTTGGTTATGGGTGGTAGCTGATAACTTACGTAAGGGCGCTGCTACCAATGCTATTCAGATAGCTGAATTGCTAATATAGTGAGCGATAAGAATGTCCCGAATGTAGTGTTTCATAAATGCAGTGTAACTTCGGGATCCCGACACTGCAACGCAGCGAGAGCGTCGGGACGTAATCTCAAACTGCGTATAGAATATGACGGTACGGATTACGCAGGGTGGCAGGTTCAAAATGGTCGCAGGAGAACCATCCAGGGAACTCTAGAGCAAACCCTCCAAAAGATTCTCCAGGAAAAAGTCAGGATAATTGCTTCCGGAAGAACTGATGCAGGAGTCCATGCCCTGGGGCAGGTTGCAAATTTTAAGACAAAATCGGCTATTGCTTTAGATAGATTGCAAAGGGCGCTGAATGGTGTCTTACCCGAGGATATTAAAATATCTAAAATAGAAGAAGAGCGCCTTGAATTTAACAGTTGCTTTAATGCTAAGTCCAAGGTTTACAGTTATTCTATCTTGAACCGTAGATATCCGGCGCCACTCTTAAGGAAGAGAGTATATTTTTATCACTATCCTTTAGATATCGGATTGATGCGCAGAGAAGCAAGATGCCTTTTAGGCAGGCATGATTTTTCGGCATTTTGCGCCAGTGGTAGCGGTGCAAAAGACGGAGTACGTAGAGTAAAGCGTATAAATATAAGGCACTCTAAGCAGCCTAAGTTATTTACTATAGATATAGAAGCTAATGGTTTCCTGTATAATATGGTGCGAAATATAGTAGGTACTCTTCTTAAGATAGGCAGGGGCAAGCTTGCCAGGGGTAGTTTAAAGAGAATTTTACGCTCTAGAGATAGAAAATTGTCCGGACCGACAGCTCCGGCTTGTGGTCTTTGTCTGATCAAAGTCAATTACTGAGAAACGTTTTAAATTCGAAACAAAGCCTGCCTGACGTCTGCCTGACGGCAGTCAGGGCGTTCTACTATTGACTCATTAAAGAATGTTACCGAAGAGGGCCGGGATAAGAGTTTCGACGGCCGAAGTGAATATTGAAGATTTCCTGAAGTTTTTTCTCAATAGCTTTACGCAGCCTAAAAGGATTTAAGTTACCAAATTGC
>JBDRLC010000061.1:0-8626 GCA_043813305.1 Candidatus Omnitrophota bacterium | reverse complement strand
AACGCCTTTTTAGCTACTAAGATCTCTTTTATTAATGCTGTTTCTCGTATAGCCGATATGGTTGGAGCGGATATTAGCGAAGTTGCCGAGGGTATGGGGCTAGATAAAAGGATCAATAAAGCCTTTTTGAATGCAGGCCTTGGGTATGGCGGTTCTTGTTTTCCCAAAGATTTGGACGCCTTTATCCACATCTCTGAAAAGTTAGGTTATGATTTTGCTTTACTTAAATCGGTAAAGAGCGTAAATGAAGAGCAGAAGGATTATGTGCTTAAAAAAATCAAGGATGCCCTGTGGATAATTAAGGATAAGACCATAGGAATACTGGGTGTGGCATTTAAGCCTAACACCGACGATATACGTAACGCTCCTTCCATAGAGTTGATTGAGGCTTTGCAGGAGGAAGGTGCAAAGATCAGGTTATATGATCCGCAGGCGATGAAGAGGGCTGCGGATAGATTGAAGAAAGTACATTTTTGCCGCGATGCCTATGAAGTCGCTAAGGGCTCTGATTGTTTGCTGATTGTTACGGAGTGGGACGAATTTAAAGAGATAGATTTCAGCAGGATCAAGAAGTTATTAAAAAGGCCGTTGATTATCGATAGCCGTAATATTTACGAACCGAAGAATCTCAAAAAACAGGGTTTTACCTATATCGGGATAGGTAAAGGGGTTGATAATAAATGAAAAGAAAAAATGTGGTTGTTACGGGTGGCGCGGGTTTTATAGGTTCTCACTTATGTGATAGGTTGTTGGCTGAGGGTTTCAGGGTAATATCTTTAGACAATTTGATCACCGGAAGCCTAAGAAACTTGAAACAGCTATTAAAGAATAAAAATTTTAAATTTATAAAGCACGACGTTTCAAAGTTTATTGACATCCGCACTCCCGTGGATTATGTTCTGCATTTCGCTTCGCCTGCTTCACCTGTAGATTATTTAGGGTTTCCTATACAGACATTAAAGGTAGGCTCTTTAGGTACGCATAATGCTTTAGGGTTAGCGAAGTGTAAAGCTGCGAAATTTATGTTGGCTTCTACCTCTGAAGTTTATGGTGATCCTTTAGTCCATCCGCAACCCGAAGATTACTGGGGGAATGTCAATTGCGTGGGGGTACGTGGTTGTTATGATGAAGCCAAGCGTTTTGCCGAGGCAATTACCATGGCTTATCATAGGGTTCATAAGATAGATACAAAGATTATCAGGATATTCAATACCTATGGTCCACGGATGAGAATGAATGACGGTAGAGTCGTTCCGAATTTTATCTATCAGGCACTAAAGATGGAACCGATTACTGTATTCGGAAAAGGGCTACAAACCAGAAGTTTTTGCTATGTCGATGATTTAGTTGATGGTATCTATAGACTAATGTTGCGTGATGTGAATGGGGTTCTTAATTTGGGCAATCCGGATGAATTTACGGTTATCCGTTTAGCCAAGATGGTCCTTAAGTTAACCGGCTCAAAGAGTAAGATCGAATTTAGGCCTCTGCCTCAAGACGACCCTAAAAGGAGGAGGCCGAAAATCTCAAAAGCCAACCGGATACTGCATTGGACCCCTAAGGTCAAGCTGGAAGAAGGCCTTACTCAAACTATCAAATGGTTTAAGCAAGAAAGATTAAGATAAATCTCTCTTGCTAAGTTTATCTAACCTCTTGATTTACATTCAGTTAAGTAAAGAAAACGCTTTCTTGACATTGCCTTCTTTATATGTTATACTTTTAAAAATTTTAGATAGTTTCGCAAGTGTTATCTTCCTCCTCAATAATGCTAGAAGATGTAATATTTAGTTTTAATTGGATAGATCTTTTTTTTCTGGTTCTTATATTCAGAATATTTTACATATCTTATAAGACAGGCCTAGTAACAGAATGTTTTAAATTTCTAGGAACTGTTAGTGCTGTTTACCTATCTTTACATTACTACGATACATTCACAGACCTGATCTACAGTAGATTCCTTACCCAGAAGTTTCCCTTAAAGTTTGCTGATTTTCTCTCGTTTGTAATTCTGTCAATATTAGGTTATTTAATCGTTGTTTCGATACGCGGGATCTTTGAGCGTTTTATAAAAATCGAGGCAATACCGAATCTGAATAAATTCGCAGGGATGCTTTTCGGTGCGGCCAGAGCCGCCTTATTAGTAAGCCTTGTATCATTTACTCTGGCGATTTCTAGCGTGAAGTATCTAGAGAATAGCGTAAGAGATTCTTATCTGGCTTGGCGCCTATTTAAAGTAGCTCCTACTACATACAGCTGGTTATGGAGTTCAGTAGTCTCAAAATTTATGCTCGGTAAGGAGCCGAATAAGATCGTTTCTAACGTTCAGGAAGATTTCTATCAGAGATGAAGTTATTATCTTTTTATAAAAAGGCTGTGGAATTCGGCAGGGACCGTGATCCCAGAAAGAATAAGAAGGCTATCAACGCTTATGCTGATACCGCGATACTTTACGGTAAATCCGACAGTGAGATAAATAAGTTAATGGTTGGTATCGATATTGAGTCGGCTGAACTTCTCCTGGCGGATAGGATCCGGGAGCGAGAAGGCCTGGATTTAGTTGTCGCTCATCACCCGGAAGGCAGGGCTTATGCGGAATTATCCGAGGTGATGAAAGTACAAGTCGATATATTAAAGCAGGTCGGACTCTCAAGGGAAGTCGCGAAGAAGTTTTTAGAGGAAAGAAGAGAAGAAGTTAAAAGAAGGATTTTGCCGCAGAACCATACGCGGCCCATAGATACAGCCAGGCTTCTGGATTTACCATTGATCTGCATTCATACACCCGCGGATAATCATGCATTTCATTTTATGAAAGATTTGATCAAGAAAGAAAAACCGCTGAAGCTTAGGGATATGATCGACTTATTGATCGATATCCCCGAATATAAGGAGGCAGCCAGGAATTCTTCCGGTCCGCGTATCATTCTAGGCAATCCCGCAAGAGCGGTGGGGAAGGTTCTGATTGAGATGACCGGAGGTACTGAGGGGCCTAAGGATATATACGATAAGCTTTATAAAGAAGGAGTGAGGACTTTACTTTCCATGCATTTAAGTGAGGAGCATCTTAGAAAAGTAAAAGATGCAAATTTGAATGTAATTATCGCCGGGCATATATCCAGCGATACTCTGGGACTTAATTTACTCCTTGATCGGATCGAAAGGTCCGCCAAAAAGAAATTCCGAGTGGTCAGCTGTTCGGGATTCAAAAGAGTGAGAAGAAATGGCGCGTATTCCTGAGAATCTATTGGATGATATTTTAGGCCGGGTTAATATCGTTGAGGTTATCTCCGGATTCATACCCTTGAAGCGGGCAGGCCGGAATTTTAAGGCCGTATGCCCTTTCCATCATGAAAAGACGGCTTCTTTTATGGTTTCTCCTGACCGCCAGATATATCATTGTTTTGGTTGTGGAGAGTCAGGTAACGCCTTTAAATTCTTGACGCGTTATGAACGTATAGATTTTCCAGAGGCAGTCGAAATCTTAGCGAAAAAAGCAGGCGTGGTTTTACCTAAGCTGAATACCCAAGATTCCAGGGCTACCAGCATGATTACTCAACTTTATAAAATAAATGAAGCAGCCGTTGTTTTTTACGAAAAGAATATAAATTATCCTATAGGAGGGGTGCCTTTAGATTACCTCCTAGAGCGCAATCTGAAGAGGGAGACGGCTATGCTCTTTAAACTTGGATATGCGCAGGATAAATGGGATAGCTTGATTAATTTCTTAAGGACGAAAAATTTTGAACTTTCGTTGATTGAGAAAGCGGGCCTTGCTTTGACAAAATCCGGCGGCGGTTATTATGATAGATTTCGTAATCGAATTCTTTTTCCTATCCTGGATATTAAATCTAGGACTTTGGGTTTTGGAGCCAGGGTACTTGATAAATCATTACCGAAATACATCAATTCTCCTGAGACTCTGATATACACCAAGGGGCGCAATCTATACGGATTAAATCTTACTAAAGACAGCATCAGGGATGAAGACTGCGTTGTGGTCGTGGAGGGGTATCTCGATCTGATCATACCCTATCAGGAAGGATTAAGGAATATCGTTGCTTCTTCGGGGACGGCACTTACAATTGATCAGGTAAGACTCTTAAAAAGATATACCCATAATGCGGTGATGGTTTATGACGGAGATACTGCAGGCGAATTAGCTACATTGAGAAGCCTGGATATATTTATCGAGGAGGGGATGAACGTTAAGGTCGTCTCTCTGCCAAAAGGCTCTGATCCTGATTCGCTAGTACGAAACGAAGGTATTGGACGGTTAAAGGAGATGATATCTTCGGCGTATAACCTGCTTGATTATAAAATGAAAATTCTAAAAACCCGTTATGATTCAAACAATATAGAAGATAAAGCCAAGATCGCATCTGCTATGCTTGAGAGTATAAACAAATTTAAGAATGCGGTTCTAAAATCGGAATATATAAGGAAGCTGGCCGGTGAATTGGATATAGGAGAGTCTGCATTATTAGAGGAGGCGAGGAAAATAAAACCCGAGAGAGGATATGCAGATTTCAATACAACGGTCCAGAAGAGGGCATTAAATATAAAGCCCACGGAGAAATTATTGATTAAATTAATGCTGGAAGAAAATGAACTGATCGAAACGATCAAGCAGAGTCTAGAGCCTTCTGATTTCCACGACGAAAGGACTGCGAAAATCGTATCCACTATGTTTGAATTAGTTGAGCAAGGCAAGCAGATCGAACCGAATTTCCTGATTAATCACTGTAGTGGCGAAGACGTATCTCAGATCTTGTGTGAATCTATGTTTCTGCCAGAGGTTTCCGAACAAGACCATGAGAAGATTATCAACGATTGTATTCTGCGTTTGAAGAGCGATAAATTAAAATCTAAAAAGGAGCAGCTTGGCGTCCAGATAAAAACAGCTCAAGATTCCGGGGATGAAGGTACGCTTAGGGCACTTATAGAGGAATTCAATAGTTTAGTCAAGAAAAGGTGAGAGAGTTATGAAAAAGAAAAATTACCTAAGCAAAAGTAAAGACGTAGAGAAAATTATTGCCATAGGGAGGCAGAAAGGCTTTCTTACCTATGATGAAGTAAATGAACTTTTGCCTAAAGAGTTATCTTCCTCAGAAGATATCGACCGGCTTTTCGATATGCTGGGTAATGAAGATATACAGTTGGTTGAGAAGGAGGAGGAAAGATCGAATGAGAAGAAAACCTCACAAAACTTAAAAGAGCTCCTCAGTGAACAACTGAAGGTGGAGGAACGCTTTCTGCCTTTGGATGATCCGGTGAAGATGTATCTTAAGCAGATGGGGTCGATCTCTTTGCTTTCCCGAGAGGATGAGATTGAATTGGCTAAGAAAATCGAGGATGCCGAGGAGAAGTTTAAGCGGGCAGCTTTAGTTACGAAATTCGCCCGTAATGAGATGTTACTTGTGGCAGATCAGATAATTGAAGGAAGGCTTAATGCTGAAGAGGTAGTCAAGGAGGATATTAAAGCGAAAAGCAGAAATATCGTCAATAAAGTCAAAAGGATCATACAGCAAATAAGACTTACGCGTAGTAATAGTAATACGGTTAACCTATTGATGAAATTCAACTTTACTACATCGGTAGTCGAGGCGATAGTACGCCGGCTAGGATATCTTTTGAGGGAGTTGGACTACTTGAGCCGCAAGAGAACTAAGCGCAATATATTGAAGAAACGTTCGGTATTAAAGCAATTAGGCGGTTCCTATAATAAAATTAAGGAGCAGATAAAGGTAATAAAGTCTGCCCGCTTAAAATTCAACCGCACTAAAAAGAAATTAGTCGAGGCGAATCTGAGGTTAGTAGTAAGCATCGCTAAGAAATACACTAACCGGGGGCTTTCTTTTCTGGATTTAATACAGGAGGGGAATATCGGTTTGATGAGGGCGGTTGAGAAATTTGAATATAAAAGAGGGTATAAGTTTTCTACTTATGCTACGTGGTGGATTAGACAGGCGATAACCCGATCTATAGCCGATCAGGCCCGTACAATCAGGATTCCCGTACATATGACTGAGACGATAAATAAGATAATTCGTTTTTCGCGTGTTTTTGTCCAGGAGAACGGCAGAGAACCTCTGCCGGAAGAGATAGCCCAGAAGATGAGGCTTCCTCAGGAGAAGGTAAAGTCGATATTGAAGATCGCACAGGAGCCTATATCCTTACAGATGCCGATCGGAGACGAAGGGGATACTAATTTCGGAGATTTTATTCAGGATAAGAAAGCTGTATCTCCGGCAAGCGAAACTGTGCGTTCGATGCTCAAAGATGAGATGAATTCGGCTTTAAATACACTTACCGAGAGAGAAAAAAAGATATTGATTCTGCGCTTCGGGATAAATGATGCCTGTCCGCGTACGCTTGAGGAAGTGGGTAATGTTTTTAAGGTCACGCGCGAGAGGGTCCGCCAGATTGAGGCCAAGGCGCTTAAGAAACTCAGGCACCCTACCCGTTCCAGAAGGCTGCGTACTTTTCTGGATATGACTCTCGCCCACCAACGAGAATATTAATTCCATATAAGTAAATCTTCTCTACTGTTAGCGGGTCCTGTCTTGGTGTGTTTCTCACCGCACCACGCGGCTCGAAATCACACCAAGCCACCCGCTAACACAACATAAAATCTACTGAATCCGCTACCATTTTAAAATGCATAGTGATATAATTAGAAAAAGGGATATTGTATGAAAAAGATAACTTTAATAGCTGTATTATTAACAGCGCCTTTAGTTTGTTTTGCTGAAACTATTATGCTTAAGTCGGGTAAGGAAATTGCAGGCAAGATTATAGAAGATACAGAGACCTATATAGAGGTAGAGACAGCTGATGGAGAGTCTGTTTATTACAATAAGAACTTAATTAAAAATATAATAACAGATAAAATATCTTCTCTACAGAGCGATTCTTCACAAGCATCTTTAAAAACTGGATTAATTGACCGTTCGAAGAGCGGTTACATGTTATTTATTCCGAAAGATACCTCTTCTGCTCAACCTACGCCTTTTTTGATTTGTTTGCCAGGATGGGGGATTAGCGCAAAGCAAGATATCAATAATTGGGCTTTTTATGCAGGCAGAAAAGGTTTTATCGTTGTAGATTTAGACATCGATTATAGCCGCATCCGTTCAAATTCTGATGTAGATAAGCTTTATTCAAAAATTTCTAATATAATACTCTCTCTGGCAGAGGAATACCCGGCGTCAAAGAATAAGGTCTATATCGCAGGAACTTCAGCAGGAGGTATGATGTCCATGGCTTTGAGTTTGCGTAATCCAGATAAATTTTTCGCTATCGGAGTTATAAGCGGAGGTAGATTAAGCTTTGGAGCTGAAAATAATTTAAATAGCGCGAGAGGACAATGGTTTTATATGGTTCATGGGCGTAAGGATGAGAGTATACGGATTAGCGAATTTAATTTAACTAAAAAAAAGTTAGAAAGAAATGGGGCAATCATAGAATATAAAGTAGTCCCGGAAGGAACGCATACATTACCCTCAGGAGCCTACCAGGAAGTCGTTAATTGGCTGTCCAAGGCGAAGTAGATGAATAGGTTAGTTAATCCCTGCATAATTTTACCTTGCCAAAACATCAATAAGATAGTATTATATTTTTAGCTTTATGGCCATAGCTTGAGTGGTAGAGCAGGTATCTCATAAAGCGAACCGAGCAGATTTCATAACCCATTGAATTTGTTGTAACTATAAACTCCGTGAAGCACTTACGGAGATTCTTTGTTTTAAGGTATTTGAATGATATTTAACTAGTTTTAATATTGAGTGGTATAATTAGGGCGAGGGAAAAGACAATGAATTTCATATCTTTATTGGTTAAACATTATTTAATAGGACCAATCAATAATTTTTATCGTTCTCTACGTCATAAATGCTCGCTCGTGAAAGGCCATTATTACGATAAGATGCTGGGGGTAGAAACAACAGGGTATTATACGGCAATAGAAGACATTAGTTACAATAAGGATATGGTTGCTTATAGTCCCAGCCCATATGGTAGGTTAGAAAAAATGATTACTTATCTTAAATTGTCTCCTAATGATGTTTTTGTAGATTTGGGTTGCGGTAAAGGCAGAGTGGTCTTTTTTGTAGCCTTAAAGAGATTAAAGAAAGTTATCGGTATAGAATTGGACAAAAGTTTAATAGATATCGCTAGGCAAAATAATAAAAATTTAAGGATAAATAGGACGCCCATAGAATTCATTAATGAAGATGTCGTTAACTTTAATGTAGATGCGGGAAACATATTTTTTATATTTAATCCTTTTGGCAAATTAACACTAGAGAAAGTGATTAGTAATATTAAAGACTCCCTAATTGCCAATCCGCGGAAAATTCGTATAGTATATTATGCTCCAGGGTACCGTGATGTATTAGATGGCCAAGATTGGCTAGCTCTGGAAGGGGAAATCGAAAACAAAGGTTGTTTAGTCTGGCATAATAAGTTATATTTATAATTTTGCCTTCCCTTTCGTATTTTACTAAAATAAGGGGGTAGTTTAAGTAGCCCTAAAGTTTACTGAAGCAGAACTCTAAAGCGAAGTCAAATGGTAAAGGCTACATGGCGGTAGAAGAAGCTTTTTTTAGTCCTGCGAAGGAGGAAGCAATTT
>JBDRLC010000060.1:0-10791 GCA_043813305.1 Candidatus Omnitrophota bacterium | reverse complement strand
GTTAAAAAACAGTGGAATCGACTCCCGGACTAAGGATTTCCTTACCGAGAAATTAAAGAACGCCCTTGCTTTAATGAGGGCGGTGTTTAGAAGAAAAGCGACCTTAAGAAAGATCGTAGATGCAATCACGGAAATTCAAGGCGAAGCTATCAGGCATGACCTTTCGCATCTTAAGCCGCTTACTTTTACGGAATTAGCTAAAAAACTCCAAGTTCACGAATCTACGGTCTGCCGCGCGATCATGAATAAATACGTCGGGCTTCCTTACGGAGTAGTCGCCTTAAAGCAGTTTTTCTCAAGTAGTATTCAGGATCAAAACGGCCAGTCCCTCTCCTCTACCCATATCAAAAGGCTGATCAAGGAACTGATCGAACAGGAAGATAAGAAACATCCTCTAAGCGATCAGGAAATCGCTGATATTTTAGCTAAGGACAAAAATCTAAAGATCTCCAGGCGTACAGTGGCTAAATACAGGGAAGAATTAAAGATACTTTCTTCGAGTTTCAGGCGGGAAAGATAATCATTCCTTCAAGACCCCAGCTGCCAAATCAATAAGCCTATCCATCACATTAACATTATTGGGGGTGAATCTTACGGACGAATCACGTGAGGCACCTAGATTCATCACGCCAATTACCTGATTTTTTAATTTTAATGGCAGGATCATAGAAGAAGCAATATGCGGACGGTTCAGATATGTTTTTATCCGGTTATCCTGTAAATTATCATCAATTAAAAAAGGCTCCCCTTCCCTAGCAGCTACACCAGAGATTCCCTGCCCTAATTTAACCCTTGCGTTATTCGCCACTGCGCTATCGATTCCTCTGGATGCCTTGATACTTAAGGTCTCCCTGTTCTTATCAAGAAACATCACTGAGCCGATGTCTGCGCTAGTAACTTCAAATGCCACATCTAATAATACATCGAGGATCCTCTTTAAACCGGGCGAATCAGGCGCTATCCCTGCTTCTTTCTTTATAGTATAAGTACCCATATCCCGGATTAATTCCAGCATTGACTGGATCCCGTGGAAAGAGACAACCTTTATCTCTAAAATCGCGCTCCAAAGTGTTTCAAGAGTAATGCCTAACTCCTCTGCTAACCCCTGATACTCCTCCCTGCTCTTCCTTGTTACCAAAACTACCGGGCCGGCTATAACATACCCCCAATTTTTATTCTCTAAAGTAGTCAAAGGAGTAGCAAAGTTTGTAAACCCCAGATTCTCGCAAACAAAACTTAAATTTTTATCAACCACACCCTTACCTCCCAGAAAAGTAGGAAGACAGGATCCACAAATCTTTGCCTTCAAAGGGGAAGGTTTTAATATGTCATGGCATAACCTGGGCTCTCTACTTGGTTCTGTTACCGGCTGACATTGAGTATCCACGGTATGCAGGCTTACCCCGGTTATAGCAGAGAAACTATCTTGAATCTCCTGCCATTTATCTAGGTTAAATGGATTACTACTTTTTCGCATCGGTTTTTTTATTTTTTAATAACCCGTATTTTTGCATCTTCTTATAAAGCGTAGTACGGTTTATACCCAGGGTCTTTGCGGTTTCGTTTCTACTCCAATTAACCGAATTAAGCGCCTTTAAGATCAAGTCTCTTTCCGGAGTCTCTAAAGCATTCTTTAATTTCAATTCACCATTAACACTCAATGTCTTCTGGTCTAATAACCTCCTGCCTAAGAATTCCGGGAGGTCATCGGGGATTATAGAGGGGCCTTTACTCAGAATTATCGCCCTCTCGATTACATTCTCAAGCTCTCTGATATTACCCGGCCAGTCATAATTCAGCAATATCGCGATTGCTTCTTTGGAGATAGATGCTATCTTCTTTTTCAGGTGCTTGGTATGCTTACTGATAAACTCATCAACCAATAAAGGTATATCCCCTTTACGTTCCCTAAGTAGCGGTAATTCAATCGATATGATATTTAAACGGTAATACAGATCAGTACGGAATTTCCCCTTCTCGATCAACTCCTGGAGGTCCTGATTAGTAGCAGCAATTACCCTAACATCCCCTTTTCTAGTCTTTGTGTCGCCTACCCGCTCAAACTCCCCCTCCTGCAAGACTCTTAATAACTTCACTTGCAAGGCCGGGCTGAATGCATCAATCTCATCGAGAAATATCGAACCTCCGTCTGCCAACTCAAAACGGCCGATCTTATCCCTTATCGCACCGGTAAAAGCACCCTTGACATGGCCGAAGAGTTCGCTCTCAAGTAATGTCTCAGTGAGAGCTCCACAGCTGACCTCGACAAACGGTTTACCCCTCTCCTGCTCATTGTAGTGATGTATCGCCTCAGCGACTAGGCTCTTACCCGTACCGCTCGCTCCGTGAATCAGAACCGTCGCCCGCGTAGTAGTGATTGCCTCGATCAGATTATATATCTTCTGCATCTTTTCGTCTTTTCCGACGATATTATAGAAACGGTACTTCTGCTTATTAGAAAGCTGCTCTTTAAGTTTGATATTCTCCTCAGTAAGCTTACGCTCCTTGATTATCCTCTCAATCATTATCTTGATCTCACTCTCAACAACGGGCTTTGCGATATAGTCGTAAGCGCCTTTCTTCATCGCCTGCACCGCGCTTTCTACGCTCCCGTATCCGGTCATCAGGATTACAGGCGTACCCGGACAACTAATCTTCATCTCCTTGACAAACTTAAGGCCATCTATCTTAGGCATCTTGATATCGCAGATCACCACATCCACCTCATAGGTCTTTAGTAAATCCAATGCCTCTTTGCCGTCATTGGCAGAACTTACGGCATAACCGGCTAAAGTTAACAATTCGCTCAAGGACCTCCTGACCAAAGGCTCATCATCAACTACTAATATATGAGGTTTAGTGTCACTCTTTGAATTACGCATTTTCTAAATTACTCCATCTCCTTGATTATTTTTGAGGCTGTTTTTTTTAATTTACTTTTAGGATAATCTCTAATCATCCCCTTTAATACGGCCTTGGCCCGGGGTATATCTTTTAATTTATCTCTATAAATCAAAGCGATATTAAGATAGACGCTATCCAGGCCTTCTTCTCCTTTGAATATATCAATTATTTTATTAAAGCTCTCTATTGCTTTATCCCACTGACCCAATGCAATGTAACAGCGAGCCACCAGGTCATAGGCGCGAAAACCTAAAGCTGAATCCTGATATTCTTCTGCCAGTACCGTATAATGCCTGATCGCATTATTGTATTCCGAAATCATTTTCTGCGGCTGCTGCTTAAGCTTATAGTGATGCGCTATGTAGAGAGGCATATCAAAACCCTTGATCGTCAACGGGTATTCCTTAATAATCCTCCTGTACTGCTTTAACGCTAATCCCCACTCCTCCTCTAATTCATAGGAACTACCGATTAAAAACAATGCTTGCGATTGTACTGCTTCTGAATCTTGATAGAAATCCATTACCTGCTCTATCCGTGACCGTGCTTCGGCGTATTGCTTTTTTAGCAAGTATAGACGGGCGATCTTGAATTTAGCATCTACAGAGAGAGAATTATCAGGATATTTATTGCTAAACTCATCCAATGACTTAACTATCCTCTGGAATTCAAACGGTGGCGTGGCATAGGGATTTTTGAATATCGCTTCAGCCCCCTTCTGTATTCTCCAGTACTCCTTCTCTATAGCATATTGATCAACGGAGCATCCGTAAAAACTAAGTATAATAAATATAGAAATTATTCTAAACAGGATCTTATGCATTATTGCTTTCTTTTCGATAAATAAAATAAGGCTGTCGAAATAGTGACTAGCGGATCAATTACCATAGTAGTAAGCAGCATACCGACCAACGTAACCAGAACAATGGACTCTGGAAAAACACTGTTTATCAGGTACCCCTTGTTGAACTGGAGGATTAATATCGGAAGATAAGTAAGCATCGGCAGTCCTACTAAGATAAGAGTCGGGATAATTAGCTTCCTGAATAAAATTGCTGCCCTGGTTAAAGACCTAAAAAAACTTTCTCTTTCGATAATCAATATCGGTATAGCATAAACAAAAAGCGCCTGCAGAAAAATAGCAGAGGCAAAATTTATAAACAATAATATTGGCCCCATCCAAAAACGTTCATCAAGAAATAGAAGGTGCGTGCGCCCTGTGAGAAAGTATTTAGTCAATAAAAAAACTGCCAATTTCACAGTACAACGGAATAAAAACATCACCGTAAATGTAACTGCGACTAAAGAAATATATCTTTTGAAAGCAGCGATAGCAGATATCTTAAAATTTAACTTCTCTTTACTTTGGATCGTGCCAATCATAGAAATAACCGTTGCGCTAAACAATGAACCTAATACTATAACTAAAAAGAATTGCGCTGAACTGAATAACTTTGGCAATAAGTAGAAGTTAATAGGGTAATGTAGAAAATTCTCACCCAAAAATACCCTTATCGGAGGGCCAAACAATCCAATCAACGGCTCTCTGGGTATAGCGATAACCAACAATAGAACTACCCCTTCCAATAACGCAAGAATCAGAAACGGACAATAAATTAGAGGGTATTTCTTCAGAATAGAGAGAGTTTCTGTATAGAGTTTTAAGATTATTAAAGAGGTGTGTTTTTGTATACGCATATGTATAGAAAAATGTTGATTTTCATAAACAAATGTATATTAAGTATATCATCCAGAATACCTGCTGTCAAGGCTAAAACATTTTGCCTTTCAATTATTGAAGCGAATTTCTGCTAGTAGCACCAAAAAAAAGAGACAAAATTTTAATTTTGTCTCTTTCAAAATTTGTATATTAACAAAAACTCGTTAGCCTATTTTAACGCGCCCCTTTACCTTTCATCACTACCAAAAGGGTCTTCAACATAATCTTTAAATCAACCCCAAGGCCTAACTTCTTCATATACAATAAATCATACTTGATTTTTCCCCTGACATCCCTTAATGTCTGATCGTATTTATGTACGACTTGTGCCAAACCGGTTATGCCGGGCTTTACCTTAAGGCGTTTTTCATAATCATAAACTGCCTTCTTAAGGTCATTTACGATCTCCGGCCGCTCCGGACGCGGGCCGACAATACTCATTTCTCCCATTATTACATTTATTAACTGCGGGATCTCATCAAGATGAAATTTTCTCAACACTCTGCCTAAACCGGTTATGCGCGGGTCATTATCAGTTGCCCACACAGCGCCGGTGTCGTTCTCGGCATCGACATCCATCGACCTGAATTTGTATATCTTAAATACTTCACCGCGCCTACCAACTCTATTTTGCTTATATATAATCGGCCCCTTTGAAGTGAATTTTATTAGTAAACTTATAAGTATAATCAACGGAGAAGCAATCACTAATCCTAAAACTGCAAGAAATATATCTAAGAACCTCTTGAATTTCTCGTAACTTTTCCTTATAAAGTGCACAATGAAACCAAAAATTCCACTTAAAAAGAGTATAAAGGAACTCGGTTCCGGCGCAAGTCCGTGTTCCGGGGAGGATGCTTGGATCGGATAGATTTCTAGGGTTGATATTCCGGAAATATTCACCTCTTGGTTTTCAGCCGGATAATTCCCCATAAACATAGTCGCAAGACTCTGCTGATTAGAGTGAACTGGATCAATTAGGATCAAAAACGCAATAAGTAATAAAACGTAATAGAACTTTTTCATCTTCCTATTTCTGTAGTTTCCATATTCCCTAATTAATTTACGAAATTCTTTGTTAAACTCTTTCCAAAATAAGCCTAAATTATTCATTCTATCATTATATACAGCATATTTCATGCCAAATTAAGCAATTTGTAAATAATTTATTAAATTTTTTTGTTTTGTAACTCTTTGTCCAGCAATTAGTTGTATAATCAAAGAAAATGCTTTCTTTAAGCCGCGAAAATACATTCCAATAACCTTGTGGAAATGTTCACTAATATAAACAAAATTGGAAACATTAGGGGTTATTTCTATAACTTATTGCTTACTAAAGAGTTATGTTATATAAGTATGTCAATGCTATCGATTAAATTATAAACTTTTTATGGCTAAATTTCAATCCATCTCATCTCAATCAGGCCATTCTTAAAGCATGATGCTTCAACTGATTTGGTGAGCTTTTGTAAGTCTGCGCTAGAAAAACTGGAAAGGTCTTTTATATTATACATCACGATCTCTTTGATTGAAGCATAATTTGTCGAATTTTTAAGTAGTTTAGCACTATAATCCTTTAAAGTAGCAGAATTTAATAATATCAAATCAGGTTGCAAAGAATCCAGTTTCTGAGATATCTCTCCTTCTTCTCCCGCTGAATCTAATTTATATTCTTCCCCTTTTGCGCTAAGGCTTCTAAAATGGCCGCTTAAAAATTTATAGATCTCGGGTGACTGATCAATTACCAACAGCTTTGCCTTAATCGTCAAAACCCGGGCCTTGATCCCCTCCTTCTTTTTCAGGTCGACTATCGAGCTTTCTTTAGGCGTAATCACCTCTGAAAGCTTATCATTTAGCTCGTGCAGCTTAACAGGTTTGATAAACACGCCTTGAATCCAACTGTGCTCCATAAGATCTTCCGGTTTTTCAATAAAACCGGATAAAACAATGATCTTAACCGAGGGATATTTATCTTTTATAATTTTAGCTAT
Organism: Candidatus Omnitrophota bacterium; assembly: GCA_043813305.1. Taxonomy (GTDB): domain Bacteria; phylum Omnitrophota; class Gorgyraeia; order Gygaellales; family Profunditerraquicolaceae; genus JAHIZC01. The sequence goes on along the minus strand of JBDRLC010000060.1, from coordinate 4,176 downwards.
TTCTGTTCCGGGGATATCGGGCAATTGAATATCCAAAAGTACGGAATCTATCTTCTCTTTTGCTAAGATATCCAACGCCTCTTTGCCGTTTAAGGCCCCCAAAACAGAGTACCCTTTAAGAGTAAAAAATGTCTCCAGGGTGCTTACGGTATCAGGCTCATCATCAACGATTAATAACTTAAGCTTATCAGTGTTCATTTTAATCACCGACTTATTTTATCAGTTTTAATTTAAATAGTAAACTAAATTCTTTTCTTCACCTTTTCTTTTAATCTGGAGAGTGATTTTGGATTCGTCGCGTAGATCATGGTAGATTTCCAGAGGTTTTTTGATCGTGTCTAACTTACGGTTATTCACGCTTAAAACGATATCACCTTCCTTTAGTCCCGCCTTCTTAGCAAGTACCCGATTCTTTATTTTGGCGATTTTAAATCCTTGGATTTTACCTCCTTCAAAATAAGGGAGCCCGATGAGCTGCTGCAAAGCGGTACTTAAATCAGGTATTTGCTTAGCAAGAGCTTGACGATTAACAATCCTTTGGGTATCTGATATCTCAAGCACCGGCTGCTTAATGCTGCCTAAAGGAAAATCAACCTCAAGAATCTTCCCCTCATTTAATATTTGAATTGCCGCTCTTTTTATCTTGACGATCTGATATCCACAAACACTCTCTCCGACCCTGTACGGTTTCTCTATACCCTTAGGCCTAACCTTGATTACAGCCAGGGATTCCACGGGATTCGTTTCAATTACCGTTCCCATCAAGGTAAAGGGGAACTGATTAACCTGCATTTCTCCTGAGGCATAAAGCGGGCTAGCAGTAAATAAAAAACTAACGATTAATATTGTAATTATCTTGATCTTCATTTTAATGCTCCTGCTAATTTTACTAAAGGCGTAAGGCACAGTCTAACCACTGATTTAATTGCTTGCTTATCCCTGATATAATCGGCAATCGGAGGTGAATATTTATAATAGAATCTCACAAAAGCCGCACCAATCCTATTTGTCAGAAGATATTCATCTCTAAAATCCTTAAGCAGGATTACCTCTTTCTCCATCTCTGAACCATAGGAAGCCGTGGCAATAAAACAACCTCCACCTCCTCCGCCTCCTCCTCCGCCACCGGAAACAGCAGCAGCTGCATCTCCAGCAAGGCCGAATAACGAGAAGTGATTTGTTTTTGCTTCCACATAGTTTTCATCTGTATGCACAACTAAATCGAATACCTTCAACCATTTGGATCTATCCTCATCGTATCTATATATATAAAGCGACTTCTCTCTTACATCCGTACCATCGACATAACCGTCATTATCAGCATCATGGTAAGGTATCCTTATGCGTGCTTCTCTATTCAATTCAGTTGTATTGCTCGCTAAAGAAATCTTACGGTAACTGTTCATGTCCTCTATATCAGAACCAAGATCGCTTACCTTATTTGATAGAAGATCTTCGTCAGCTATAGTCACAGATAAGGTATCGTCCGTATCTACTGCCTGATGAGGCATCTCAACTTTTGTGCCATCATAAAGATAAGTCTTTTTCAATTTTGAAGAATATATCTTGATCTGCTTCAAATATTCTCCGTTAACATTCGTAGTCTCCTCTGAGTCCGGATCAGAAGATTGATTATCTACGCTGATCACAACAGATTCGGATGTATAGGTCGAGCCATTGACCGCGCGCGCCCTGATTAAATAAGTTCCATTATCAACGGCTGTCGTATCCCATTTTGAGGAATAAGGGTATGTCACAACAGAGGTCCCGATATCATTCCATTCATCCTCCCCCTGTAATTGATACTGATATAACACATGATTGGGCCCGATGCGTGGGTCAACGGTTACCGAAAGACTAACGCTTCCCTTTATTACCTGGGAATCCTCCGGTTCGATTATTACTACCGGCTTAGTATTTATGGAAGTAATTTTTATCTGCTTACTGGCTGTATCAGTAACCCCTGAATCATTAGTCACCTTTAAGCCTACGATATAATACCCGGCCTCTGGATAAGCATAGGAGGTATCCCCTTGCGAGAAGCTGTAATCATAGCTGGAATCACCGTTAAAATCCCAAGCCTTTTCCGTAATCACACCTTCACTCTGATCAGCAAAATCTATACTTAATGGGGCCTCTCCCTCTGTAGCAGAAGGCGTAAAGGAGGCATTTGGCTGCGAGATACTATCATCCTCTTCGATGATTATTTGGTTGGTTGCCGATGCACTCAGGTTATTCTCATCAGTTACCCTTACTTTAGGATTGAATGTACCGGCCTGCCTATATACATAAGTCACCGTACTTTCATCGTAAGTACTCTGGTCATATTCTCCGTCGCCATTGAAATCCCATTCATAACGGATCAACTCTGCGCTATTTAAATTATTTGCCGTAAGATCAACGCTGCAAGGAGCTGTTCCTGACTGTTCACTTAACGTTAAGCTTACGCTGGGAGCAGAAGGAGCTCCGGATACATTAATTATCGTCTCTACTTCCGTACTCAAAGCAGTAACATCGGTTACTTTTAAGGTAGCCGTGTATACACCTGCTCCTGAATAATTCTGCACCACATTCCCGGACATATTTGATTTATATTCATATACGCCATCTCCCTCAAAATCCCATTCATACTTAGATACGCCAACGCTTGAAGTTGCCGAAACAGTAAAATTCACTTTAAGCGGAGCGGCCCCTGAAGTAGTATCAGCACCTACTGTGACCTGCGGAGCGCTGAGTGGCTCCTGAACCTGGATTAAAGTAGAGTAGGTATCATGAGCCCCTGATTCATCAGTCACTCGGACCGTTGAAATATAATTACCTGCGCCTGCATACACATAAGAACAACTTCCTGTTGCCGAAGAATCCCAGGCGTAATTACCTTTTCCCTCAAAATCCCATTCATACCTGGCAATTGAGCCATTGATACTGGAAGCAGAAACCGTAAAATTAACTGCCAAAGGCGCTGTGCCTGAAGTCGGCGTAGCAGATACGGATATACTAAAGGCTTCTACATTAGCGACTGTAATCGTAATCTCCTCTGAATCAATCCCGCCGTTACCATCGCTGACGTTGAAAGTCACGTTATAGCTTCCGGATTGGGTATAGCTGGGAATCCAGGAGAATGCCCCTGTAGAACTATTCAACGTAGCACCTATAGGCATATCGGCCGCTGAATAAATTAATGTATCACTGTCTGCGTCTGAAGCAGAAAGAACGAAAGAAAGCGTTGCATTCTCATCAACTGATTTATTACCGATCGCACTGAGAACCGGATCTGTATTCGCATTAGTCACGGTAATCGTGATATTTTCACTGTCAGTATCAGTACCGTCAGTAACCTCAAAATGCACTGATGCATATGTTCCTGCCTGGTTATCGTTTGGCGTCCATGAGAAAACTCTAGTCGTTGAGTTAAATGTACTGCCTGTTGGCAGATTACTGGCAGAATAGCTTAAGCTATCGCTATCTGCATCAGTAGCTGATACGGTAAATTGTAATAGTTCAGTCTCCTCTCCTGACTTATTACCGATTGAATTTAATACCGGAGCTCTGTTTACGTTACTTACAGTAATAGTAACCACTTCAGAATCAGTTCCGCCATTACCGTCACTGACGCTAAAAGTCACGCTATGCTCTCCTGACTGTGCATAGGTAGGCGTCCAGAAAAATGCTCCTGTTGAACTGCCAAGCGCAGCACCCGCAGGCAAGCCGCTGGCAGAATAGGTTAAGCTGTGTCCGTCTGCATCAGTAGCGCTAATCGTAAATCCAAGTGACTCATTCTCGTTAACAGATTTATTTCCGATTGCATCTAAAACCGGTGCATTATTCTCCTCTACCGGATCCTCTTCTTCCTGACCAACTGTATACTCATAGGCACCGATATCGTATACTGAATTCTGAGGACGAGAGACACCGTCATAGTCTCTTGTTACTACAGAACTCACAGAGGAGGTTCCCGCATCTTTTGCCGGACTACCTGATTGTAAATGAAAATTATAACTACCTAAAGCAACAAACTGTGGATCTGAATTTACTGCAGCAGTATCCCACGAAGGAGCTGAACCCTTTCCGTAAAACAGATTATAATACGGTTCAGTTACTATTGTCCCGTTTCCATCAAAATAGGGCTGATAAGTTTCGCCATTTGAATAAAAAATATTATTGCGAAGGTATAAC
>JBDRLC010000059.1:0-63617 GCA_043813305.1 Candidatus Omnitrophota bacterium | reverse complement strand
CAGCCACCTGCCGCATATAGCAGCTTTTTCGTTGATGGGAGCCATACCTCGCAAGTACTTAAGATTTGCCGCTTGCGGACTTAAGGATACTACGCGTATCGCCTCATCAGGAGGCGAGCTCTGGACAGATATAATCTTTAGCAATAAGAATAATATTTCTCGTAACATAAAAATATTACAGGATAACTTATCAAAGATAAACTTAGCGATACAGAAGAACGATAAGCGGTATCTCGCTTCGATACTAAGAGTTGCCAAAGAGAAAAGGGATAGCTTAGATTAAGCATGATCATTGCCATCGATGGCCCTGCTGGTGCCGGTAAGAGCACGGTCTCCAAAATAGTAGCCCAGAAACTGGGCTTTCTTTATATTGATACTGGCGCAATGTATCGGGCTTTGACTCTGAAAGTTCTAGGAGAGAAGGTTGATATCGAAGATACAGTGGGAATCATTGAGGTCGCCAAGATTACCGTTATTGATCTTGCAAATAATCCCGATTCTTCTTTAAGAATATTACTCGACGGTAAGGACGTCTCCAGAGACATACGGCAGCCGTATATTAGCAGATTCGTCTCTGATATTGCCAAGATTAAAGAGGTGCGAGAGGTAATGTTGGGATTGCAGAGGGCTTTAGGCCGGCAGCATGATTCTGTTTTAGACGGAAGGGATATTGGTACAGTGGTATTTCCCGAAGCCGATAAAAAATTTTATCTGGATGCAAATTTTAGTGAAAGAACCAGGCGACGCCATAAAGAATTGCATGACTCCGGGCAGGATATAAGTTTGAGTGACGTAGAGTTAGATATCCATAATCGAGATACAATTGATTCCACGCGTAAAATCGCTCCTCTAAGAAAAGCCGAGGATGCAATCTGTATAGATACCACTAAGATGACAATCAGCGAGGTTGTAGATAAGGTGCTTGAAGAGATCAAAAAGTAGGTCAGGATGAATAAAGAGATTATCCGCAATTTCAGTATTATCGCGCATATCGATCACGGTAAATCGACTCTGGCCGATAGGATGCTGGAGCTGACCGGAGCGATAGATCGGAAGCATAAAGGCGATCAGCTCTTGGATGATATGGATTTAGAGAAAGAGCGCGGAATCACGATCAAGGCTTCGATGGTGCGGTTAGCGTATAAGGCGGATTCCGGTAAAGAATATGTCTTAAACCTTATTGATACTCCCGGTCACGTAGATTTTACCTATGAAGTATCCAAGTCATTAGCTGCCTGCGAGGGAGCGGTGTTGGTTATAGACGCGGGACAGGGTATCGAAGCTCAGACAGTAGCGAATTATTACCTTGCCCGCGACAATGACTTAAAGGTTATACCGGTAATAAATAAGATCGATTTAGCTAGTGCAGATGTTGCCCGCGTCAGGAGGCAGATAGTCGATGTCTTAGGATTCAGAGAGGAAGATATAATTCTGGTTTCCGCTAAGGAAGGTACCGGCGTAAAAGAAATATTAGAGAGGATTACTAAAGATATCCCGCATCCCCAAGGAGAGGCCCATAATCCCCTGAAGGCATTAATCTTTGACTGCCGTTTTGATAATTATAAAGGTGCGGTAATCTTTGTCAGAGTTGTAGACGGAAAGCTGGATAAGCATACCCAGGCAAGATTGATGCATTTAAAGGAGACACATAAAATAGAAGAGCTTGGTGTTTTTAAAAATCTTCAATATTCCCAAGTTGATTCTTTATCCTGCGGAGAGGTAGGTTATTTTACGGCAAACATACGCGATCCTCGCCAGATTTTAATCGGAGATACGATGACCGATATCAAGAATCCCTGTAAAGAAGCTTTGCCCGGCTTCCGCCAATTAAAACCGCTTGTATTCTGCGGTATATATCCGGTAAACCCGGGTGACTTTGTAAATTTAAGGGAGGCAATGGAGAAGATGAAGCTTTCCGATGCTTCTTTTGTTGCGGAACCTGAAAACAGCCAGTCTTTCGGTATGGGGTTTCGATGCGGATTCTTAGGGCTCCTGCATATGGAGATAGTCCAGGAGCGTTTGGAGAGGGAGTACGATTTAAATCTGATATTGACCGTACCTAATGTAGTTTATAAGGTGAAGACAAAAAATGGAGATCTTATAGAAGTAGATACGCCGGCAAAATTACCGCCTGTGCAGGATATAGAAGAGGCACAAGAGCCTTATGTGACGTTGTTGGTGATCATTCCCATCGATACGATAGATTTAGTCTGTGAACTAGCTAAGTCGCGCAGGGGTTCTTTTAAGTCTAGCGATTATCTCGGAGAGGACAGGGTAAAGCTGGTGTTTGAAATACCCTTATCTGAGATTATTGTTGATTTTTATGATCGGATAAAATCTCTTACCAGAGGATACGGTTCTATAGATTACGAATTCCAAGGCTATTTCCCTTGCGATTTAGTCAAACTTGACGTGATGTTAAATTCAGTGATCTGTGATGCCTTCTCCTCGCTGATGCATAAAGATAAGGTGATTAGTAGGGCCAGGGCATTGACCAGAAAATTAAAAGATTTGATTCCCCGTCAAGTATTTGAGGTTAGTGTTCAAGCAATGGTGGGAGGCAAGATTTTAGCATCTGAAAAGATCCGCGCTGTGGGAAAACACGTTACGGCTAAATGCTACGGAGGCGATATTACCCGAAAAAGAAAACTATGGGAGGAGCAGAAGAAGGGAAAGAAGAGGCTGAAGCGTTTTGGCAAGGTCCAGATTCCTCAGGAGGCTTTTTTGGAGGTACTGAAAATATGAGCATCAAAAAGAAGTCAGTTATTCGCGAATGGGTCGAGTCTATTGTAATCGCTTTTATCCTGGCGATGATCGTGCGTACATTTGTGGTGCAGGCATTCAAGATCCCTACAGGTTCTATGCGCCCGACACTTTTAGAAGGGGATATAATACTGGTAAATAAATTTATTTACGGAGCAAAGGTGCCTTTTACCGGACTTAGATTGCCTGCCTTAAGAGACCCCGGAAGAGGTGACGTTATTGTTTTTATCTATCCGCAGGACAGAAAAAAAGATTTTATCAAGAGATTGATTGGGCTGCCCGGCGAAACAGTAGAGATTAAAAATGGTTCGATTTTTATCAATGGTAAACCGAGTTTAGAGTCTATCTTTGGCACGACCTTCTACTATAACTACGGTGGTTTTGGCAGGGAAGGTAATAAAGTAACCGTCCCCGATGACAGTTATTTTGTCTTAGGGGATAATTCCGCATCATCTAAGGATAGCCGGTATTGGGGATTTGTGCCAAGAGAGGATATTTTAGGGAGAGCCCTGGTAATCTATTGGCCGCCTAAGCGGATAAGGATGATACAATGAATCCCGTTAGAAAATATCTAGCAGGATTGGTTAATTTTCTAACGGGATGAATATCGCAAATAAAATCTCTACCTTTCGGATCTTGAGCGTTCCTTTCTTTATCGCCAGCCTAATTTACTATTCGCCGCAAAGAGAGTATCTGCGATTAGTAGCTTTGGGTATCTTTATTTTAGGCGTGATCTCAGACGCAGTAGACGGTTATATTGCCAGAAAGTCAAAACAAATTTCTAAAGCAGGCTTGGTGCTGGATCCGTTGGGGGATAAGCTTCTATTGATGAGCGCGTTTATCTTTCTTTCGCAGAACAGTAAATTGCCCCTGAGTTTTCCTTTTTGGGTCACCTTTATAGTAATCAGCAGAGACGCGATTATTTTGTTAGGGGCCTTGGTGATTTTTTTGATTAAAGAGAATATAGATATCCACTCTACCAGATGGGGCAAACTTACAACTACTTTCCAAATGGCCTCAGTAATCGCCGTGCTTTTACAGCTAAAATACGTATATTATATCTGGTGGCCGGCTATATTCTTTACGGTTTTTTCGGGGATAGATTATATAAAGAAGGGATTTAAGATACTATATGCTTTGGATAATTCTAGGAATAGTCGTTAGTTATCTGATCGGTTCCATTCCGACAGCGTATATTTTCGGCAGGATTATCAAAAATATAGATATCCGTAAGTTCGGTTCAGGTAACGTAGGCGCAACCAATGCGCTCAGGGTATTAGGGAAGAGGGCGGGAGTAACGGTCCTCTTTCTGGATATGCTCAAGGGTTTTTTCTGCGTTTTTATAATCGGGAATACTCTGATTCCAAGAGCCACCCATACCACTGAAGAGACTTTACTGATTATTTTGGGATTAAGTTGTGTCTGTGGACATATCTGGACAATATTTTTGAGATTTAATGGCGGCAAGGGGGTAGCTACATCTTTAGGGGTATTATTGGGTTTAGCGCTTAAGATAATCGGATTGAAACTGATTTTAATCTTGTCAGTTCTAACTTGGTTAGCGGTATTTCTAAGTGCGAGAATAGTTTCTTTAGCCTCAATTTTGACAGCTGCGGCAATACCGATATATACTTTTCTATTTACGGAATACAAAGTCTTAGTGCTATTTACTATTTTACTCTCGGCTATTGTGATCATCCGCCATAGGCCTAATATTATCAGGATATTTCAAGGACGGGAGAAGCGCGTATCTTTTAAAAAGAAATAGAAAACGCTTTCTTTTAACTCCTTGATAGACTTGAAAACAGGTAAAAATAGATGTTATACTTAATAGGAAGTTGAATTTTTATACCATGTTCTTAAAATCTTTAAAAAAGATTTAAATAAAGCTCTCCCCACCAGCCATGAAGCTTAAGGGGATAACCGGGTTGCTACCTGGAGGAGGATGAATTAAATTAAAAGCAGCCCGGTTTAAAATATAATTTTTTGATAGACGGGAGATAAAATGAGGGATCTATTCTTTAAAAATCATACCTCAAGCGATAGGACAAAACGGAAAATCGCAAGCTCAGAAATTATTGATCGGGATGGCATGCGCAGTATTATCCGTCGACATTTCGTATATATGGTGAAAGAGGTGAAAAATAATAATATCGATAAGCCTCAGCCTTACTTGTACGTGTTGAAAGAAAAAAGGTCGAAGGACCAGAAGGAGAAATTCTTCTGCAGAATGAAGGGGAGTATGTACGCAGTTTTGAATCAAAGGTTATTTTTGATACTCTACATGCACTCTTTAAAAATTAATTTAGTAGCAACTGGGAATGATATATGTAATCCGTAAGGCAATTTATGTAACCTGTTTATTAACAAGGAGTTTTATGCTTGACAAACGAATGAAAATATAGTATACTTAAAGTGAATTTTAAGATTTAATTCCGGCATTTCCCTTTTGGAGGAAGGGGAAATTGCCACGTGATTTAGCCGGATTGATAGGGGTCAATCCGGCTTTTTGTTTATTGACAACTTTTACGCGGGGTATTATAATGAAGCTTGGAGAAATTATGAAGGATGTAATTAAAATATTTTCTATTTTTGGTTTTTTTGGAGTATTTTTATGTTTTCCTGCGTATATGGCCAGTGCTGATATATTCGATCTATCCCTGAGGCTTACCGAAGGAGGGTACAAATTAGAATTGACTCCTGACGACCATCATAAAGGCCTGACGATTTCGGTAAACACTGATGTTAATACTCAGTATGAAGTGGTCCACAGTCTGATCACTCCCTTGGAGAATCGGGATAACCCCGGAGAGGTAATCAGGGATAATTTTGTAGTCCGGGGCTTAAGTGCAACGAATAGATTCGGCAATTTGCGCATACCCTCAAATGACTCTCCGGTAAGGTTTGATGAGATATTGTATGTTTCTAATTCTACCGGTTCTGCCGATAGTTTTACATTGATCTACGGCATTATTAACAGCGAAGAGATATCACCTGGGTATTATTACGGAAAAATCGCTTTTACCTTAAGGCCCATAGGGTCATCCCGGCAGCCTAAAACAGAGATTCTAGATGTTTATCTGAATATCCGGGAAGATCAATCAAGGCAGGCTATCGAAATAGTCCCTGTTGATAGCTTGAGGACAGTTGTGCTTAGTACGCGCACCCAGGAGAAAAATTCTGCCGGTGTTTCGGTAAAGATTGATGGTAATTTTTACAAATTGTTCAGTTTAACACAGCTCTTAACCAGGCCACTTGAGTCAAAGGAAGGCAATCAGCTTGATCCCGATGCAATAAATTTTATGGTAAGCGGTATCTCAAAAGGTATGGGAGTAAATCAACCCTTGGCTTTGTCTACCCGTCAGCAGGCTGTTTATACCTCAACTCCCAGTGGAGGATTTGATAATAACCTTCTGATTATATACAGTCTGGCAGATTCCGCGGAACAGAAGGCAGGAAATTACTCTTCTCGTATCCAGTACATGCTGGATAAGGTAGGATTAGGACAGAGGGTCATGGGGACTTTAGATTTAGAGGTAGAGATAGAACGGATTTTTGACATTATGATTACTCCGGAGGATCAAAAAGGAACCCTGGATTTTCCTAATCTTCATCCTAAGGAACCTCCAAGAGTCAATGAGGTACTCATCGAGGTCGACTCAAATACAGGAAGAAGATACCAGGTAAGCCAGAATGTATATTCAAATCTGACTGATAAAGAGGGGAATGAGATACCTTCCGAATATTTTAAGCTTCAGACCTTCAGTATAGATACAAAAGGTAAATTAAAGGCCGTTGCCAAAGAGGAGGTTAAAAAAGGTGATAGGGCTTTATTGGTCTCGGATAGCAAAGGGTCTCCTGATAAATTCAGAGTGGTCTATGAATTAACTAGCCCGATGAATATAAAAGCGGGCGATTATTCAACTAGAATCACCTATTCTCTATCGGAATTATAGTTTGCTTAAGGAGGTGTGTAAAAATGTTTAAGCTAAAATTTAAAAATAAATTAAAAGGAGGTGAAATAAAAATGCGTAAGATATTTTCTTCTTTAGTTGCTTTTGCTTTTGTGATTACTGGTGTGATATCGCCGTCGTTTGCTGCTCCTGGTCCCAGTCAGTCATTGGGAGTAAGCGCTTCAGTACCTGCTGTTGCTCCTGAGGTTGATCTGACTATACTGGAGATCCTTGATGGTGATCCTGATGAGAATCCTTGGACGAATTCCACGGAAGTGACTACTTCTATGAGTTTAGATTTTGGACAACTCGGCCATACCTATGTAGATCCGGCAGATGGGGAAACAAAGGATGCAAAGGTTTGGTATAGTCCGATTCTTTATGCAGTGATTCTCTATGCTCAGGGTTTTGGAGCAAGATACGAGATTCGCAGTACCTGTACAGGTATCGGTTCAATACCTAACACCAATAACTACTTTAGATTGACTCCTGCTTATTCGTCTGGTGACGAGTGGAGTGTCGGAGATCCGCAGGGAACACAGCCGCCAGGTTCAGCATTAGGTCCTGATGGTAATGCGATCAGCGGTACCTACAGACAGATCTATACCAGTGAAACGTCACCCTCAACAGCCAGGATCGTCCAGGCTTATTATTCGATTCCTGGTTACGAACTGGATGGAAGTATTCCCTATACTGGTTGGACAGGTATTCCTGTAGAGATCACACCCGGTTCATTTGTGGGTAATGTCACAATAACTATTGTAGCGATATAATAAAGATTGTTTCGTAAACAGTTTAATCAAATAGTAAAAATCGCTTTTTCGAATTGGTCTTTTGAAAGGGCGGTTTTTACTATGGTATTATAATAAATATGAAAAAAAACTTATTGTTTATTGGGTTTATCTTGGCTTTTATTATATTATCCTTTGGAACTTCAGAGGCAATAAATATTATTCGCGTCGATCAGGCAAAGATAAGGCTAAGTATTGCCCCCGGTTCAACTAAAGCAGGCTCAATTACTATAGATAATCCTACGGAACAATCAAAATATATTAGGGCCTATTTAGAAGATTGGTATTATTTACCTTCTGCAGACGGCTCCAAGGATTTTAAACCGGCGGGCACGACTAATTTATCTTGTGCTGATTGGATTAATTTCGTTCCGGCGGAATTCACCTTACCGCCTTTTGGTAGGCAGGTAATAAATTATACGGTAAGAGTTCCCCAGAATGCGCAGGGCGGACGCTATGCAATTTTGTTCTTAGAGCATACCAAAGCTCCGGGAGATTCCCCGGTAGAAGGATCAGGCTTCGGTGTAGCTGTGAGAGTCGGCAGCTTGATCTATATCGAGCCGGAAGGAACGATCGAGAGGAAGGCAGAATTATTAAACCCCGTAATCGAAAGAGAATCAAATGATAATGATTTAATTGTGAGCTTAGATTTTCAGAACACCGGTAACGTTGATTTAACGGCAGGAGGTAGTTTTGATATAATTGATAAAGAGGGCATGGTTTTTGCTCGCGGAGAATTCAATAACGTCTATACATTTCCGGGAGAAGAGGCAAAATTTATTGGCAGCTGGAGTCTTCCTTTGGAAAGAGGTAAATATGATCTGATTCTGACGATTGATATTGGTCGAGCCTTGGCGGAAACGAATATGGGAAAGGGGCCGGTAATAGTTAAAGAGGCGGAGTTAGAAATAGGACGCAAAGGAGAGGTTGTTAAGGTTGGTGATTTAAAATAAAATGTCGGTTGCTGACAAAGAAAGGATTTCTCAAAAATCCTTTTTTCTTTAAGATGAAAAAGACACTTACAATTATACTTACAGTTTGCTTCTTGAATTCTCTGATTATGCCCGGTTATGCTTATGCCGGGGCAGTAGAGTATCTTTGTGAGATAGGTATGAAGTATTACAACCAAGGTATGTATGATGACGCTTTGCATGAATTTAATAAGGCATTATTAGTCAAACCGGGTTATAAACCTGTCTTAAGGTATATTCGGATGGTAGAAGAAGTTGTGGTTCCTCCGGAATTACCGAGTCCCGAACCGCCAATCGAAGAAAGATTCTTACCTGTGGATTTTACTCCCTCCTCAGAAACAAGCGCAGGTGCGATGCAGGAGATCTTGGATCTTTTAGAGCTTCAGCAGGAGATGATAGAGTATAGGCGGGCTATTTATCCTCAGGCCGTCAATGCGGCACTACCGGTGAGTCTAAAGGAGGTTGTTCCCGGTAGGAAAATACTGCCGGAGGTAATGTATCTGGATGATTCTTTCGTTAAGATTACTCAACCGATAGAAATTGCACAGGGAAGCTCGATTTTAATCCGCACAAATAATATCAGAAGATTTTTACTGACCCAGCCGGAAGTTCTCACCGTGCAAAGAAATAGTCCTGATGAGTTACTGCTCACTGGAAAGGGTATCGGTTATACCTATTTACACGTCTGGGATGATAGCGGACGAAGGACCATGGAGTTTTTAGGCGTATATCCTAAGCCGGAGTCTCCTACCTATGAGGAGATCCTGCGCCGCGAGTTAGAGAAGAAGCGTAATTTTAAATTGCGTTATAGTTTGAGTTGGTCTTCCTATGAGTCGGGTAGAAGGCTCGATAATCTTGAGCGTACTAATTATTCCTGGGTGCATGGCATAGGCTTGAGCGGGCCGACTCCATACGGTCATTTCAATTCCCAGGCTTCTATCCGTAGCTCTGATGCCTCTTCTGATGCTAACCTGACTTATTTAACGATTAGTTTGCTTGATGGCAGATGGGGTCCCTTTAAGGGTTTTGACATGCGAGCAGTTGATTTTTCTCCTAATGTCAGTAATTTGGCTATGTCCAGATTAGGCTTAAGAGGTGTGATGTTTGAATCCCCTGCTTTTAATAATAAATTTAATTATATTACTTTCTGGGGGAGAGAAGGTGGAGGTAGGTTTGGCGATCTTTCCCCGGATTTACTGCAGACCAGGCATGCTTTCTTAGAGGGAGTAAACTTAAGTTATTCACCTACCGAAAAACAGAATTATCGCTTTACCGTTGTGCATGGCCACGGAAGAGACAGGGAACTTCATTTAAATAGATATAGTTATGATTTAGTCAGTAATTGGCACATAGATAATTGGCATTTAGGCTATGAGATAGCGCATGATTCTGAAAGCTTTGCTCACCTCTTTAATACCCGCTACACCAAGCCGAAATTGAACCTATCTGCGGAATTACGCAACATCGACAAGAACTACTTTACAATCACAGAGGGTACCTGGCGCCAGGGAGAATTGGGAGCGCTCTTTAATCTTAACTATAAACCCACTGAGCAACTGTATATTACCAGTAGATTAGATCTGTATTTGGATAGGTTAAATCCTGCTTTGGATAATAATGACCGCTGGAATGAAGATTTCGACTGGAGCGCTAATTACCGCCTCGATCCGGATACTTCTTTGGGTTTTACTTATACATTTCAGAATCAGTTAGGAAGGATTTCCCAGATACGTTATCAGAGTCCGGGCCTTTCGGTAAGTAAGAAGCTCAATTTCTTTAAGGACATTTACAGTTACTTAAATTATTATCATCAGGAGAATAAGAATTTTTCTGCTCCCGGTTCTGATTATATAAATGAACGTTTATATGGAGGAATACAGTTCGAATTAATCGGAGACGTATACTATTATCTGAACGGCGAGTATAATTGGTTAACCGAGAGGCAGGCGGCAGCGAGGTCAAAACCGAGAGCCTGGGAAACCGGGTTAAGCTGGTCTAACAGGTTTGGGCAATCTCCGTTCTACGGTAATTTCCGCATCAATTATCGCAATGAAGAGGAGACTACCTCGGGTTTGAGTTTTCTCTCAGGACAAGATTATATCGAAGGATACTCGCAGTTATCCTACAGGCCAAATCCGGATGCAGAGATATACGGCGCCTGCCGTGTGCGTAATATTTGGGCAGATAGCCCTAGTGTTGCTAAACGTATTGACGTAGATTTTAACGCCGGCATGCGTTATGTATGGGATACAGGTATCAGCTATGAATCCGTAGGCAGTATAAAAGGGTATGTTTTTAAGGATCTTAATTCTGACGGCTTAAGGCAGCGCGATGAGGCTCCTGTAGAGGGGATAAGAATATGGCTGGGGAAGGATAAGTCTCAAGTAACGGATTTATTCGGTTACTATAAATTTAAGAATGTCAGGGGTCGAAAGGCCTTTGTTAATCTTGATACCTCCAGCCTGCCCGCGGGCTTTGTGCCTACGGTTCCGGTTACTCAAGGAGTGAATATCGAGCATAGCCGGATGATTAATGTGGATTTTGGGATGATCTCGCGTACTGAGATAAGCGGCATAGTCTTTGAAGACGCAGACGGTAATCTTAAATATAATAAAGGAGATACAGGACTGAAAAATGCGGCGGTAACCTTGGAAGACGGTCGTAAGGTACTCACTGATGACGCCGGACGTTATTCTTTCCGGAATATCCCATACGGTGACCATACGATCATTTTAGATTTAAGCAGCCTGCCGGTTTATTATATTCCTCAGATAGCGATAAAAAAAGAAATCACCCTTTTTGAAGGGGTGACTTATATTTACGACATACCTTTAAAGAAATTAGAGCAAAAAGAGTAGGCTTTGCCGTCTAGCGGCTGTAGATAGTCTCTAAAACCTTGACCGATTTTTCTTTGCCTCCATCTTTAGTTTCGATTTTCGTTGTCTGCTGAATCATCGAATAAGAATTTGTTTGATTTTTCTCTCTGGAGAGTGAAGCGAGGGATTCTACTTCTTGAATGATAGTATTTGTTTCTTTGACCTCATCCAGCCCAACATTTAAACCGGGAACTGCCGGAATGCTAAAAGATACCCCGATAGATAGGTTATCCTGAGCAAGCCCCGTAGCCGCGATAAAAAATAACGAAATCACCATAATCAGAATCTTTATTAAGTTAACGGTTTTTTTCATCTCAACCTCCTTGTGTTTTAAGCAATTTCCTTCTTAATTCTGTCTTCTAAGTCCTTCAGTGACTTGATTCCCCTTCCGTTGATATTTAACTCTTTCATAAAATCAACTAACCAGGCGATCAGCTTAGCACGGGATAATTTCATTCCGGTTGAGAATAGGGCATCTTTGCCTAATTTATCCAGGAAGTCGACTTCCCTGCGATTAAGGAAGGTTACTACGCGTTGGTTCTTTCCGCAAATTTCAAGGTTTTTCATTTTTTTTTGCCTCCTAAAATTAAAAAACCCTGGCAAACTTTTGCCAGGGTTTAATCGCCATTCTACCCTTCGATTCGTCCGCCTTCGGCGGATTCAGTCAGGGTCTTTTTTCCGATTATACGAGCCGGAAAAAAGAAAACCCTAAAGGCAAGTCTTTAGGGTTCGTTTCCTTTTGGCAGCCAGACTACCCGATTTTTCGGGTTCTTGGCTTTGCCCCGCTTCAGATTCAACCTCAGCGGGATCCCGTTAGGGACGCCCTAGCATTACTACTAGTTTGCCTTTACCCCGTTAGAAATTTTCCTCTAACGGGCTAAACCCCATTATTTCTAACGGAGTTTATCACTAGGTATTCCTAATTGTCAATGGTTCGACTCCACTCACCATTGATGCTGAGCTATGTCGAAGCATCAACTAAAGTATACCACAAAATTTACCAGTTTTCAAGTTGTGCAATTTATAAATTTATACATTAGCCCAAGGATTATTCTTGACGGTAATTTAAAAAAGCAGTATATTAAATCCAATGTTTAACTTCAAACGATTTATGATATTTCCTCTATTTTCTGCTTTGCTATCTATTCTGGCAGGATCCGGCTTGTGCGCTTCTGAGGTATCCGGCTACCTTTGCAGGGAGGGGATTTCCTATTTTATGGAAGGGCGGTTTAGCGATGCCCTTGATGAGCTTGATAAGGCCCTGATTATAGATCCTGAAAATGAACTCGCCAAAGAATATATTAATAAGATTTTTGAGAAAGAAGTGACTTCCGTAGTTGCTAAGGAGTACGATTTAATGCCGAATAGGCAGGAGGCGATAATCCAGGAGATAGATAAGCTCAATAGGAAAGATATGGACTATGAGAAAAGGCCGGCTATAGTTGAAACAAATGCTCTGGAGAAGGAAGGAGTCGGGCTATCAAAAAGTGGCGTAAGCGGGGAGGTTCAGATAAGATTAGGCTTTAGCGCAGGGGATACAAATTGGAAGAGGGCGAATTGGGATTTAAACGAAAAGAACTGGCGGATGATCTCTAATGATGCCATTAACCAGAGAGAGAATACCTATGATCCTAGAATATACGATAGATTAAGGCTGGATTTTGATACAGATAACGAATCCGGTTTTAATTTTCATACTAATATAATGGTTGATCCATGGAGTTTTACCGGTAAGAGTAGAAAGACTACCGTGACTAGTGATTTTGGCGATACCGCAGAGATAGAATTAAAATACTGGTCTAATAGCCACTATACGATAAACCAGACGATAAAGAGCAGTACCTTAGGTAACTCTTTTGCTTTACCCGAGATTAAAGTTAAGGGCGGTAAAACCGATGCTTTCGATATCAAAGGAGCTTACGACGACCCAGTTAATGATATATTCCATATTCCTGAGATGAAAATAGATCGTGATTTTCAACCTCTCCGAGAACTTTGGCTTGATTATAATCAGCAAGATCTTAACCTTAGATTCTACCCGGTTGCTTACGAAAACCAGGCCTTGACATTAGACGATCCGTTAGCTCTATCAAACAATCATATCTGGTGGGAGGATAGCCCTTGGATCAGAGCCTGGACGCCGGGTACTTTTAATTCTGCCGCAATTCCAGTGAGTTTTACAAGAGGCTATTGGGATAATGAGGTATCCTTTTTCGCAAGAGACAGTGAAGGAAGGCGTTTGACAAGTTTACGCGGTTTTTCTTTCGTCTTTAACCCTGCGGGAGGGAATACTGCTATTACAACTTCAGTAGCAACTCCCAAAGATCCCTGGCAGGAATATTCAGATGCTGATAATTTAGTTTCTGCTATGCGGATTAAGCAAAATCTGACAGATAACTTAGATTTTGGAGTTACGGGAACAACTCGCTTTGGTTTTAATTCTGATCAGAATGATAAGCTTGACGCTCGTAATTTTGTAGGAGGTGCAGATTTAGGATATGAACTAAGAGAGGGCATCAAATCCAACGTTGAAGTTGCTCACTCCAGCTCTGAATATGACCTGAGCAACTCTACGTACCGTAGCGAATCGCGCGGTTTCGCCTATTATTTTTCTCTTATCGGAAGGTTCCCTCTAGAAAGCATTATGGATGTAGAGCACGGCTATTTTGGAATTCAGCCGCAAGAAGAAGACTATTGTTTTACTAAATTCAGGCTTTTTGCCGCTCATATGGATGAGTCGTTTGATCCTTCTCTTTCTTCTTATGTTGAGACGCGTGATGATGAGTGGTGGGGAAGGCATATTCATTTCCGCAAACCCTTTAAATATTATTATCAAGGTGAAGGTAAAATGTTGAGTTGGGATGATATCAGAAATTATAAAATAGGCAATGGAATAGATATCGGACGTGATGTCGTTGGCCTGAGAGTTGAATCTTCCTTATGGGATAATACGGTAGAGAACCTGATTGACGTACGTAATGTCCACGCCACAAATGGCAAGTTCATAGAGAACGTAACCAGGCAGGAAGTTACCTGGGATCTTAATGATCAATTGACAACTAAGCTATTAGGGATCCATCATTATTTACCGAAAACCAAAGGAGGTGTTGATCCTTTTGTATTTGATTTGCGCACGAGAGATTATTTTGCGAACACCATAATTGAAGATGGTAAAGATCCTTCAGTATCAACCGGTTCTTTAGGATTGGAGTACAAATTATTTGATTGGTTGGCAATCAATGGTATATGGGAATATACGAATGATATCTCGTTAGCTTATGATAATTTTCCGCGAGGTATATATAACAGCGGGAACCAATCCACGATAACCTATGAGAATGGCTTTGCTTATCGGGATGTTAATAACTGGCTCTATAGTCAAGGCTATTTTCCTAAGCCGCCATACCCATATTACAATATATTTAAAACCGGCCTGAAACTTAACCCTACCGAAGATCTGCAGATTTATTTGGATTATACGTGCAATGAATATGAGAAGGCAGGCCAGGTGGATGATAATATTAACCACATTGGCCTTGAATTAGGATATCAGCCTACAGCAAAACTAGCCGCGTTTTTTAGATATACTTATTCTCGTTGGCAGGATCTAGACGGTTTGACAAACAATATGACAAAGGTAATCGGCCACCACAACTTCTTTAGCGAATTTATTTACCGCGTTTCAGATAATGAAGATTTTACCTTCCAATACGGCGAAGCCAGCCGCAATCCCTATATAGGCGGAGTGCTTAATATCGATTGGGATCCTTATGGCGGATCTTTAAAGACTATTGACACCCGCCACGTCTGGCGTCTTTACTACAGCCGCAGATTCTAATAAACTATTCCAGGAATATATCAATTCTTTCAAGCTGACGGGACCTGATCTGTTGGGCATAAGGTGCGGGGATAAAGTCAGATTGGATTTTAACCGGCTCTTTTGACCGGTTATTCAGAATTATTTTTTTTACCTTTGCGGCATTCCTGCCAAAAGTAGCTTTTCTTTTAGGGTTATGATAGGTTACTCGAATTCTCCCCAAAAAATTAAAACTATACCTGCCGCGACGGTCAAATAACCATCCTGCCAGTATAGGTTTGAAGCGTAGATTTAATTCAGCAGAATCGTTTAGATAGAATGGTTTAATTCCAGCGTTGATCATCAACCAGATATTCACAAACTCTGCGGTTGAGCCGGATAACCGCGCCACGAAGCCATTCCCGTGCAGATTACGGTCAGGGAAAGCGCTACTTACTATAAAAGAAGAATTCTCCAGTATACTGCGTCCGTATCTTTGAGGATCCTGAAAAGGAATAAGTAATTTCTTAAATTCAGAGAAGAATTCTTTATATAGCCCTTTTTTTAATATCTCAAGCAGGTATTTATATTCCATATGCAGCCATATTGATTCATTCTCCAGCCATCCAGGAGCAAATATCTGGCATCTGCCGATCTCTTCGGGCATCTCTTTTAATGAAGAAGTTACTTTATACATCCTAAGCTTTTTATCGTAGAGAGAACTTCTTTTTACTGCGCGATATAGTTTGCCAGCTTCAACTGTATTGTCACTTAATCGTAAAGCATGCATCTGTGATTCTAAGAAGAAGGGTAGTTTCTTTTGCGTGAATTTAGTGGGTTTTATAAAAGGTGGTTTAAGGGGATCGTATCCGCTGACCTGGTTAATAAAATAAGTATAATAAATATTTTTTTTCCTGTCATAAGCTTTTTGGATCCCCAAACGTATCTTCTCCAGGAAATTATTTAGAGTCACGATTAATTCATCAAGGGGGACTGTGATTTCTATGCCGTTTAAACCAAGAGTAGTTTTGCGGCGGTATTCCTCTTTCAGAGAACAGCTTTTATCCCAGAATTTGTAATCTTTGTCAGGAGACTTGCTATCGAGGTACTCCCGGGTGAGCCGGTTTAAACCGGATAATAAGTCGTAGATCTCTTTGGTGATTTTGACTTTTTCCGGATTTATTTTTTCTAAAGAGAGCTTAAGAAACAAAGCGAGCCTTTTGAGTTCCTGGGTTTCGCAAAGCGAAGAGCCAAAAAGAGCGGGAAGGCCGTTAAGTGCATCAAACCAGTTCGGTTTATTTGCCTCCATTTCGATCCCTACCCCCAAGGGGTCAAATGATGCCATCTTATTACTAAACAGGCAGAATAGTTTATTAGTCAGGGTAGTTTTATATATTTCTCCGATTCCGTATTGGGTTCTGACTAGATGAGGCCAAGTTGTTCTGCTGGCGATCATCTCTGCTTTTTTATGGTGCTTGGCAACCGAATGCAGCTGTCTGGGCAGGCCGTTATAGAGGATATATTTTTCGCTTCTCGGCCGGACTATCTCAGCATTATCATAATAAGTGAAGAGCTCTTTCTCAAATAGTGTTTCTCTCAGTTTCTCGGGATATATACCTAGATAACTTTCTAAAAGGTCAAGGTTGTAAGTCCAGTGGTCAGTCCAGAACCCTTCACCGTGTTCAGCTTCCGGGATTCTGCTTGCATGCGAGAGTAGAAGGTTAAGAAATTCATCGTAAGTACAATTGATTTTAATGGCGTTATTCTCGATAAAAAGGATTAATTCTCCGGGAGTAAAAGGTTTGCTCATCATCGAAGATAGTTCTGAAATCCGTTTTTCATCAGCAAGCGAATCTTTGAGTACTGAATTAAGATCGGTGTGTTTTTTTAGTATGAATTTAGCACCTTTGACCACTAAGGGATTAAACCCGTCAGTCTGCAGAAGGTTCAGGAAATA
This sequence comes from Candidatus Omnitrophota bacterium, assembly GCA_043813305.1. GTDB lineage: Bacteria > Omnitrophota > Gorgyraeia > Gygaellales > Profunditerraquicolaceae > JAHIZC01. The sequence goes on along the minus strand of JBDRLC010000059.1, from coordinate 46,510 downwards.
AACCAAGTCTTCGTCGCGAATTTCGGGATTAAACCAAACGTTACACCTTCGATTTTGATTCGTATCACGATAGTTGCCGTTACCCTGGGAAAAGTAGGTTGGCTGCAATGAAAATTTATTATAGTCTCTTTCCAGGTCTCCATGTTTTCTAGAGTAGAGATAAAACACAGATTCAGACCTGCCGGATTTGAAGATTACAGGATAACCACCTCGCAGGATATTATCCAGATATGTCTGTTTAGCGTAGAGGTCGAATTTTCTAGAGCTGCTGGAAGTAGATATATCTTGTTGTAGTTGCTCTATGAGCTTTTTATTTTCCTCTTTTTTAGAGAGAATATAATCAGGGGTAGTAATCTTTCCGACGGAATCATTGAGAGTATCTAGGTTTCTCATGTACCCGGTAACAGAATGGAAGCTGACCGTTTCTTTAGGTGATATATTTAGGTCGATCAGACTGAAAGCGCAGGGGGTCTTACTGTTACTAGATTGATTCCCGGGGTATTGAAAATATTTTTGACTGAGGAATTGGTAAGGGCAGGAGAAGTCGGTTACCGGGTTGAATATACAGTCAGGGTCAATTATCGGTTTTATGACCTTAGGCCTTTTTCCATTATTATAGAGGAAGCCTAAATAGAAGTTGCCCCCTTCTATATGGACCACTTCCGGCCTGTCTACAGGCTCAACCGCTAATTTATAGAAAGGTACGCCGCGGGAGAGGTTCTCGACGTTCATCCAGGCTTCGATAGTCCGGCTCAGGTGTTTGATGAATAAGTCGCTTGTGCCGTATGGAATTATTTGAGGCAGCCCATCGAGTACTTGCATCTTTTTAGGCAGTCTACTCAGGTTTTTCAGCGTTACTATCCTTGCCAATCCTGCATAATTATCATTCGGTATATTAAAGAATTCTACCTTTACTGCCAGGCCCAAGGATAAATTCTCTTCCTCTAAGGTCATACCGCCAGAGGTAATTATCATCCGGTTTTTCAGATTAAAGTCCAGATTTGTAAAGCCATTATGAAAGGGCTCATAAAAAATAGTCTTAGTGCCGGAGGTAAGCTTGATAAAGGTGCGGAATCCCTGTAAGGAGACGAGCTGCCAGGCTTTATTTGCGGAGATAAATTCCATTATTGCCTGGTTCTTATTATGGGTGCCGAAACTGGCTATGCCCTGTCCGCGGTTGACATAAAATACCCACATCGGTATGCCGTATTTTCCGGCGATACCCGGGAAGAAGTTGGCAAATGGTTTGGAGAAGTTGTAGTTTTCGATGACGAATTCGCCGTTTTCCCTAAGATGGTATTTAGGTTTTTTTATTTTGACGTTCATGCTCTTGCTCCGTAGATTAACTATTTTACCTGTTTTAAACCATTTGTCCACAGAAAATTTTCTTCATCTTTAAAATTTTATCCCAGAGAATGGGTTCTGCCGAGGCACATTCCTCGCGTCACCGCTCGATTTTCCCCAGCGAGGAAAATCTTCGCTCTAGCGGAAGTCCTCGCTCTGCCTGACATGTATTAGCGGGGCAACCCTGCCCGCTCAGACTTCCTTATGTGCCGCGATGAATATGCCTCGTCACCCATTAGTTCAGGATAAAATCTTCTCAGCTAAAGGGGCTTTTGCGGGCTTGCCGGCGCGTGCATTAGAAATTTTTTGGCACGCTCTTAATAGATAGGTATGTGAGTCTGTGAGCCTGCCTGCCGCCTGCCTGACGGCAGTCAGGGCAGGCAGGGAGTTACGGCGAACGGAGGATGCCTATACTGTAAACCTCTCCGGGAGAGAGCCGTAAACCGAAATCCTTCGATAGGCTCAGGATTTCTCTTAAGAAGGATCCCGTAGCGAAGCGGAGGGACAGACGGCAAAAAATTTCAGCACGCGCAAGCAAGACCGAAAAGACCCTTCTTGAAGAAAAGATTATAATTGCTGCTTGACCTAGTTGGCTGGAAGCTGTAAAATGAAAAACAATCGATGAAGATAAAATTGAACTTATCTGCCGGTACGGCGGATATGGAGGATAAATTAGCGCAAGCCCTGTATAAGGCCAAGGTTAACCGGGCTAGCCTGATAGAGATATCTTACGGCACGCATGCAGGAGAAACAAAGAATCGCATCATTAATTTTTTGATGAAGAAGGATTACCGTAAACTTTACAGTAGGCTGGTTAAATCCAAAACCGGTTGGGGTAGGATTTTTGTGTATTTTAGATGGAAGTAAAGGAGGGAGATAAAATGGAGCCGGAAATAAAAGCGAGAGCGCAAGGAAATAAACCGAAGAAGTTGCCCAAGGTGGAAATTATAATTGTATTGCTGTTGGCAGGGGTAGCATTTTATTTTTTTGGGTTTTACTCTCCGGGTATACAGCAGAATGTATCCGAAAAACAAATACTGGAATCTGGGAACAGGATGATTAGAGGATTAAAACAAATAGGGGTAGAGAAAGCAGAGAAAAGGGCACGAGAGGAAGCGGAAAAACGCGCCCTACTCCAGCAGCAGGAACCGGATGAGGAGGAGTTACTCAGGTTAGAAGTAGAGAAACAAAATGAAGCAAGCAAAAGAATACGAGAGGAGCAAGAACGCCTGTTGCTCCAGCAGCAACGTCTGGAAGAAGAGATAATAAAGATGCAGCAGGAAGAGGATGAGAGGCTCAGGCAAGAGGAGAAGTTGATGGAGGAGCGGTTACGCAAAGAAAGAGAACTTATGCAATGAGAATAATTATTGCACTGCTGATGAGTTTATTATGTCTTGGCCGTGTTTTTTCAGAGGTTCCAGGGGGAGGTGGCTTGATGCAGATAACCAGTCCGGAATTTAAGCATAATCAATTGATTCCCAGGAAATTTACCTGTCAGGGAGATGATTTGAATCCTGCTCTAATTATAGAGAATACTCCTGAAGGTTCTAAAAGTCTAGTTTTGATAGTTGATGATCCTGACGCTCCGATGGGGAATTGGGATCATTGGATCGTCTATGATATCGAGCCCGGTATTTCGCGGGTAGAAGAGAATAGCATTCCCGGTAAGCAGGGGATGAATGATTTCAAAAGATTAGATTACGGCGGACCCTGTCCTCCCTCTGGAACACACCGCTATTTTTTCAAGATTTATGCCCTGGATGCTATGTTGAATTTGGAGGAGGGAGTTAGCAAAGAAGAGATAGAAGAGGTAATGCAGGGGCATATTCTCGATAAGGCCGAACTAGTTGGGTTATATAAGAAATCTTAATCTGTAAATACCTGTCTATAAAATTTAGACACAACAGGAGGGGGAATGAATAATAGAGAAAAGAGGAAATATCTAAGGTTTGATACGGAAGCAAAGATATATTTTCGAGTCGCTTACGATATCAAAACCAAGGTTAAGTTTCAGGTGGTGAAAAAGGAAGAGGATAGGCTTTTATAAGATAAATATCAGGGGTTAAGCAGAAATATCAATATTGAAGGTTTAAGATTCTCTTCTAGCAGGAGATTAAAAATGGGAGACTACCTATATATAGAGTTATATTTACCAAAGTTAAAAAAACCAGTCTGTATGACAGGGCAGGTAAGATGGTCAAGGATGGTCAGTCCTCGAATAAAAAGGAAATATAAGTTTGATACAGGAGTGCGATTAATCAGTGTTTCCGGCAAGTCAGTTTCTGCCTCAATTCATTTTGATAAAAAAGATCATATATTCTGGAGCATTGTTTTAGATTCTATTTTCGGGAACTTCCGTAAGTTGATGCAACATAAATAGATTACGCATGCGACTGATCCATGGTTTAAAAGGGATAAGAAAGTTCCCGAAACCGGTGGTAGCACTCGGCGTATTCGACGGTGTGCATCGGGGGCATAGAAGAATATTAAAAGCCGCAGTTTCCAAAGCGGGCATGAATAAAGGAACCAGCGTAGTTTTGACGTTTTGGCCGCATCCGCAGAAAGAAAAAACTCTTTTTTCACTTCAGCATCGCCTAAGATTGATCGATCAACTGGGGATAGATGTCTGTATCGTGATTAATTTCAACAGAAAATTTTCCGGAATTTCAGCAGCTGACTTTGTTAGGAATATTTTATTGAAGAAACTAAGAGCAGAGAGTGTTTATATAGGAAAGAATTTTAGATTCGGCAGGGGGCAGGAGGGTGATCATAGATTTTTAAGCAGGTTATCTTCCGTTTATAATTTTAAGCTAAAAGTATTTCAAGTTTTAAAAGTCAGCAATAAGCCGATCAGTAGTACATACATACGTTTATTAATTAATCAAGGCAGGTTTAAGCTCGCTGAAGAATTACTCGCTCACCCGGTGAGCATTCTAGGAACCGTAGTAAGGGGGAGTTCCCTGGGAAAAAGGATAGGATTCCCCACCGCCAATATAGACCCTCACCATGAGGTAATGCCGCCTAACGGAATATATGCGGTTTGGGTTATTATCCGCAAGAGAAGATTCCAGGGTATCTGTTATATCGGAAGCAGGCCTACTTTTGCCAGAAAAATCTCAAAACGCATCGAAGTTTATATATATAATTTCAAGAAAAAATTATACGGAGAATATTTAGAAATCCAGTTTCTTCAAAAGATCAGAGATGAGCAGAGATTTGATTCAGCCCTTTCTCTGGTTAAACAGATTAAAAAAGATATAAGCAAGTCAAAAGCCTCATTTTTTCGCCACTAACACATACCACAACATATGCCCCCCTAGAGCTGTTTTAACCACTAACTATTGATTTTTATTAAGTTAGGTAATTATTTATCTTGACAAAGGGGGAGTTTTTTTCTATAGTATGAAACGAAGTGGTTATAAGTGGAGTATAGTGGAAGGAGACCCCCATGTTTTACGGCGAATATCAACATTCTATTGACCGCAAAGGCCGCCTGATATTGCCTGCCAAGTTCCGCGAAGTCGCCAAACAGCAATTTATCGAGAAGCTTTATGTTACCCGCGGATTAGATATCTGCCTGTTTATGTTCTCGGAAGAGGAATGGCGCTCTCAAGAGAACAAATTTAAATCCATCCCTTTTACCAAACAACAGTCACGCACCTTTAATCGAATATATTTTTCCGGCGCGGCAGAAGTGACTTTCGATTCGCAGGGTAGGATTTTGCTGCCTCAATACTTAAAAGAATTTGCGCAGATTAAGAAGGATGTTGTGATCGTGGGCGTCTCTAATAGAATCGAAATCTGGGCTAAGCAGAAATGGGAAGAATTTTATTCTAATTCCCGGCAGTCGTTTGAAGAAATCGCCGAAAAGTTAATGGATATCTAGGCGTGAAATATCATATTCCGGTTATGTTTAATGAAATCTTAGAATATTTAAATTTGGGTCCGGGAAAAACAATAGTCGATGCCACGATCGGAACGGGGGGGCATAGCATGGCGATTTTAGAACATATCAGGCCGGAGGGAAGACTAATTGCTATCGACCGCGACTCCGAATCGTTGGCGGTCAGCAGGGAGAGGCTGCATCAGCTTTGCGGTAACTGTGAATTTATGCATGAAAATTTTGCAAAATTAGATAGTGTCCTGGAAAGCCTTAAAATTGAGAAAGTCGATGGAGTTGTCTTCGATCTTGGGATCTCCTCATACCAATTGGATGATCCTCGCAGGGGATTCAGTTTTCGCTACGACGGACCTCTGGATATGCGCTTGGACAGAAATAGCTATATTTCCGCTTACGATTTAGTGAATAACCTAAACGAAGAAGAGATCTCCGCACTTTTACGGACCTTCGGCCAGGAGAGGTGGCATAACCGTATTGCTCATCTACTGGTAGAGGAGAGGGAGAGGCATCCGATTGCAACTACCGCGCAACTTGCAAATATCGTGATCAGAGCAATACCTCCCAGATTTCGGCACAGATATTACCGGATTCATCCTGCTACCCGCACCTTTCAGGCTGTGCGTATAGCGGTAAACAGAGAGTTAGAAAATTTAGAGATTGCCATAAATAAGGCGATTGCGGTATTAGAAAAGAAGGGGAGAATATGCGTGATTTCCTTTCACTCCCTTGAGGACCGCATAGTCAAGCATACATTTCGTCGTGCTGCTTATGAAGGATTAATAAAAATCATTACCTCTAAGCCTGTAACTGCGAGTGAATCTGAAATAAAGAGCAACCACTTAAGCCGTAGCAGCAAATTGAGGGTTGCAGAGAGGCTATAGAATAGATGAAAGTGCCAAAATTTTTATTGATCGCCGGCTTGATTACATCTTTCTGTCTTCTCTATGTTTATCAACAGACAGAAATATTCCGCTTTGCCTACCTGGGACAAAAGAGCCAGACAACGCTGGATGATTTACTTGATAAAAACCATATCTTAAGATACAATATAGACAGTAATGCTTCTTTGGTATGTATCGGGGAAAAGATCTCTAAGGAAGCTGAGTTTCAGATGCCTGAGAGCTTTGAACTAGTCAGATTAACTACTTCTTTCGAAGACCGAAAACCCCTAGAGTCTTCTAGAGAGCAGTCTTTGTTTGCTCGCATCTTCGGTATTAAGAGACAGGCTGAGGCAAAAACAATCCATTCTCAGTAACTCGTAATTCCGTAACTAGTAACTCGTAATTTGAAAATCATATGGATTCTAACATGAAGATAAAATTACTAGTTACGAGTTACTAACTTACTAATTACTAATTATTAATTGTGTATATAAGCGATCATCGCCAGAGATCTAAGGCGGTATTCTTATCCTTCCTTTTTTTTCTCTTATTCTGTTCCGGCCGGCTCTTTTTTATTCAGTTCTTTCGCTCGCAATATCTGGCAGATCTTGCTAAGAAACAGTATAATTTCTTTGTAGAATTGGAACCTCTAAGGGGAGCGATCTACGACCGTAATCTTAAGGTGCAGGCAGTGAATATACCGCTAGATTCTCTCTATGCCTCTCCCAATGCGATTGCGCCCGAGAATAAAGAGGAGCTGATCAGCAAGCTTTCTTCCCTATTGGACCTTGATCAAGATTATTTAAAGGACAGGTTATACCGCAGGAAAGATTTCGTATGGATAAAACGGAAGCTCAATTCTGGTCAGTCGGAGAGTATAAAAAAACTTGATTTAAAGGGGCTGGGGTTTATTAGAGAGAGCAGACGCTCTTATCCTAACAGTTATCTTGCCAGCCACGTGATCGGCTTCGCAGGATTAGATAATATAGGCCTTGAAGGTACGGAGTATTATTATAATGATTTTCTTAAGGGCAATTCCGGATGGGCGGTATTCTTAAGAGATGCCCGACAAAAAAAATTAGCTTTGTGGGAACAGATGGTTTTACCGAAGGATGGCTATGATCTTATACTTACTGTTGACGAGATAATACAGTATATAGTCGAGAGGGAGATTGATAAGGTAGTCAAGAAATATAATGCTGAGTCAGCAAGTGTTATAGTTATGGACCCGCATACGGGAGCAATCCTGGCTTTAGCCAACCGTCCGACTTATGATCTTAACGACTACTCCAAGGTGAGCAAAGATGAGATCCGCAACCGGGCAATCTGCGATATGTTTGAGCCAGGTTCGGTTTTTAAGATCGTCACTTTATCAGCGGCATTAGAGGAGGGCCAGATAAAGGAAGAAGATGAATTCTTCTGCGAGGAGGGTTCTTATCAGGTAGCCAGTCATACCCTTCATGATCATAGTCCTCACGGATGGCTTAAATTCAAAGATGTGATTAAACTCTCCAGTAATATCGGTACGACTAAGGCAGCACAGATCTTAGGGCCTGAGATAATTTTTAAATACATGCAATTATTCGGTTTTGGCTCTAAGCTGGGGATTGATCTTTCAGGTGAGATTCCGGGAGTAGCAAAAAAACCGAGCATGTGGTCTAAGATCTCTATCGCTGCGATTCCTATCGGACATGAAGTAGGTGTTAGCGCATTACAGTTAGTATCAGCTATTTCCGTGATCGCTAACGGCGGACAGCTGATGAAACCTTATATCGTAGAGGAGATACGGGATAAACACGGCCAGAGAATCAAAAAGTTCGAACCGGTAATGATCCATAAGGCCATATCTTTAGATACGGCGCAGAGGGCAAAGGATATATTGAAAAGTGTGGTCGAGGATGGCACCGGAAGATCTGCAAGCATTCCCGGGATATCCGCGGCAGGCAAGACCGGGACAGCGCAGAAATTAAATCCCGATGGCTCCTATTCACATAGCAAGTTCATCGCTTCTTTTGTAGGGTTTGCCCCGGTTGAAGACCCGATGGTAGCGATTATAGTAACGGTTAATGACCCGCGACCAGTCTATTTCGGCGGGGTAGTAGCGGCACCGGTATTCAAGAATATAGCCGGGGATACGATAAAATATCTCAAAACTAGCCGCGCTTCCTACAGTACAATTGCATTGAATGAAAGCAAAGATTTTAATTAAATCTCTGGATTCAAATCACACTAAGCAACTTCGATTCGAAGACTTTGAAGTCAAAGGAGTCAGCTCTGATTCCAGGCAGGTTTTGGATGATTTTATTTTTGTTGCCGTAAAAGGTTCGAATCTAGACGGCGACAGATTTATCGATCAAGCAGTAAATAATGGCGCGAAGGCAGTGATTGTTCAGTCATCAGGCGCAGGCCGTAGGTCTTCAGTCAAGGTACCTTTTATAACAGTCAAGGATACAAGGGAAGCATTAGCAAAGTTAGCTTCGGAATTTTATAGTAATCCTTCTTTAAAAATCAAGGTTGTGGGTGTTACCGGAACTAACGGCAAAACTACAGTTTGCTATCTGATCGAATCGATACTGAAAAGGAAGGGATTGCAGCCAGCTGTTATAGGAACGATTAATTATCGCTTTAAGGATAAAGTTCTTCCGGCAAAAAATACTACCCCGGGCCCGATAGAACTCCAGTCTTTGCTGCAGGATATGCATAAGGCAAAGGTGGATTATACACTGATGGAAGTTTCTTCGCATGCCCTAGACCAGAAGAGGGTGGGGGAGATAGATTTTCATTCAGCGATCTTTACTAATTTGACGCATGATCACTTAGATTACCACAAGAGCTTTACGAAATATTTTCAAGCCAAAGCCAGGCTTTTTAAAGGTTTAAAAGCTGGATCTTTCGCGGTGGTGAATAACGACGATAGATACGCCGATAAAATCAAGAGAACGGTCAAGGGGGATCTGGTTACGTATGGTATCATAAAGAAAGCTGATGTAGTAGCTAAGGAGATAAATCTTGACGGATTTCATACAAGTTTTAGCGTTGTATCCGGGAATGAGAAGATTAATTTAAAAACCAGCCTGATCGGCAGGCATAATCTATATAATATTCTCGCTGCTTTTGCCTGGGCGCAAAGAGAGGGGATTGATGTCTCCAGTATAAAGTCCGCCATAGAGGATTTCATTTCTGTGCCGGGGAGAATGGAGAATATAGATTTTGAGGGGGATTTTTCGGTTTACGTTGATTATGCACATACAGAAGACGCGCTGAGAAGCAGCCTTGAGGCATTAAGGCAGATATGCAGAAAGAGGTTGATTGTTGTTTTTGGCTGCGGCGGAGAGCGTGATAAAAGAAAAAGAGCGAAGATGGGGTGGGTGGCATCAGAATTATCGGATTGCCTGATTATTACCAATGATAATCCTCGCAGAGAAGATCCGCAGCAGATAATCGGCGATATAAAGAAGGGGATTAAGCAGGCTGATTTTTATGTTGTACCGCAGCGTCTTGAGGCGATAAAGAAAGCTTTACTCCTGGCCAGGGTAGGAGATATAGTATTGATTGCGGGCAAGGGGCACGAGGATTACCAGATCATCAATGATCAACGAATACATTTTAATGATCGCGAGGTAGCGAAAGAATGTTTAAAGTCTTTGAATTATTAAACGCCACTCAAGGCAGATTGATCAAAGGCCCGAAACAATCGAGAGTATTGGGCATCTCTATAGACTCTAGGTCAATCAGGCCTCAGGAGGCTTTTATTGCCATAAAGGGCAAAAACTTTAACGGACACGATTTCATTAAGCAGGCAATCAAAAAAGGCGCCAGCTGCGTTATTGTAAGTACAAGTTACCCCTCGACTTCGCTCGGGGCAGGCGAGATGCGAGTTACCCCTCGACTTCGCTCGGGGCAGGCGAGTTACGAGAAGCAAAGGGTTGCTTTCATAGCCGTAAGAGATACCATAAGGGCGCTTGGGGATATCGCCCGATATCATCGCCATAAAATTGATATCCCGATTATCGCAGTGACCGGTAGTAATGGTAAGACCACGACTAAAGAGATGATCGCCTGGGTGTTATCCAAGAGACTTGAGGTATTAAAAAACCCTGGCACCAAGAACAATCAGGTCGGATTACCTTTAAGCTTGCTCGGTCTTAACAGCAGTCATAATGCGGCGGTGTTAGAGTTAGGTACAAATCATTTCGGTGAGATAGCCTATCTTTCCGGGATCTCTGAGCCGAACATCGGAATTATCACCAACATCGGGCCGTCACATCTTGAATTTTTTAAAGATTTAAAAGGAGTATTCAGAGAAAAATATTCAGTCGCCGGATATCTCAAGAAGCCTCGGATGATGATCTTAAATGCGGATGACAATACTCTGAAGAGAAAATTATCTAAAAGAGAGAAACGTTCATTTAATCTTGGATTCGGGATCAGATCCAAAACTGATTTTTCTGCTACAGCTATAAAAATACGGAATAGCAGAATGGAGTTTGTGGTAAACAAAAAATATAAGTTTACTTTAAAGGTTATCGGATATTCTAACATCTATAACGCCTTAGCGAGTATAGCCGTAGCCAGGGTTCTTGGGATGGGGTATAATGATATCGCATCCAAGCTTTCAAATTTTACTTTCACTCAGGGTAGGCTCAGTCTTCTAGAATCAAATAATACGAGATTTCTCGATGACAGTTATAATTCTAACCCCCTTTCTCTAAAACAGGCTCTGGATGCTTTAGATGGTTTTAAAACAGTCGGGAGGAAGATCTTTGTCATGGGAGATATGTTAGAATTAGGTAAGCGTAAGGAGACATTCCATCGGCTGGCAGGGTTGCAGGCTGCCAAGAGCTGCGATGTATTGATTACAGTTGGGAGTTTATCTAAATTCGCTGCCAAGAGCGCTAAGCTTAGAGGGCTTGATATGGAGAATATATTCAGCTGTGAATCTACGCTGCAGGCGAAAGACCTGCTTTTTAAAAAAATTTCTCCCGGCCCGAAGGATATTGTATTGGTTAAAGGTTCCCGTTCGATGAAAATGGAAGAGATATTTAGGACTTAAGATGCTCTATAATCTACTTTACCCCTTACACAATATTTTTAGCGGTTTTAATATCTTTCGCTACATCACTTTCCGTTCAGGCATGGCGATTATCACCAGTTTTCTGATCAGCCTTATCCTAGGGCCGCCCTTGATTGAGAAACTCAAGAAGCTGAAGATCGGAGAGAACGTTCGCAAAGAGGATAGTGAGAAGCTGCATGAATTACATCGCAGCAAACAGGATACTCCTACGATGGGTGGGATCTTGATATTACTTGCGATCGTATCCTCTACGCTTTTATGGGCGGATATCACCAATAGATACATTCATATAGCACTCTTTAGTACTATATGGCTGGGGGTCACCGGATTTATTGATGATTATCTAAAGCAGGTTCACCCCGTTAGGAATCTTAAGCAGCAAAACGGCAAGGTTGGTATTTCTAACGGGGCAAAGAAGAAATCCAAGGGTTTGACTGCCAGAGCAAAATTGACCAGCCAGATCATCTTAGGCTTGATATTAGGGGCAATATTTTTATTGGATCCGGAAATCAGTATAAAGTTAGATCTTCCCTTTCTGAAAAATATAGCATTTGATTTAGACGGGTTTTATATATTGTTTGTGATTCTAGTGATTGCCGGGACGTCAAACGCAGTCAATCTTACCGATGGACTGGATGGCCTGGCTATAGGCATCGTAGTGATGGTGGCATTAGCCTTTAGCGTTTTATCTTATGTTACGGGAAATATCAAGCTTAGCGAGTATTTGCTGATCCCCTATATTAAAAATAGTGCAGAGCTTACTGTTTTTTGCGCCAGTATCATGGGGGCGGGATTAGGTTTCCTTTGGTTTAATTGTTATCCGGCATCAGTCTTCATGGGGGATGTGGGATCTTTGGCTTTAGGCGGTGCAATCGGGACCGTAGCATTATTGATCAAGAAAGAGCTGCTTCTAGTCGTTGTCGGGGGCATCTTCGTCTTGGAGGCGCTCTCTGTAATCATACAGGTAGGAACTTTCCGCCTGACTAAAAAACGCATATTCAAAATTGCTCCGCTGCATCATCACTTTCAATTCATGAATTGGTCGGAGAATAAGGTGATCGTAAGATTCTGGATCATCGCCGGTCTGTTGGCGCTTCTTACATTAGTCACGCTCAAGATTAGATAAGGCCTTATGATTAATACGGATTATTATAAAGGAAAGAATATCACGATAGCGGGGTTGGCGCGTTCGGGCCTGGCCTGCTGTAATCTACTTCGTGCTTTAGGCGCGGATGTCAGCGTTACGGATAATTGTGACACGCAGATTACGCGCACAAATGCAAAGTCACTTGTATCGAAGAAGATTAAAGTTGAATTAGGAAAGCATACCCGGGAATTTATAAAGGGTAGAGATTTTCTGGTGATTTCTCCGGGGGTAGCAGACAATGCCCTGCCGGTTATATGGGCTCAAGATCAGGGCATTCCGGTGATCAGCGAGATAGAAGTCGCCGCATCTTTGTGCCCCGCTACGATTATTGCCGTAACCGGTTCTAACGGAAAGACCACGGTTACGACCTTAATTGGAAGGATTTTAGAAGAGGCAGGCAGGAAGGTTTTTGTCTGTGGTAATATCGGTAAACCATTTTCCCAAGAAGTAGAGAAGATGGGAAGCGAGGATTTCGTATCTTTAGAGGTCAGCTCCTTTCAGTTAGAGAGGATTATCGGCTTCAAGCCGAAAATATCAGTGATGCTTAATTTTTCCGCAAATCATTTAGACAGGTATGATAATATCCGGGAGTATCTTGTGGCTAAGAAACGGGTATTTATCAATCAGGATAATACCGATTATCTGGTTATAAACCGCGATGATCCTGTGCTAAGGGAGTTATCCAAAGAGGCAGATGCAAAGGTGGTATATTTTTCCAGTACTGCGGAATTTAATCCTAATCAGGCTGCGGTGTTGGCCGTCGGTTCATTATTAGGCGTGGATAAGCAAACGGTATTGGGGGTATTTGACGGATTCCAAGGTATCGAACATCGTATGGAGAAGGTAAGCCGGATAAATGATATAATCTTTATCAATGATTCAAAGAGCACTACCGTGGAATCAGCAATCTGGGCCTTGGAGAATATAAGCGATCCGATAATCTGGATTGCCGGCGGTAAGCATAAAGGGGTTGACTATAATAGTGTTTTAGATTCAGCGAAAGGTAAGGTCAAAGAAGTGATTCTGATCGGGGAAGCAGCCGGAATTTTAGAGGATGTTTTCAGAGGGAACCTTTCCATTGAGCGTGCTAATACGTTGGAGGAGGCAGTAAGTAAAGCTTATCATAAGGCTAGTGCAGGAGATTGTATATTGCTATCCCCAATGTGTTCAAGCTTCGATATGTTCTTAAATTACGAAGAAAGAGGAAGGCAGTTTAAACAGGCGGTGTCAGGTTTAGGGCAAGCTCAAGCAAGAGATGATGCAAAGAGTAAGGTTTAATCTATTTGCGGTTTCGATTATTTTGATCTCTATCGGCCTGGTGATGATCTATAGCGCTTCAAGCATCCATGCCTGGGAGACATATAAAGATAGTTTTTATTTCTTTAAGAGGCACCTTAGCTTTTTGGTTATAGGAGCAATACTTACTTTTTTTGCGATGAGTATAGATTATCGCGATTTAAGAAAATTCGCCAGGCCGCTGTTGTTTTTTGCGTTTGTATTATTGATCTTAGTATTGATCCCCGGAATCGGTAGAGAGGTATCCGGAGCGCGCAGATGGTTTAGATTTAAATTTTTCAGTTTTCAGCCTTCTGAGTTATCCGGAATGTTCTTGATTATTTATCTGGCAGACTTTATTACCAGAAAGGGGAAAGCGATCAGGGATTTATCCAGGGGTTTTCTGCCGCCTTTATGCGTCTTAGGTTTATGTACGTTGTTGATACTTATGCAGCCGGACCTGGGAACAGCTTTAGCAATCGGCATAGTCGCATTGACTATGCTCTTTGTTGCTGGTATCAGGCCGTTTTATTTTTTATCTTTGGGCTTAGTGAGCCTGCCTGTACTTTATGCACTAATATTCAGAGTGCCTTATAGAAGGATGCGCATTCTGGCTTTTTTAAATCCCTGGCTGGACCCTAAGGGCGGAGGTTTTCAGATCATTCAGTCTCAGATAGCCTTGGGCTCAGGAGGATTATTTGGTTTAGGCCTGGGGCATTCTAAACAAAAATTATTTTACCTGCCTGCCGCACATACGGATTTTATTTTTTCTATTATCGGAGAAGAATTAGGGTTATTGGGTACTCTGGGGGTGATAGCGTTATTTATGATCTTCATTTTGCAGGGGTTAAAGATTATAAAGAATACTAGCGATAGCTTCGGTCATTTTTTGAGCCTGGGCTTAGTACTGATGATTTCTCTTAAAGCAGTAATCAACATCGGAGTCTCCTGCGGCGTACTGCCTACGAAAGGATTACCTTTACCTTTTATCAGTTACGGCGGAACATCACTTGTCCTTGATATGATCAGCGTGGGGATACTTTTAAATATTGCGCGCTCAGGAGAATACCCATGAGCCCTGTACTTTCTAAGGATAGCCTATCGCATAAAGGAAGAAAGTACGGGGTGAGAATTCTGGCGGTTACCGGAAGCAGCGGTGGCCATATATTTCCCGCACTCAGTTTCTTAAATGCTTTTAAGGAGGAAAAGAGAGGAGCAGAGACCCTCTTAGTAATGCCGGATTCCCCGGCGATTCATCGGATAGGCGCGATCGGCCACAGAACAGAATATATCCCTTTAGTCAGGTTTTCTTCAGGAATAAACTTAGAGAATATTATCGCGGCACTAAAATACCTCAAGGGATCATTGGATAGTCTGTGGGTTCTGATCAGATTTCATCCGGAGATCGTAGTCGGTTTTGGTACGATTTATTCACTTCCTACGGTATTATTTGCCCGGCTGTTTAGGATAAAGACATTGATCCATGAGCAGAATGTTGTACCTGGCCGGGCTAACAGTTTTCTTGCCCGCTTCGTAGATAAAATCGCGTTATCTTTTGAGAATAGCGGTAGTTTTTTTAAATTCAGTAAGAATAAGTTGGCATTTACCGGTAATCCTCTGCGTCAGAATCTAAAAGCAGTGGATAGAGACGAAGCCCTGGACTTTTTTGATTTTGATCCGGATAAATTTACGGTTTTAGTTATCGGAGGGAGCCAGGGTAGCCGCATGGTTAATCGCATCTTCTTAGAGGCATTGGCGTCGTTACGGGGTAAGTATAGTTTACAGGTAATCCATATAACCGGGGATAAAGATTATGATTTCATAAAGAACGAGTATGAAAACTTAGAATTAAAATTTAAATTATTTGTTTTTTTGAAAGAGATAGAGTATGCTTATAGTATTTCTGATTTGGTAGTCTCTAGGGCAGGAGCTACCACTATTGCGGAACTAATGAAATTTGCAATACCGGCGGTAATTATCCCTTACCCCTTTGCCTATAGTCATCAGTCAAGCAATGCGCGGGTCCTGCAAGACCTGGGGGCAGCGGTTGTACTCGATGAAAATAAATTGAATCCGGTAATGTTCAGAGAGCTGCTCGAGGGGTTGGTAAGTAGCCCTCAGAGAATAGATTCTATGCGTTCGGGCTACCGTAAAATAGAAAGACCCAATGCCGATAGTTTACTTATCGATCAGGCGGTATCATTATTAAAGGTTTGAGTTAGAGAATGGATAAACATTATTATTTAATTGGTATCGGCGGAATCGGAATGAGCGGGATCGCCAAGCTGCTCCTGCATAACGGACATAGGGTAAGCGGTTCTGATATAAGAGAAAATCTGGTTACCAAAGAGCTTAAAAAACAGGGTGCAAGGATATATACCGGACATAGCCCCAAGAACTTAAAAGACGTAGATTACGTGGTCTATTCCTCAGCGATAAAAGAGCACAATCCTGAGATAGCCGAGACAAAAAAAAGAGGGATCCCGATTTTGAAACGCGCCCAGGCGCTTGCAGCATTAATGGAAGATAAGACGGTTATTTCCATTGCCGGCAGTCATGGGAAGACCACTACCACTTCATTGATCTCTTATCTTCTGATCCAAGCCGATCTTTTTCCAACTGTAGCAATAGGCGGGATTCTGCGTAATATAGATGCCAATGCCTGCTTAGGAAAAGGAAAGTTCTTTGTAGCTGAATCCGATGAATCAGACGGGTCGTTTCTGTATTTTAAACCCAAATATTCGATCATCACTAATATCGATCATGAACATTTAGATTATTACCAGACATTCGAAAAGGAGATTGATGCTTTTAAGGAGTTCCTTACAAAAACAGAAAAGGGGGGGTGTGTTTTTTATTGCGAAGATGATAAGAACTTAAAAAAACTTTTAAAGGGCTATAAAAACCGGCAACTTTCTTTCGGTCTAAAAGAGAGTGCTCAATTTTACCCGAAGAATATAGAGGTCAAAGGCCTGACATCGGAATTTGACTGTTTTCACAAAGATAAGTTTATCGGTAGATTTCATCTTGCCCTGGGAGGGATGCATAACATTTCTAATGCCCTTTCTGCTATTGCTTTAGGTGTTGAACTGGGGATAGATATAGAATTCATAAAGAAAACCTTGGCTAGTTATCGGGGTGCACGCCGCAGGCTCGAAGTCAAATTCAACGCAAACGAACTTTTAGTAATCGATGATTATGCGCACCATCCTACTGAGATAAGGGCAACGCTGGAAGCGCTCAAGGGATTAAAACAAAACAGAATTATCGCCGTATTCCAACCTCATCGTTACAGCAGGACTAAATTGCTTCTGAATGAGTTCGCGGAATCTTTTGAGCTGGCAGACTGCATTATCACCACCGACATATATCCTGCAGGCGAAGTTCCGATAGAGGGCATAAACGGAAGGAGCCTGTATTACAAAATAAAAGAAAATGCGCAAGATAAGCATATTGAATTTCTACCGAAGGAGGAGATCATTGGGCGTATCTTAGAGATGATTAAACCTAAAGATTTAGTAGTTACGTTAGGCGCGGGAGATATTATAAGGATTTGCGATGAGTTGGTGGAGAGGATTAAGTCCCGTTAAAAAATATGAAAAAATATAAGAAAAGTGATATTTTTAACGGGATAAAGGGAAGAGTAAGGTTTAAAGAGCCCTTAAAGAGACATACTACCTTTAAGATCGGCGGAGCGGCAAAATTTTTTGTCCAACCTAAGGATATAGCCGATTTGAATCAACTTTTGATTGCGGCGAAGAAGCACGATATTCCGGTGTTTATCATCGGTTCAGGCAGTAATATTCTGGTAGATGATAAAGGCCTGGATGCAATAGTGCTGAGTTTAAGTGCGCCTTATTTTAAAAAGATCTCCTATAATGATCAATGCCTAGAAGCGGGAAGCGGGCTTAGTTTAAACCGGATGATCCGTGAAACACAAAAGCGCGGCCTTTCGGGATTAGAGTTTTTGATCGGTATCCCCGGGACATTAGGGGGAGCTCTGGCGATGAATGCAGGGGCCTGGGGGAAGAATATCGCTGATATCGTAGAAAATGTTACGGTGTTAGATTATCAGGGCAATATAAAGAAACTAGATAGGAAAAATCTACGATTTGATTATCGCAGATCGAGCCTGCAAAGGTATATAATTTTAAATGCGCGCTTAAGACTGCGTAAAAAGAAGAAAAAAGAAATTCAGGACATTACAGAAGAATATTTGAAAGTCCGCAAAAGCCGTCAGGGCCACCTATCCCTCTGTGCCGGAAGTATATTTAAAAATCCTCTTTGTGGATCTCCTGCCGGTAGATTGATTGAGCAGTGTAATTTAAAAGGCAAAAGATTAGGAGATGCCTATATTTCTCCTAAACACGCTAATTTTATTTTAAATAAAAAGAATGCAAGTTCGGCTGATGTATTGAAACTAATCAGCTTGATCAGGAGAAGAGTAAAACATAAGTTTAAGATAGAGCTGGATCCGGAGATAAAGATATGGCGTTGAATTTCGGTAAGGTGGGAGTTTTAATGGGAGGTCCTTCATCAGAGAGAGAGATTTCGCTAAAATCCGGTGAGGCCGTATATCGCGCGCTCAAAGATGCGGATATAGATGTAGCTTTGCTGGATATCAAGACGGATAGGACCCAGGAGAACACCAGATTTTTAAGGTCGCATAAACTTAATTGCGCTTTCGTAGCTTTACACGGACGCTTCGGAGAAGACGGGCAGATACAGAGTATACTGGAAAAGTTAAAAATCCCTTATACAGGTTCCGGAGTCGCGGCAAGTAAACTTGCCATGGATAAGGCCGCTTCACGCGCAATATTTAAGACTTACGGCCTGCACGTGCCGAAATCCTTAGTCATAGAAAGATCCTCTTACGGCAAGAGCTGGAAATCTCTTCATAACTTAGGGGTGCCGTTGGTTATAAAGCCCGCAAGCCATGGTTCCAGTATCGGCCTATCGGTCATCCGTGACCAGAAGTATTTTGATAAAGCGCTGGATGAGGCATTTGTTTTTGATCGGAAGGTGATTGCGGAGAAATATATCGAAGGCAGAGAGTTGACCGTAGGGATATTAGATAATTATGCCCTTCCTGTGATAGAGATCATTCCGAAAAAGCCATTCTTTGATTTTCAGGCCAAATATCAGCCTGGGATGACCAGCTATATTGTTCCGGCAAAGTTAGATCTGAAGTCTGCCAATAAAGTCAAACAAGCGGCTTTATTAGCTCATCTACTGTTAGGCTGCTCGGGTTTCTCAAGGGCGGATATAATTTTAAGTACGGATAACCTGCCTTATATTCTTGAGATCAATACTATCCCCGGACTTACGCAGACCAGCCTTCTGCCTAAGGCTGCCAAATCAGTGGGTATAGATTTTGATCAATTGTGCCTGAGGCTGGTCGAGTTAGCATATGAAAAAAAGAAAGTTTAAGCTGCCGGTTGGATTAATAGTGGTTACATTCCTGATTCTGGTTATTCTCTGTTTTGTTTTGGGTTATATCTGGAAATCAGCGAAGAATGCAGAATATTTCCGGGTAACCGAAATAATCATGAAGGATCCGGTGAAAGTAGATTTTTCCCATTTG
The DNA here is from genome assembly GCA_043813305.1 of Candidatus Omnitrophota bacterium. Classification (GTDB taxonomy): domain Bacteria; phylum Omnitrophota; class Gorgyraeia; order Gygaellales; family Profunditerraquicolaceae; genus JAHIZC01. Next base: position 27,304 of record JBDRLC010000059.1, on the reverse strand, counting down.
AAAGGAAAAAATATATTTAGCATAGATTTAGGTAAAGAGTCTGAGCATGTGCTGAAATCATTTCCTGAATACAGCAATATCAGGATAGTCAGGGTTTTACCTAACCGGATATTCGTGGATTTCCTGAAACGCTCCCCGGTGGCTTTATTGAAATTATATAAATATTTCGTTCTTGACGGACAGGGGGTGCTTTTTTATGACTCTGCTTTAATAGAAAACAGTGAACTACCGGTTATTCTGGGATTAGAGACTAAAATCTTCGGTCCCAAGTCGGGTAGGAGATATAATACGAAAGAGATTCGTTTAGTCTTGGAGATTTTAAAAGAAGCCAACAATAACGGCTTTGCGCAAGACCATAAGATTGAAAATATCAATTTGATAGACCTAAATAACATATTGATCTCCGTAGAAAATATTGAAGTAAGATTGCCGCAAGATGATATAGGCGTTAAGTTAGCTATCCTGGGGAATTTGTTCGCCCAATCAAGGGATAAGATCAATGGGATAAAATATATTGATTTGCGATTTAAGGATGCGGTGATAAAATACAAAGATGATAAATAATTATATCTGTGCGATAGAATTAGGTTCCAGTAAGATCTCAGCCGTCCTTGCCGAGGTGAATAACCGGCGGATCAACAAACTCTTTTTTGATTATCTGCCTTCGAAAGGGATAAAGAGCGGATCAATAGTCAATTCTATCGATGTGATCGACGGTGTAAGCAGGATATTGAAGAATCTTAAAAACAAATCCGGGATAAAGTTTAAGTCGGTATATACGAATATCTCCGGGCAGGATATCACTATCAAACAGAGTCACGCGATCATGCCTTTAGCTGAGAGAGGGAATAAAGTAATCACTAAATCAGATATAAATAAGGTTAATGAACAGGCGCGGATACTCGCATCAAACCTGGAGGATGAAATAATTCACACTATGCCGATTAACTACGGCATAGATTCCAAGAAAAATCTTATCAACCCGCAGGGGCTATATAGTCATAATTTGGAAGTAAACCTGCTTTTGGTCTGCGCGAAGTTATCTTCCATACAAAGCATCACTAGGGTGATAAATCAGTCAGGATACGAAGTTGCAGGCCTGTCTTTTTCTCCGCTTACCGCAAGTAAGGCGATATTTAATCAAGAGTCTGAGAGGAAGGGTTTAAGTTTATTCTGCGATATCGGTACCGATAAGACAGAGTTACTAGTATTTAAAGACGGATTCCTGCAGGATTTAGTGATTTTGCCGCACGGAGGCAATTGTCTGACTAATAAGCTTAAGGAGAGGTTAGATCTGCCTTTTGATTTAGCGGAAGACATTAAAAGATCATATGGAATCATCGCGGACCCCCAGAGAATCCCCGATGATAAAGAGATCCTGGTGAAGAAGGATGATTTTTATAAGCCGATAAAACAGAAGGAAATATCGGCAATTATTACCGATGAAGCCAGAATGATTTGTACGAAAATAAAAGAAGCGGTCAATCAAAAATTAGAGACGCCGGAATTAAGTTCGTTTATTGTTACCGGCAGGACCGTATCGCTGGAAGGTTTTGTCGAGACATTAGAGAATACTCTTACTGTTTCAGTGAAATTAGGCCGTATTGCATCCCCGCACCTACTCTCTTATATAAAGGAAGAGGGCGCATTAAGCCAGACGAAATCGTTGACCTATCTGACTTCTTTAGGCATGATCTGCGAGGTACTTGCAGATAAAAAAAGAGGTGTTTCACCCGCCCAAAAACCCGTCGGAAATCTTATCCAGAGAGCAGTAAACAGGGTCAAGGAAGTGTACCAAGAGTACTTTTAATGAGCAGACAGCTTATGGAGTATAAACGAGATAAGCTGTAGGCCGACCTCGTCCCGAAGAACCGCATCTATTGTGACTCGGTCTTGAGGGAAGACCGTCTGCGAACTAACCCCCACACCAATTGTTCTGAAACAATAGTCGTTTTTACAATTGGTGTGGGGGTAACCTCGTGCATACAATTTATCTTCACTACGTTTCCTGTCTGCCCTGACTGCCGTCAGGCAGGCGACAGACAGGCATAAATTGTGCACTCGCTTACTTTTAATTAATTGACCCGAGATTTTTATCGTGTATAATATAATCGCTAATTAATTATGGTTAAAGCTAATTTAAACAGGATAAAAGAGCGAATTGCCCGAGTATGCTCTAAAATAAACCGTGAGGTGGAGTCTATAACCATAGTTGCCGTAGCTAAAAATCGTACTGCCGAACAAATCAAAGAGGCGGTAGAGGCAGGTATCAGCGATATCGGTGAAAACAGGGTCCAAGAAGCCCTGGTAAAGTTTGACGAGTTACGAGTTATAAGTTACGAGTTACGACTAAAGTGGCACATGGTTGGCCATCTGCAGAGCAACAAGGTAAAGGATGCTGTGAAGCTTTTTGATCTGATTCATTCGGTAGATAGTTTAAAGTTAGCCGAAGAAATCGATAAACAGGCAAAGAAGATCGATAAAATCCAGGATGTATTAATCGAAATCAATGCTTCCGGCGAAGCTTTCAAGTACGGCTTTAAACCTCAGGAGGCGATAGAGGTTGTTAAAGATATGGCTAGTTTGAAAAACTTGTCTATAAAAGGTTTAATGACCGTTGCTCCTATTGTAGATAATCCAGAAAAAACTAAACCATATTTTAGGATGTTAAGAGAAATTAGAGATAGAATTAACGAGCATCAAGTATCTAGCATCAAGCATCAAGTTTTATCCATGGGTATGAGCGACGATTTTGAAGCGGCGATCGAAGAAGGCGCGGATATAGTCAGATTAGGCAGAGCGATATTTGAATAAAACAGAGGTAATATGCAAGAGACGAGAAAGATAATCGGACTGATCGGGTTCGGAAATATGGGCTCGGCTATTGCCAGAGGTTTAATCCCGGATTATAAAGTTTTCGTTTTTGATAAAGATAAAGCAAAGACTGATGGCGCCGTCGGCATTCAAATAGCTTCCAGCAGCGTATATCTGATTAAATCCGTTGAGACGGCAATAGTAGCCGTCAAGCCTCAGGATTTTATTCAGGCATTAGCGGAGATCTCTGATTTTTCGAATGAGAAATTGATTATTTCTATAGCAGCCGGAATAACCACGGCTTTTATTGGAGAGAAGCTGAAGGGCGCAAGGATTATTAGGGTGATGCCTAATCTTCCGGTCGCTATAGGCAAGGGGATGACCTGTTTATCTAAAGGCGAGAGCGCTAAGAGTAAGGATTTAAGCCTTGCCGAAGAATTATTTAAGAAATTAGGCGAAACCCTGGTTATAAACGAGAAGATGATTAATGCCGCAACCGCGGTTTCAGGAAGCGGTCCCGGGTTCTTCTTTAGCCTGATTCAGGATAAAGAAAAAAGTGAAATAACGGATTATGCAGATAAAGTTTATCTGCCCCGCCTTGAGCAGGCAGCTAAGAGAGTCGGTTTTAACGCCAAAGAAGCACGGGTTCTGGCTTCGGGAACAACCGCCGGAAGCGTGGCATTAATCAGCACTACAGATTTATCTGCAAATGCGCTATGTAAACAAGTTGCTTCCCCTGGAGGCACTACTGAAGCAGGTTTGAAGATATTAAAGAATGATATTGCAAACCTAACCGATGCCGTGATAGCCGCAAAGCAGCGTGCTCAGGACCTATCTAAAAAGGAGTAGAAAATGCCCAGCATAGGAATTATCGGAGGAAGCGGACTCTATAAAATCGACGGGATTAAAGTCGTGAAAGAGGCGGCTATAGATACGCCTTTCGGAGAACCATCGGATAAATACATTATCGGCAACCTAGAAGGTAAGGAGGTAGTTTTTCTTCCCCGTCATGGGGTAGGGCATAGGATTTCTCCTAGCCAGATAAATTACCGGGCTAATATTTACGGCATGAAGAAGTTGGGTGTAGAGAGATTAATTTCTGTTACGGCCTGCGGCAGCCTCAAGGAAGAGCTGAAGCCTCAGGATTTTGTAGTTGTGGACCAATTCGTCGATCGGACTAATCAGGCAAGAAGAATGACTTTCTTTGAGGATGGCGTTGTGGCGCATATTATGTTTGCGCATCCGATATGCAAGGAGTTAAGCCAAATACTCTATCGGGCAGGCGCTGATCTTAAATTAAAGATGCATAATAAAGGTACATATATAAACATGGAGGGCCCGGCATTCTCCACATTGGCCGAGTCAAAACTTTATCGCAGCTGGGGGATGGATGTGATTGGTATGACTAATATGGCGGAAGCAAAATTATCCAGGGAGGCAGAAATTTGTTATTCTACCCTTGCCTGCGTGACTGATTTTGACTGCTGGCATCCTGAGCATGAATCCGTAACTATAGATATGGTGATTGAGAACCTGAATAAGAATATAGATAACGCCAAAAAGATACTTTGCGAGGTAATCAGAAATATCCCGCAGCGTCGAAGTTGCTCTTGTGCTGATACTCTTAAATATGCGATCATGACCGAGAGGAAGTCAATACCGGATAAAATTAAGAAGAAACTTGGAGTAATCATTGAAAAATATATCAAATAAATCAGATTATAAATCTACACTGAATTTGCCTAAAACAGAATTCCCGATGAAGGCGAATCTCCCTTTGAGGGAACCGGCGCTTCTTGAAGATTGGCTGAAGCAGGATATCTATAAACTTATCCGAAAGAAGTCCGAGAAAAAGCCTCTCTATATCTTGCATGACGGCCCGCCCTATGCGAACGGAGATATCCATCTGGGACATGTTTTAAACAAGACCCTCAAGGATATAGTGGTAAAATACCGGAGTATGCAGGGATTTGATTCTCCTTTCGTACCCGGGTGGGATTGTCACGGGCTGCCGGTTGAACACCAGCTTTTTAAAGAATTAGGGATTAATAAATATCAGATTAGTCAGTCTGAATTCCGCAAGAAAGCCCACCAGTATGCATTGAGGTTCGTAGGTATACAGAAAGAGCAATTCAAGAGGCTGGGAGTATTCGGCGATTGGGAAGATCCTTATTTAACTTTGGATTCTCGTTATGAAGAGACGATCGTAAGATCTTTCGCTGAGTTATCTAGGAATAATTTTCTCTATCATGGATTAAAACCGGTCAACTGGTGCTTTATTTGTGAGACTGCTCTGGCTGAGGCAGAGGTTGAATACGAAAATCATATTTCACCCTCAATATATGTTAAATTTCAAGTGGATCCTCGATCCTCGATCCTCGATCCTGGTTCTGATGAGAATCAAGTATCTAGTATCGCGCATCCAGCATTTTTGGTGATTTGGACGACGACTCCCTGGACATTGATCGCCAATGTTGCGGTTGCCGTGCATCCGAATTTTATCTATTCTTTTATCAAAACGGATAATGGCAATCTAGTCATAGCCAAGGAACTATTAACTCAGACTTTAGCTGCGATCAGCATTGAAAAATATGAACTGATTAAAGAAATCAAGGGTAAGGATCTGGAGGGATTAGATTACCTTCATCCTTTTGGTTTGAGGGAGGGGAAGGTGGTTGGCGCGGATTACGTGTCCTCAGATGAGGGGACCGGCTTGGTGCATACGGCTCCCGGACACGGAAATGAAGATTATTTAACTGCAGTTAAATATAAATTAGAGATAGTCATGCCGGTTGACTCAAAGGGTAACTTCGATTCTAGCGCCAAAGAATTCAAGGGATTGAATGTTTTGAAGGCGAACAAAGCGATTATTGAAAAACTCAAAAAAGAGGACTCTTTACTTTTTGATTCCGAACTGCAGCATTCTTATCCTCATTGCTGGAGATGTAAGAACCCGGTGATATTCCGGGCGACCAAACAGTGGTTTTTAAATATCGACCATAAGGATTTACGCAGGAAGGTGCTGGAGGCGGTGGGGAAGAAGGTGAAGTGGGTCCCTGCGTCGGGAGAAGAGAGGATTGCTTTGATGGTCGAACTAAGGCCGGATTGGTGTCTCTCGCGTCAGAGATATTGGGGTGTGCCTATTCCGGCTGTAGTCTGCGATAAATGTAATCAGGAGATCTTGGATCCGAGAGTAATAGATAAGTTTGCTGATTTCGTTGCCGCCGAAGGTACGGATAGTTGGTTTAAGCGGGAGGCGAAGGATTTTATTCCTGAGGATTTTATTTGTGCGAATTGTAAAAATGACAAATTCATTAAAGGATCTGATATTTTAGATGTTTGGTTTGATTCCGGAGTGAGCCATCAGGCAGTATTAAAAAAAAGAGCTGACCTGGGCAGGAAGATTCCCTGTGCTTTGTATCTTGAGGGATCAGATCAGCATCGGGGTTGGTTTCAGTCTTCATTGATTACTTCAATGTGCATTGACGGAATGCCCCCTTTTGAAACAGTGCTCACTCACGGTTTTGTGGTTGACGGTAAAGGAAGGAAGATGTCAAAGTCTTTGGGTAATGTGATATCTCCGCTTGAGATGATCAAGGATTACGGAGCCGACATTTTAAGGTTATGGGTTGCCTCCAGTGATTATAACGAAGATATCCGTATATCCGAGGTGATCATTTCCCGGCTCTGTGAAGCATACCGTAAGATTAGGAATACCTTAAGATTCATCTTAAGCAACCTTTATGATTTTAATCCTCGGGAGCACAAAATAGAATATGGGAGTCTGAAGAAAATAGACCGATGGATATTGGTTAGATTGCAGGAAGCGATAAAGTCGACGACTGAGGCTTATGAAAATTTCCAGTTTCATAAGGCCTATAAGAATATCTATGATTTTTGCAACGAAGACCTTTCGATGTACTATCTGGATATGGTTAAAGGGAGGCTTTATACCTATGCGGCGCATTCAATCCAAAGGCGTGCGGCGCAGACAGCGATCTATGGGATTGTTACCGTTTTGGTTAGATTGATGGCTCCAATTCTTTCATTTACAGCCGAAGAGACGTATAAACATATGCCGGCTGAAGAAAAATCAGCTGGTTCTAGCGTACATCTTTTAGAGTGGCCGAAAGTCGATCTTGCCTGTGCAGGAGATAATATAAACGCTGAATTAGAACTGATCTTTAAATTGATACCGGAGATCTCAAAACTCTTGGAAGAGGAGCGGAGCCGTGGTAATATCGGTAGTCCCTTTGATGCGCAAATAAACTTGTTGACAAATGATGATTTTCGTTATAAGTATTTAAGAAGCTTAGAGGATGAACTTTGTGAGATATTAAAGGTTTCCGAAGTAAGTATAGCAAAAAAAGTCAACCTTGATGCAGGGGTTAAAAGTGTTATTTTTTCAGAGATTGCGATCAGAGTCGAAAAAGCGAAAGGCGAAAAATGTGTGCGCTGCTGGAATTACAGCAAGAGCGTGGGTAGCTCAAAGGATCACCCTTTGATCTGCCTGAAATGCTTTGAGGCTTTAAGAGAGGAGTAGGCAATTGTCCCGAAAAATGAAAATTAAAAACGAAAAGTGTCGAGATCCCGAAACGACATTAAAGAGAGCGGTAAAATCGGGAAAAAAGAAACTAAATAAAAAAGAGGTAGTGATATTTAAGAAATTGATTTTAAAAAGAAAAGAGCAGATCCTCGATGAATTAAAGCATATAACCGAGGATACCTTAAAGAAATCCCAGAAGGAGGCTTGCGGAGACATCTCCGGTTATACCTATCATATGGCGGACGTGGCCACAGATACTTATGATAGAGAATTCTCGCTGGGAATAGCAGCTCACGAACGCCAGGTTTTATTCGAGTTAGATGACGCTTTAAAAAAAATGGAAGAGGGCACTTTTGGTATCTGCGAAGATTGTAAATGCGTTATTGCAAAGATTAGGTTAAAAGCAGTCCCTCAGGCCCGCCTCTGCGTCAAATGCCAGGAAAAGAAGGAAAAAAATAATCTTCCTTAAACGATGATCTATATCATCGTATTAACTATCCTTTTACTGGATCAATCAACAAAATTACTAATTATAAAAAATTTTGTGCACCACGAATCCCTGCCGGTGCTGAAAGGGATTTTTCATATCACACTAACTCATAATACCGGAGCAGCTTTCGGGATTTTAAAAAATCAAGTACCTTTATTTATCTTTACTTCCCTGTTTGCTGTTTTTTTGATCTATGCGAATATACGCAAGAACAAAGAGGGCAGGTTCTATAGCCTGGCTTTAAGCCTGATTTTAGGAGGGGCTTTAGGTAATCTTGTTGATCGGGTTCGCTTAGGCTATGTTATAGACTTTCTTGATTTTCGTATCTGGCCGGTGTTTAATATAGCGGATAGCGCAATCACCATAGGAGCGATACTATTGGGGTTTTCTATACTCAGGAAGGTTAGCCGTGTATCCTGAAATCTGCAGAATCGGGCCGCTGACAGTTTATTCTTACGGGTTAATGCTGGTCGTAGCTTTTATCGTAGCTTCAAGCTTAATCAGGATCCAATCCGGGAAAGAGGGCATCGATGAGGAGATCGTTTTTAATACTTTATTTTTTGCCTTTGTTGCCGGTATCGCCGGTGCGCGATTATTCTATGTGATCGAAAATTTAAAATATTATTTGGCTTCTCCTTTAGAGATGATCATGCTGCAGCGGGGAGGCTTATCCTGGTTCGGCGGATTGATTTCAGGTGTTGTGGTTGCAATTTTATATATCAAAAAGAAGAAACTGCAAATTTTTAAAGTTCTGGATTTAATCATTCCCTTTATTGCGCTGGGGCAAGCAATCGGCAGGATCGGTTGTCTACTCAATGGCTGCTGCTACGGTATTCCTTCCAGGTTCGGCATCTATTTCCCGGGACACGAGAGTCCTCTGGTCCCTATACAAATATACTCTTCTTTGATTTTACTCTTGATCTTTATCTCTCTAAGATTCCTTCAGGATAGACCGCATAAGCAGGGACAGATATTCCTAACTTATATTTTATTCTATTCTACAGCAAGGTTTTTTATCGAGTTTTGGCGCGGGGAACATAGGATATTTTTTTTAGGCCTTAATTTATTTCAGATCATCAGCATCTCGATGTTTCTCTTTTCTTGCCTAGTTTCCCTTTTAATCTTAAAAGCAAAAAAATAATATGCAGGAATACAAATTAAAGGTCTCGCTAGAGAATTCCGGCTGCCGCTTAGACCTATACCTTTTCAAACACTTTAAAGAGCAGAACCTGGGTTTCTCAAGGACTTATATACAGAGTTTAATCCAGGACGCAAAAGTCAGATTGAAGGGGACAGTAAGGCCGAAGCCCAATCACAAAGTAAAAACGGGCGATGAAATTTGCGTCGAGGTTGAGAAGAAAAAAGAGAGAAGCCTTTTAGCGGAGAATATCGCTTTAGATATCGTTTATGAAGACGATGATGTGGCGATTATAAATAAGCAGGTTGGCTTAGTGGTTCATGCCGCTCTGGGAAATTATCAGCACACACTGGTAAATGCTTTATTGTATCATTTTCAGAACCTTTCCGATGTCAGTGCGTTAAGGCCGGGAATTGTGCACAGACTTGATAAAGATACTTCCGGTTTGATCGTAATCGCCAAGAGCAATCAAGCACATCTATCTCTGGCTGAGCAATTCGCCGATCATTCGATAAAACGTAAATACATAGCTATAGTCAAAGGAAAAATGGAATTCAAGGAGAATATTATCGAGCTGCCTATCGCAAGAGACCCGATCAAAAGAGAACGTATGTCGGTGAGTTTTGGCCCTAAGACTAGATACGCCAAGACCTATTACCGCACCTTGAAAAGAAACGAAGATTTTAGCTTCCTAGAATTGGAGCCTTATACCGGAAGGACGCACCAGTTAAGGGTGCACCTGGCGTATCTTGGGCATCCGATTCTGGGTGATAAAAAATACGGCAGGAATACGAAATTCAGCCGACTTGCATTACACGCAAAATATCTTGGTTTTATTCATCCACGGACAAAAAAATTTGTCGAGTTTACCAGCGAGATTCCCGAAGAGTTCACCGACTTTTTAAATTCCCATAACAACTTATGATTACTTAAGTTCCGTAAGTTATGTGCTTATTAAAAAAAAGCCTTGATTTTTACATTGTTGATGATATATTAAATCAAGGGTTAGAGTGTAAATAGGAGGAAAAATATGAATAGAAGAGCCGGCGTCGCAATAGTGCTTCTGACGATATTAGTTATAGTTGCTTTGGCCTTAGCTGGAGGTTTATTTTATTTATTTCAGGAAGAGCACAAGAATAGCCTGGCTTTGCAGGATGAACTGACTGGCACTACAACAAAGTATGAAAAGGTCCGTTCAGAGCTGGAAGAGGCGAAAAAGAAAGTTTCTGTTTTAAACTATCAGATGAAGGAGACTCAGAAAGAGATTGGGGCTCTTATCGCTAGAATGGAAACGGAGAAGTCAGTAAGGCTTGAGGCGCAGGCCAGGATAGAAGAGTTGGGTTATGAATTTGATCAACAGAAGAGTGAAAGAGTTAATTTAGAGACTAAACTATTTCAGGCACAAGAGGATATAAAAAATAAAGAAGGACAGATAGAAGAGTTATCTGCCCAGAAAGTTGAGCTAGAAGCCAAATTGGAGGATTTAAAACAATCCAGTGCTCGGCGCGTTGAACTGGGTACGATTATAGTCAGCCCGGAAGAGTCCCTGTCTGCTAAAAGCACGGAAGCAGTGATTGTTAAAGATGTCAGGCCGGATGAAGTTGCTTTGGCTTCTTCATCGGGATTAGAGGGTAAAGTCTTAGTGGTGAATAAAGATTATAACTTCATAGTAATAAACTTAGGGGTTCAGGATGGCGTAGTCATAGGTAATGAATTTTTGGTCTACCGAAAAACGAAATATTTAGGAAATGTGAAGATTGAAAAGGTGCACGATTCCATGGCTGCAGCAGGTTTTCTAACCGATGATCTGAAAAACAGAATCAATGAAGGGGATCGGGTCGTAAAAAAGGTTAGATGAACCCCGTTAGAAATAATAACCTAATGGGCAGGACAAAAATTTCTAACGGGATGAAGCCCTTTTTAATAAAACCGATAACAACCCTGAAAGGAGAAATTTTTCTTTTAGGCGATAAATCCATAGCTCACCGTTCTATAATTTTCAGTTCTCTCTCCAAAGGTATCACCAGGATAAAGAATTTCCCCCGCAATAAAGATTGCCTTTCAACAATTAAAGCATTGAGAAAATTAGGAGTACGGATAAATAAAAAAGCAGATACTATTACCGTATGTGGCAGAGGCCTCAAGGGCCTAAAGAGACCGAGAGGTCCGATTTTTGCAGGGGAATCCGGTACAACTTTTAGATTGATGCTTGGAGTATTAGCAGGCCAGGATTTCCAGTCACGCCTTTTAGCAGGTATGGCTCTATCATCAAGGCCGATGTTGCGAGTGACACGGCCATTAAGGTTGATGGGAGCAAAGATTGAAGCTCGACGGGAAAAAAGAGCCGGCAGGTTAGAGGATTTCCCTCCGGTTACTATCAGCGCAGGCAGATTGAAGGGCATTACTTATAAATTGCCGGTCGCATCTGCTCAGGTAAAATCAGCGATATTATTAGCCGGGCTTTATGCATCGGGTAAGACGGTAGTGATAGAACCTACCTCTACCCGTGATCACACTGAACGGATGTTGCAGCAGTTCGGAGTTTCCCTTGGCTTAAATAATAAGAAAATATATCTAAAGAATTGTAAACCGTTACTTTCTCCTAAGATTATGAATATTCCCGGGGATATATCCTCTGCCGGTTTTTTCATTGTGCTTGCTTCAATATTGCCCGATTCTAAGATCGTGATCAAAAACGTATCCTTGAATCCATCGCGTTTAGGATTAATCAAAGTTTTACAAAGAATGGGCGCGGATATAAGATTAACGTTGAATAAAAACAAAACTTCGAAATTCGAACCCTCAGGTTCGATTAAAGTAAAGAGCAGTTTATTAAAGGGGATATCAGTAAAGAAGGAGGAGATACCTTCGCTTATAGATGAACTGCCGATTTTGATGGTAGCAGCTTGTTGTGCTGCGGGTGTTACGGTTTTAGAGGATGTGGGAGAGCTGCGCGTAAAAGAAACAGACCGAATAAGATCGATGTATGTGAATCTGCGAAAAATGGGTGCTGAAGTAAATGTTGCCAGAGTAAAAGGAGGAGAGAGCATATTGATTCAGGGTAAAACCGCGCTAAAAGGCACAAAAGTAAGAAGCTATCAAGATCACCGCACTGCCATGAGCATGGTTGTAGCAGGGCTTGCGGCTTCCGGTACGAGTTCCCTTGATGATGTCTCTTGTATTAACAAGTCCTTCCCAGAGTTCCTCCAAGTACTAGGTTCCCTAAAGGCGTAAATTAAGTAACTTTTTATTTGACAAAGACTTTAATCTCTGCTACAATCCTTTCTACCTTCCAAAACTGGCCAATTAAGGAGAAAAGTATGGCGGAACTTCAAATAATAGCTAAAAAAGCGGTTAATTATATTTTAGGTTTATTCTCAAATGATATGGGTATAGACCTGGGGACAGCCACTACTTTGGTATACGTAAAAGGGGAAGGGGTGGTTCTTTGTGAGCCTTCTGTGGTAGCAATTGAGAGAGGCACTTCTCATGTTTTAGCTGTTGGTGAAGAAGCCAAGCGTATGTTAGGACGCACTCCTGGTAACATTGTAGCAATCAGGCCGATGAAAGACGGAGTGATTGCGGATTTTGAAATAACCGAAGCAATGTTAAGGTATTTTATAAAGAAAGTGCATCACCGTAGAGTTTTAGTCAGGCCGAGGATAGTGATTGCGATCCCTTCGGGAATAACGGAAGTAGAGAAACGTGCGGTAAAAGATTCTGCGGAGCGCGCAGGAGCAAGGGAAGTATTTTTAGTGGAAGAGCCGATTGCCGCGGCAATCGGTGTCGGCCTGCCTATACAAGAACCAGTTGGTAACATGATTATAGATATCGGCGGCGGTACGACAGAGATCGCGGTGATTTCTTTAGCCGGTACAGTTTTTTCAAAATCTATACGTATTGGCGGCGATGAAATGGATGATGCGATAATCGAATATCTCAAGAAAACTTATAATCTTATGGTAGGAGAACGGACAGCCGAAGAATTAAAAATAAAGATTGGTTCTGCTTATCCTCAAGAAGAAGAGATCAGCATGGAAGTTAAAGGAAGGGATTTAGTCGCAGGACTTCCTAAGACGGTAACTATAACCTCAGATGAGGTTAGGGATTCTCTGCAGGAACCTTTACGCGCAATATTAGATCTGACTAAGATTTCCCTGGAGCGGACTCCTCCGGAATTAGCAGCAGATTTAATCGAACACGGTATTGTCATGGCGGGCGGAGGATCATTGCTTAGAGGTTTGGATAAGTTGATCTCCGAAGAAACCGGCCTACCCGTGCATATTGCAGATGATCCATTGACCGCGGTTGCTAACGGAACCGGTAAGGTTTTAAATGAAATTAAATATCTGAAACGTGTCACCGTTCCGATTAAATCCGAAATGCACGCGTGAATCTGCTTTTAAAAAAATTTAAAAAAAAAATTTTCTATGTTTTTTTAATCGGGATATTATTTATCCCGATTATCTTTAACCCCGCCTTTAGACACCCATTTCTCCTGGTTTTAAAACACCCGCTTGGTTTTCTCACTTTGCTACGGCGCGAGCTGGGGGCAATGGTTTATTTTCATCGTAATTTCATCCAGAACGAAAAACTAAAAAAAGAGGTAGATCTCTTAAAATTCAAAATAAATGAATTAGAAGAGCTGTATTCAGCAGAGGCTAGAGTCAAGGATCTGATTTCTTTTAAGGATAAATCGGATCTTAAATTAATTCTTTCCCGGGTAATCGCGCGGCCAGCCGATAGTTGGTCTTCGGCCGTAGTTATTGACAAGGGGAGCAATCACGGCATCAAGCCGGGGATGTCGGCAATAACTTATCTGGGCTTGGTAGGACGAGTAGTTGAGGCTACCAGGACAACGAGTAAGATTTTGCTGATTAACGACCCGAACATCGGCGTCTCCACTTTAGTCCAACGCAGCAGGCAGGAGGGTCTGATCTCGGGAACATTAGGCAATAGATTGATTCTGAGGTATTTGGGGAAGAGCCCGGATATTAAGTTAAACGACAAAATCATCACCTCGGGATTAAATCAGACGTATCCTAAGGGAATTTTGATCGGTACCGTGATCGATATACGCGAAGACTTTTCAGCTACCAGTATTTATGCAATAGTCGAGCCAGCCGTCGATCTATCCAAGATCGAAGAACTCCTGATCGTGTTTGATGAATAAATTCAAATTTTTTATCTTGATCATTGGCCTGGCGTTAATCCAGCTGATATTCCTGGAATATTTTAAATTTTTCGGCGTCACTGCGGATTTGCTCCTGATCAGTGTTGTGATAGCAAGTCTTACCTTTCGATTCAGGTCGGCGATGGTTATGGCGGTATTCGCCGGTTTGATCAAAGATGCCTTCGCTGCGGGATCCTTTGGCCTGAATACGTTACTCTTTCCTTTATGGACTTTCTTAATCTTGAGATTATCGCGAGAGATAGCCATAGACAGTAATATGATTCGCTTAGGCTTGATTTGGATAATTGCGCTGCTAGAGAATATAATCCGCGGACTGGTATTGATTTATCTGGATAAGAGTATTCCTTTAGGCATATTTTTACGTATAATATTTATCGGGTCGGTATATACTGCAATAGTTTTTCCTTTAATTTATAACATAAGTAAGAACATAATTTATGGAGCGAAGCAAGCATAAATTATCTGTTCGAACTTACCCCACACCCAGGTACCCTGGGTGTGGGGTAAAACTCGCGCATATAACTTACGTTTATTTGCCTGCCTGCCGATAGGCAGGCATTCCGTAAGTTATGCGCTCATTTAAGATGGTTAGGACAAAAATATTTACCCTTTCATTAATCAGTCTTTTTATATTACTCGGCCTGGGTATTTTTAATCTGGAAGTGCTTCAGGGTAAAAGATACAGAGAACTGAGTAACCTCAATTCCATAAGATTATTACCCAGGGAAGGAGCCAGAGGCAGGATCTTCGACCGCCACGGCAATATCCTGGTTGATAATAAACTTTCCTATGACGTAATGATCCTGCCTGAGCACTACAATAATAAAAAAGATATTCTGGAAAGAGTATCCCTGATCCTTGGGGTTAAGGAGGAAGATTTAAGGGCAAGTTTTAAGAAAAATATAACTTTTGCCAGCTTGCCGGTTAAGATCGCCGATGACGTAGATATTAAAAAGGCGATCGCCTTAGAGGAGGCAAAACTTGATCTCCCCGGAATAATCATAGAATCAAGGCCAAAAAGATACTATCCTTACTCGAGGCTTGCCTGTCACGTAGTCGGTTACATTGGGGAAATCGACCACTGGCGCCTGAGGAAACTGGCAGATTACGGATATAAGAGAAAGGATATTGTGGGTTTCGGCGGGATAGAAGAAAAGTATGATTATTATCTTCGTGAGGAGGACGGGGGTTCTTCGGTCGAAGTCGATAATCGCGGTAGGATGGTGCGCATCCTGGGTTTTAAGCCGCCGCAAAAGGGTAAAGACATAGAATCTACCCTGGATTTAAGATTGCAGAAGATCGCGGAAGATAAGCTGAAGGAGCGAACCGGCAGCGTGATTATAATGGAGCCTCAGAGCGGCGAGATCCTGGCTATGGCCAATTTTCCCGATTTCGATCCATCGGTTTTTAGAGATAACCGGACCTCTTCGATTAGTTATCTTTTTGATGATGCTGATGCGCCTTTATTAAATCGGGCGATCGCAGGGGTATATCCTCCGGGATCGGTATTTAAATTAGTAGTGGCAACAGCCGCTCTGGAAACGAAGAAACTGGATCTTTCCCAAAGATTTTTTTGCCCGGGTAGTATGGTAGTAGGAAGAAAAAAATTCAAATGCTGGAATGAGCACGGTTCACAAAATATTATTTCTGGTATTGCTAATTCCTGTAATGTATTCTTTTATAATACCGGCCTTTTGGTTGGGCCCCAAAAGATCTATGACTACGCGTTCAAATTCGGACTGAGCAAACAGGCTTCTTCCGACCTGCCCTATGAAACAGAAGGATTTATCCCTTCCCCTTTATGGAGGAAATTTTATAAATTTAAAAAATGGTATGCCGGAGATACCGCAAATATGAGTATCGGTCAGGGTGAGGTTTTGGTTACGCCTTTACAGATGGCCAGGATCACGGCGATTTTCGCTAACGGAGGTAAACTGGTCACTCCGTATATAGTAAAAGGTATAGACGGTAAAAGTATTGTGCGTTATCAAAGAAAAATAAAAAATCTTTCATTAAAAAAGATGACGCTTGATGCAATCACTGAAGGATTGAGGCGGGCGGTTTCTGATCCGGAAGGTACGGCTAATGTTTTGTCAAGCCTGTCTGTTGCAGTCGCCGGCAAGACCGGTACTGCTCAAGCTCCTCCGGGTACGGCACACGGATGGTTCGTAGGTTTCTTTCCTTTCCAAGAGCCCAGGTATGTGATCTGCGTATTTCTTGAACGGGGCAAATACGGTTACTCTTCGGCAGTTTTGGCTAAAGAAATAATTCAGGAGATGATCGCAAAGGATTTGATCTAGTATGATGGTTCGATTACACTCTGCTTCGACAAGCTCAGCATTCGCCCTGAGCGAGTGTAACGAGTCGAAGGACTCACCATCAATACCGAGGGGAGTCGAGGTGTGAGAAATTCATTTTTAGTTATTTTAGTTATCTCTATTTTGATTGCTTCCATCGGCGTGCTCACTATATACAGCAGCACGCATCAGAAGGAGGGAGAATTCTGGAAGATGATGTATCAACGGCAGATCCTCTGGGTTATCCTTGGGCTGGCTTTTTTTCTTGGGCTCGCTCATTTTAATTACCGTAGATTATGGGACTGGACTTATTTTTTATATGGAGCTTCGATATTTCTGCTTTGTTTGGTGATCGTCCTCGGGGTTGCGCGTCTAGGGGCACAGAGGTGGTTAAAGATTGCTTGGTTTCAGATCCAGCCTTCAGAGTTTGCGAAATTGATCATGGTAGTGTTTTTAGCAAGGTATTTCAGCAGAAAGTCGGTGAATGATATTTCTCTACTTTCCACCAAATTCGGAATATTTCGCGGATTAATCCTGCCTTTTATATTTGTCGCCATTCCTTCTGTTTTGATAGTTGGGCAGCCGCATTTAGGAAGCGCCGTAATGTTACTTTTAATATTTACCTCTTTTCTCTATTTGACCGGCGTGAAACTCAGATACATTTTGCTTTTGTTTTTGATCACTATCGTAGTATTGCCGGTTGCCTGGCAAGTCTTACACGGTTACCAAAAAGAAAGACTGCTTGTATTCATGAACCCGAATATGGATCCTTTGGGCGCCGGTTATACGATCATTCACTCTAAGATCGCCATCGGTTCAGGCGGAATATTCGGTAAGGGATGGCTTTCTGGTACTCAAAGTCAGCTACGTTTCCTACCTGAGGCTCATACTGATTTTATATTTGCCGCTTTTGCCGAGGAGTGGGGTTTTTTCGGAAGCTGTATACTTCTGGTGCTTTATTCTCTATTGATCAGGCAAGCGATTGTAATCGCTCAAAGAACCCGTGATCATTTTGGTAAACTGCTGGCTTTCGGAATCGGCCTGACGATGACCCTGCAGATTTTCGTGAACATAGCGATGAATTTAGGGATGGTGCCGGTAGTAGGCCTGCCTTTACCTTTAATGAGCTACGGAGGATCATCGATGCTGATAACTTTTATCTCCCTGGGTATATTAGTAAGTATTGATAGGAGAAGGTCTGTATTTTAAATGAGCACTTGACTTATGGAGCATGGGATGTGACATAAGTCAATGTGCGAATTTATCCCGAAGCGTGCGCAGTACTTTTCGTAGAAAAGTACAAGCGTTTACGCAAGGGATAGTGCCTATGGACGAAGATATCTTATTACAGGTAAATAAGCCTGCCCGTTACATAGGGAAGGAATGGAATCTCTCTGTAAAGAGCTTTGAAGAAGCAGGGATTAGATTTGCTATCTGCTTTGCTGATCTCTATGAGATCGGGATGAGCAATCTAGGCTTGCGCATCATCTATGGCATATTAAACAGTATCCCGGATGTATGCTGTGAAAGGTTTTTTTCCTGTAACCAGGATTTAGAAAGAATTCTGCGCAATAAAAACTTAGAAATTTTTTCTCTGGAATCAAAGAAGGCTTTAAGAGAATTCGATCTGGTGGGTTTCTCATTAGCCAGCGAACTTAATTATACTAATGTTTTGAATATTTTAGACCTGGGGTCAATTCCCCTGAGGGCTTCTTTGCGTAATCATCATCATCCCCTGGTTATCGGCGGCGGGCCTTGTTCGTTGAATCCAGAGCCTTTATCTGAGTTCTTTGATATTTTTATTATTGGAGAGGCTGAAGAGGTGATAAGCGGGGTAATTGAGATTTACCGAAAGTATAAAGAAAAATACAAGAACGCCAAAATCAGCAAAACGGAATTATTGAGTATCCTTTCAGAGATTAAAGGAGTGTATGCACCTTCGCTTTATGAAGTGCACTATGATTCCCGGGGCAAGATTAAAGATTTTAAAGCAAAAGTCAAGGGGATAAAGGAGAGGGTGCAGAAGCGGATTGTCCCGGATTTGGACAGTTCATTTTTTCCTTTAGATTGGCTGGTGCCATATATTCAGATAGTGCATGACCGCGTTTCCCTGGAAGTGATGCGGGGTTGTCCTAACCGATGCCGCTTCTGCCAGGCAAGGTCCCAATATTTTCCCTTTAGGCAGAGAGATCCGGATAAGCTCTTAAATTTAGCAAAGGAGTCTCAACGGCGCACCGGTTATGAAGAGATTGCTCTGACCGGGCTGTCGGTAAGCGATTATAGCGGTATTGAAAAGCTCCTTACGCAGTTGATAGAGCTTTTTAAAGAAAAGGCCATAGGCGTATCTTTACCTTCTTTAAAGTCAAAGGCTTATGTAGGGCATCTTTCCTCCTTGATCGCCAGCATCAGGAAGACCGGCTTGACCTTTGCTCCTGAGGCAGGCTCCCGAAGGCTGCGGGAAATTATCGGTAAGGATTTTAGCGAGGAAGTTTTCTTTCAAGCCCTAGAGAAATCTTACCAGTCAGGCTACCGGCACATAAAACTATATTTTATGATCGGCCTTCCTTCTGAGGAATATGCGGATCTGGATGCGATAATAGATTTTTCACTGCGCAGCTCTGATTTAAAAAGAGAGATCGACCGCCGGGCCCCGGCACAGATAAACATCAGCATCAATCCGTTAGTTCCCCGTCCACATACCCCTTTGCAGTGGTTTTCTATGGAAAGCATCAATAACCTGAAACTAAAAGAGGATTATTTAAGAGGTAAAACAAGTCGTAAGAGATTAAAATTAAGTTTTCATGACCCTCGGATGAGTTTCCTGGAGGGCGTGCTTTCCAGGGGGGATAGAAGGTTAAGCGAAGTGATATTGCGTGCCTTCAGCAGTGGCGCAAGATTCGATGCCTGGGATGACCATTTTTGTTTTGATAAATGGCTTTTGGCTTTTAAGGAATCAGGGGTTGACCCCGAGTTTTATTTGAAAGAGAAATCAAGAGAAGAGATCCTCCCCTGGGATTTTATTGATATTGGCATAGATAAAGAGGTGCTAATCGAGGAATTTAATAAAACTATTGCAATACAATAAGTTAAGGGGTATAATTAAAAATTTAGGAGTTAAATAAGCCTAAAATATACGGAGGTTAGAAATGTCCAAGCATAAAGATAAAGCCGATTATAGTCTCAGGCGTAAGCTGAATATTGCCTTCGCTCTTATGTCTATTTTACCTTTACTGGTTACGGGATATCTGGTCTCTAATTATATACTGCCGAATATCGGGATTAACCTGAACATAAGCGTGACCGTAGCGGTAAGCATTTTTATCGCGGTTTCGGGGTTTTTTGTGGTTAAAGAGATATTTGACAGGGTCACCTCTATCAGCAGTGAAGCAAAATTGATCGCCGCAGGAGATATCAGCCGTACCCTGGAGGTAGGGCAGCATGATGAGGTGGGGCTTTTAGGGGAATCTCTTAATCAACTGACCACGCGCATACGCAACAATATGGATGAGTTAAAGAATTACAGCGAGAAGACTACGGAAATAAATCTAGAAATCCAGAAGCGTGTTATTGTACTATCAAGCCTGCTGCAAATAAGTTCTTTGATCGCTCAGAGTGCAAAACTAGAGGATATCCTGAAGCTTGCGGTAGAGAAATCCCGCCTCCTGGCTAATTCAGACAGCGCTTTTTTACTATACAGAGAAGAGGGTAAAGAAACATTTTACATGAGGGCGGTAGACGGGATAAATTCGGATTCTCTCTCTAAGATCACCGTCGGGCCTATAGAAGATTATTTTGAAGACCTGATCAACTTTAGTAAGCCACTGCTGATAGATAAAAGCAATGGCATATCTACGGAAGCACAGAGTGCGTTTGTGGGTAAATTCAGGATGAAGAACGTGCTTACCTCTTCCGTATTTTTAAGGGGTAGGGTAAGGGCGGTTTTAGGGATTGGAAGCAACAAGAGCGGTTTCTTATACGGAAAGGATGATTCGGAACTAGTTGATGTTTTCGCCAAACAGATAGCGATTGCGATTGAGAATGATATATTGATGCACCGGGTGGAGAAATTAGAGATCAAGGATACGCTCACCGGTTTGTATAATGAGGCATTCATGAAGATCCGCCTGCAGGAGGAGATCAAGCGGGGGATTGCTTACCAGAGGCCATGTTCCTTTATAATATTTGATATTGATAATTTTAAAAGGTATCACCAGCACACCGGCTCTTTGCGGGTTGAGTCTACCTTAAAGAAAATATCCTCTTTAATCCAGGATTCGGTCAGCGATATTGACCGGGTGGGGAGGATCGGAGATGACGAATTTGCGGTATTAATGCCAGAGAAGAATAAGCGCAAGGCGCAGGATATGGCTGAGGAGATCAGAAAGAAGGTAGAATTCGCTTTTAGCGAAGACAGCGATCTTAATAATAGGATTACGGTCAGCTCCGGCGTGAGCGAGAATCCCCTTGATGGCATAGATGCCCAGGAGTTGATTTCTGTTGCCAAGGAGTTAGTAGTTCTTGCTAAGAATAGGGGAAAGAATTGTGTAGTAGCTTTTAAGGAAGAGAATAAATGACGCTGAAAAAAATTGTAAATAAACATTTAGGTGAACTGCTCATTGAGCGTGGCATCATTAATCAGCGTCAATTGGATAAGGCATTAGCGGTAAAAAAGGAAAGAGGCGGCCTGATCGGTGAGGTAATCGTAGAGCTAGGTTTTGCCAAGGAGGAGGATATCGCCCAGACTTTAACCGCGCAATACGGTTTTCCCTATCTGCCTTTGGGCAACTACGATATTAATCCCGAAGTGGCTAATATTATTCCCGGCCGCGTGGCAAGGCAATATTTACTCATCCCCATAGATAAGATCGGCAATAATCTCACTCTGGCAATGTCTAATCCGCTTAATGTTCAGGCGATTGAAGATGTCGAGATGTTGACCGGTTGCAGCATCCAGACTTTTGTATCCACCTCCTCAGAGATCAAAAAAGCAATCTCGAAATATTATAAGGACAAAGAATAGCTTAGTAACTCGTAATCTCGTAACTATTAACTCGTAATTCAATAGCAACAGGAAAAGAAAATTTAGTTACGCTGAAAAATAATTGTAAAAACAAAAAATTACTAGTTACGGGTTACTATTTTACTAGTTACTTAAAAATATGATTTCTTTAAAAGAGCGCATAACCGAAATACTAATAAATAATAAGCTAATCAGCCGTGAGCAGCTGAATAAGGCCTTGGAGGAGCAGAAAAAAAAGGGAGGTCGGCTAAGCGATATTATCGTAGAATTTAAATTCGTCAAAGAACATGAATTGGTTTCCGCTCTTAGCGAGGGCTTAGGGCTGCCGTTAATCGACCTGAAACGTTTTAAGATAGATCCGGAGGTGGTGAAGATCGTTTCGTATTCCACCGCTCACCATTATCAGATTATCCCCGTATCAAAGATGGGTGATACCGTAACTCTGGCTATGGCTGATCCTTTAAATATATTTGCCATAGACTATGTGCAGAATCTTACGGGCTTCAAAATAAACTCAGTGATCGCTTCTACTACCGATGTAAGAGAGGCGATCGAAGCATTATATCCTGACGTAACCAAGGGTATTATAGATGACTTAGTAAAAGAGATTGATGTTTCGGCGATAGAGTTGGTAAAAGAGGATAAGGAGATATTACCGAGTGATCAGGAATTAACCCGGGTAAGCCAGGAGGCTCCGGTAATCAAGATCACCAATATGATAGTCGAGGAGGCGGTAAAAAAGAAAGCCTCGGATATCCTGATTGAGCCGTTTGATCGGATTTTAAGGGTGCGTTTTCGTGTCGACGGAATGCTGCAGGAACAGAAGGCTCCTCCCAAAAAGATGCACCCGTTAATTGTTTCACGTATCAAGGTAATGTCAGATTTAGATATCGCCGAGCACAGGCTTCCGCAGGACGGAAGGTTTAAGCTTAGGATGACCGGCAGGGAAGTCGATTTTCGTGTTTCGATCATACCATCCAGTTTCGGAGAAAAGGTTGCGATCCGCATCCTGGATAGGGCACAGGCTACCCTGGATATGAAAAAATTAGGCTTTAGCGAAGAGATAGTCTCAAAGATCTCTAAGGTAGCCAAATTACCGCACGGAATGATATTGATCTGCGGCCCGACAGGAAGCGGCAAGACAACCACCCTTTATTCGATTTTAAAATTTATCGATAACCCACAGAGTAATCTGGTTACCGTTGAGGATCCCGTAGAATTTCAATTAGAGGGGATTAATCAGGTAAATGCCAAACCGGAGATTGGTTTAACTTTTTCCAGCGCCCTGCGTTCGATTTTACGGCAGGATCCCAATGTGATTATGATCGGTGAAATCCGTGATTATGATACGGTTGATATAGCTATAAAGAGTGCGTTAACCGGGCATCTGGTGATCTCCACCCTTCACACCACTACCGCAGCAGGCTCCATCGTACGTCTGATCAATATGGGAGTCGAACCTTACCTGATCAATTCGTCGGTTGTCTGTGTAGTAGCTCAGCGTCTGATAAGAAAGATCTGTTCTTATTGCAAGGGATCATATATGATAGCAAAAGATATGGCCGATAGTTTAAAGTTAGAGATCAATAAAAATAAAAAATTAGAGTTTTTTCGAGGCAAGGGTTGCAGCCGCTGTTTTAATCTGGGGTATGCCGGAAGGACCGGTATCGCCGAAGTGCTGCTGTTATCATCAAAGATTAGAGATTTAGTCTTAAATCGGGCACAGGAGCATATCATAAAACAGCAGGCGCGCAAAGAGGGGATGATTACTTTAAGAGAGGACGGAATACAGAAGGTACTGGCAGGCGAGACAACGATCGAAGAGATATTGCGCGTAACTGCCCCGGATGAGTAAAAATCAGTAACTAGTAATTTAGTAACTCGTAACTAGTAATTTAAAGCATTAAAAAGCAGTTACAAATCAGGATTCTTAGATTAATTGGGATTTAATCATTTAATTACGAGTTATTAGTTACGAGCGTACGAGTTACGAATTGTAAGATGGCCACCTTAAAAGATAATATAATCGAGCTGTTGATTAAGAGCAAACATTTAGATAAGAATCAATTAGATAAGGCATTGGAGATCCAGAAGAAGAGGGGTGCTCCGTTAAGAAAGATACTCGTTGAACAGGGCCTGATCAGCGAGGAGACTTTACTTTCTCTTTTATCAGAGCAGCTTTATATTCCTACCTTACATCTTACTAAATATAAATTTGATCCTGATGTAGTCAACCTTGTCCCTGAACGCATGGTCAGGCAATACAGCCTGATTCCTTTATCGAAAATGGGTAATACTTTGACCGTAGCGATGTCTGATCCTTTAAATATCTTCGCCCTTGATGATGTAAAGGTTTTGACCGGCTGCAACGTTGATACTGTGTTGAGTCCGGAAGAGGAGATACTCAGGGTAATAGATATACAATTCGGCGGTGGTACTCAGGATATACAACATGCTATAGATGAGGCTTCTCTTCAGGAAAATGGCGAAGGATTAAGCGTTGAGCTGAAGAAGGAGGATGAGCTTGACCTGAGCGTGATCTCGAGTGAGAGCGAAGGAGCGCCGATAGTAAAATTAGTTGACCTGATGTTGACCCAGGCTCTGAAAAAGCGGGCTTCTGATGTTCATGTTGAACCCGAGCATGATTGTCTGCGTGTAAGATACCGTATTGACGGAGCGCTACACGATATATTCAGAATCCCTAAAAAGAATCAGAACGCAGTGTTGGCCCGCCTTAAAATCATCTCTAATCTTGATATTACCGAGAACCGTATTCCTCAGGATGGAAGGTTCAAGGTAAAGTTTGAAGGTAAGGAAATAGATTTCCGCGTATCAAGTCTGCCCACGACATTCGGTCAGAAGTTCGTACTGCGCGCTTTGGATAAGGCTAATCTATCTATTGGCCTGGCAAAATTAGGATTCTCTGAACGCCCGATGGAGGTATTTAATGAAGCAATTGCCAAGCCTTTTGGTATGATCTTGGTTACCGGGCCTACCGGTTCAGGGAAATCTACCACATTGTATTCTGTTTTGAATCAGTTGAACACCCCGGTAAGGAATATTATTACAGTCGAGGATCCGGTAGAATATCAGATTGAAGGGATCACTCAGGTACAGGTAAAACCGGATATCGGTTTGGATTTTGCCTCTGGGTTACGCGCGCTCTTAAGGCAGAGCCCGGATATAATTATGATCGGAGAGATCAGGGATTCCGAGACTGCGGATATCGCGGTAAAGGCGTCATTGGCCGGACAGTTGGTGTTTTCTACGCTTCATACTAATGATGCGATCTCCAGTATTACCCGTCTGGTTGACATGGGGGTCGAGCCGTTTTTAGCCGCCTCCAGTTTAGTGATGCTGTGCGCGCAGAGATTATGCCGTAAGGTATGCCGTAAATGCGCAAAACCGATAGAAATTTCAAAAGAGATATTAGGAAAGATCAGCTTTAAAGAGCAGGCAGTATTTTATGAAGCCAAAGGATGTAAATATTGCGATAATACCGGTTTTCACGGCAGGGTAGCGATTCTGGAGGCTTTATTGGTCGACGATAATATGCGCGAAATGGTCTTAAAGAGCAGATCGGTTGATGAGATAAGGAAATACGCCTTAGAAAAATGCGGCTTTATTACTCTTAGGGATGATGCCTTTTTAAAAGTTAAAGAAGGGTTGACCACGCTTGATGAAGCGATAAGAATTACTTCGGACGAATAATATAAAAAGGAGAATAAGCATGAATACATATGAGTATTCAGCAAAGGATAAGAACGGATATGCGGTAAAAGGGCTGTTGGATGCTAATTCAGATCAGGAAGCCGCAGCTATGCTGCATAATAAAGAATTGATCGTACTTTCCATTAAGCAATCGTCGAAAAAAACGACGACAAAGGTTAGGTTAAAGAAAAATATCAAGACCGATGACCTAGTGGTTTTTTCCAGGCAGCTGGCTACGATGATCGATGCCGGGATCCCTTTGGTTCACTCTCTGGGGATATTGGCTGAGCAGACGGAGAATCCGGGCCTGCAAGCCGTAGTGATCACTCTGCGGCAGGATATTGAAGCAGGTATGAGTTTCGGCGACGGGCTGAAAAAGCATCCGTATGTATTCTCTGAACTATTTATCAATATGGTCAAGGCCGGTGAGACATCAGGCATGCTTGATGAAGTATTGGATAGGTTAGCGGCGTATCTGGAGAAATCAGCCGCGTTAGTGAGGAAGATCCGTTCGAGTTTAGTTTATCCTGCGGTGGTGGTCTCCATGGCTATGATCATCACGGCAGTGCTACTATTAAAAGTTGTTCCGACATTCAAAAACATATTTGATACCCTGGGAGGACAGCTACCTGCGCCCACCCGTGTACTGATTATGGTTAGTGACATATTTAGGAACTACTTTATATATTTGGCCGTGGTGTTTGTAGTCGGAGGGTTCCTCTTTAAAAAATATATAGGGACAGAAAAAGGCCGTTATAATTTTGATAACGTTAAGCTGAAACTTCCTATATTAGGTAAACTTTTCCGCAAGCTTGCCGTAGCTAAGTTTTCGCGTACATTTTCCACTCTGGTAAAAAGCGGCGTTTCTATATTAAATGCCTTGGATATCGTGAGTAAGACTTCGGGTAATAAGATTATCGAAGAAGCTGTTTTAAACAGTGCAAAGGGCGTACGTGACGGAGAACCGATCTCCCGGCCATTATCCAGAAGCGGAGTTTTTCCGCCAATGGTCTGCAGGATGATCAGCGTAGGTGAGCAGACAGGTCAGCTTGAGAAAATGTTGACAAAAATCGCCGATTTCTATGAAGAGCAGGTAGATGCGGCAGCCCAGGCATTGACCAGCATGATTGAACCTTTAGTTATCGCCTTTTTAGGCATAGTTGTTGGGGGGATCGTAATCTCATTATTCCTGCCGATATTTAAGATTACGGAGTTAATCGCAAGCTAAAAGTTATTAGTATATATAGATTTTCGATTCTAAAAAAAATACTTGACAAAAGCGGAATCTAGGATATACTATAGCACACCCTTGATAATAGGGGAGAGAGCAGACAAACTATTCTCGTGATAAAAATAAACTGCGGAATTGACAAATTTAGTTAGTTTTTAATTTTTCCGACTGGGAAACGCTTAGGATCTTTAAATATAAGCGTCCCGACTTCCTGTCGGGATGCTTTTTTATTTGCCTGTTCGATTAAGCGAACAGGCAAATAACTCTGAGCGGAAGCGAAGAGTAAATGCTCTTTTGAAAATTAGGTAGCCAAGTAATTTGGTGAAGGTGAAATAAAAAACAAGAAGCAAGAGTACAGAATCACAGGGCCTTTTTAAACTCTTACAAATTTTTTTTTGGAGAGTTTGATCCTGGCTCAGAGTGAACGCTGGCGGCGTGGATTAGGCATGCAAGTCGTGCGATGGTGAGTGAAGTGAGGCCGTAAAGCCGAACGAATCGAACCATAGCGGCAGACGGGTGAGGAACACGTGAGTAATCTACCTTTAAGTCATGAATAGCTTCGCGAAAGCGGAGGTAATGCAAGATGTGCTTACAGAGACACAAGTCTTTGCAAGTAAAGAGGGCCGGTAACGGTTGGTGCTTAAGGATGAGCTCGCGTCTTATCAGCTTGTTGGTAGGGTAATGGCCTACCAAGGCTTTTGACGGGTAGCTGGCTTGAGAGAGTGGTCAGCCACACTGGGACTGAGACACTGCCCAGACTCCTACGGGAGGCTGCAGTCGAGGATATTTAGCAATGGACGAAAGTCTGACTATGCGACGCCGCGTGAGGGATGAAGGTCTTCGGATCGTAAACCTCTTTCAAT
>JBDRLC010000058.1:0-3460 GCA_043813305.1 Candidatus Omnitrophota bacterium | reverse complement strand
ATCCTCGCGGATGATCAGGCGGTACTCCACCCGGGAAGTAAACATCCGGTAAGGTTCGTTAGTACCTTTAGTGGTTAAATCATCAAGCAAAACACCGATATAACTGCTTGCACGGTCTAAAACCAGCGGTTCTCTATTTTGTATGCGCAGAACCGCATTAATTCCGGCAATCAACCCTTGAGCTGCCGCTTCTTCATAGCCAGTTGTGCCGTTGATCTGGCCGGCAAGGTATAAGTTTTTGATCGACTTTGTCTCCATCGTCGGGTAGAGCTGCGTCGGCTCAACTACTGTATGCTCTATGCCGTAACCAAAACGTAAAATCTTTACCTTCTCCAAACCTTCGACTGTTCTAAGCATCTTAAGCTGCACATCCTCAGGCAGGCTCGTGGCAAGACCATTAGGATAAATCCAATCGTTTTTATATCCCTGCGGCTCCAGGAAAATCTGGTGTCTCTCTTTATCAGCGAATTTTACAATTTTATCCTCTATCGAAGGACAATACCTCACCCCGGTTGCCTTAATTACTCCGGTGTATAGAGGTGAACGATCCAGATTGTCCACAATGATCTTGTGAGTCTTTTGATTAGTATAGGTAATATAGCATGGAGCCTGTTTCTGGGTGATCTTGCGGGTAGAAAAAGAGAACGGTTTAGGGGGCTGATCTCCCTGCTGAATCCCCAGCCTGGAAAAATCAATACTCCTTCTATCTAAACGTGGACAGGTGCCGGTCTTAAATCTAAGCAGCCTGAAACCTAAAGCTTTTAAGTTATCTGATAAACCTATGCTCGCCGGTTCTTCAATCCTTCCGCCGCTAAAATGCTTTAGGCCCATATGTATTGTCCCGTCTAGAAATGTTCCCGGAGAGATAATCACCGTCCCTGCTCTCAATTCCTCTTTCTTATCGGTAATCACTCCACTGACAAAATTATTAACCACTATCAAATTCTTTACTTCTGCTTCTAGAATAGAAAGGTTTTTCTGTTTTTTAATAATCCTTTGCATGTATTTTGCATACATCTCCATATCTATCTGGGTGCGGGAGGACTGTACTGCCGGGCCCTTGGAGGCATTGAGGATCCTGAATTGGATTCCACAGGCATCAGCGGCAAGCCCCATCTGGCCGCCTAATGCATCAATTTCTTTTACCAACTGCCCCTTACCTACGCCGCCGATTGCCGGGTTACAACTCATCGCTCCGATAGTATCCGCTTTTAGGGTGATCAGTAATGTTCTCGCACCCATCCGCCCCGAAGCTAACGCAGTCTCAATACCAGCATGCCCACCACCAATAACTATTATGTCGTATTCATTCATATAAGTTAGATTCAAATCTCATAAATTCTAAAACGTTTAGAATTTGGATTTTGGATTTGTTTTGTGAATTTGAATTTTGAAATTTGAATTTATAATATTATTCTCTTGCTAGCTTTACAAGGAGGGGCATAATATCCTGGCCTTTGATCTCGCCGATTGAACCAAGCTTAGCGGTTTTCTCTGAAAAACTCATCGAGCCGTCAGATTTTATATTACCGCCGCTAACGAGTAAAGGTACAGGATCAGCTGAATGTGCTTTGATCGCACAGACAGTAGAATGATCAGCAGTCACTGCCACAATTGTATTCTGGATATCCAAATTAGGCAGAAGATTTGTAAAGAAGAACTTATCTATCGCCTCAATTATCTCTTTTTTAAGTTTAAAATCTCCGTCATGCGCCGGCTCATCCGGGCCTTTGATATGCACATAAATACCGCCGTATTTCTTGATTGATTCCAACGCTACCTTAGCCCAGATCGGATAATCTACATCCAGATGCCCGCTTGATTCCGGCACTGCGATTATATCTATACCGGTTAAAAGCGCGATCCCTTTTTCAACCGGCATCTGTACGAATGAACCGAATTTTATGTTATACAAACTATCTATCTTGGGAAATTTCGGAAGGTGGTCTCCGGCATCCCGGGAGAGTATTACGTTTGCCGCAAGCTTATTCTCTTGAACCCTTTTTTTGTTGATTACGGATTCGTTCAATACCTTATTTGACTTCTCGGTAAATTCGTTTAAAAGTAATGCGGCTTCTTTTGCTTCCGCAGAACTCTTATGTGCAGGCATCGGTTCTGATTGTATTACTAAATTCTCGAACCTTTCTTTAGCTACTCCGAATACCCCCTCCCTGCCGTAAGCCGGGTCAGTGTTGGTTATCCATCCGGATAATTTAGAACGCATTCCCCTGATCACCAAAATTCCTCGATGGCCGATTGTATTCTTAAATTCGAATGTCCCGCTTGATAGCGTGACCTTGGAATTTATTTCAGACGATAAAGAGGTTGCCTCTTCGGTAGTGAGATTCCTTCCCACCCTGCGGTCTTTAATCGTTTTTCCGTCTTCTGCGACTGTGGCAAAATTGACCCGTAAAGCCACATCTCCGTCATTAACACTAACTCCCTCGGCAAAGGATTCCAAAGGGCCTCTGCCCGTATAATATTCATGCGCATCATAGCCTAAAAGGCTGATTACTGCGATATCTGACTCAGGTGCGATTCCTTTATTCACCGGATAAACCAGGCCTGTCCTTCCCTGCTGGGCGAGCCTATCCAAATTGGGTGTCACCGCTGCCTCAAGTGGAGTCTTATTATTTAAATCAGCTATAGGCAGATCACCTAAGCCATCGAGAACTATATATAATATTTTTTTCATTAGCACTTAGAGAAACCACAGGCATGGCACTTAACGCAGCCTTCTTCGTGACGTAGTACCCCTCCGCAGTCAGGACACACCCCTACTATGCCTCCGTGATAATCCAGCTGCCCAGAAGCGCTCTCGTCATTATTCGAATGCTTCATCGCCACCAATGTAGCAGCCGGCATATTAGAAGTTTCTTTAGTAATTAACCTCTTCTCAACAACCCGGGCAATAGCATCAGCACAAGAGAATATGCGTTTCCCCTTCTCCCAAGAGGGACTGGGACAGCGGATATTCCTCAATTGTTCAATGATCGACTTAACTTCAATACCCGAACGAAAACCTAAAGAAACCAAGCGGCCAATTGCTTCAAGCTGAGAAGCAGCGCAACCGCCGGCCTTACCCATCTGGGTAAACAACTCGAAAGGCCTTCCCTGTTCATCAATATTTATCGTAACATAGAGATTCCCGCAACCGGTACTGACCTTACTGGTAGTACCGATGATCACTTCCGGCCTGGGCCGTGGTACGATTTCTCCCTCCAGCTGCCGGATCTTCTGCTCTTTTTTCTCTTCGGGCTTACCAACATTTAAAACCTGCTCTTCCCGGCTTTTGTCACGATAAATCGTAAGACCTTTACATCCTAACTCGTAAGCTAATAAATATGCCTTGCGTACATCTTCCAGTGTGGCTTGATTAGGAAAGTTTATGGTTTTGCTTACAGAATTACTGGTAAATCGCTGGAAAACTCCTTGCATCTTAATATGCCATTCAGGAGAA
>JBDRLC010000057.1:0-2136 GCA_043813305.1 Candidatus Omnitrophota bacterium | reverse complement strand
GTTGTCGTTTTTATGCAGGCTATCCGATAACCCCACAGAATGAAATCCCCGCCTATATGTCCAGGCGAATGCCTGAGGTAGGAGGGGTTTTTATCCAGTCAGAGTCAGAATTATCCGCAATAAATATGGTATTCGGTGCTGCAGCAGCGGGTGCTGTGGCGATGACTTCATCTTCCAGCCCTGGTATGAGCCTGAAACAGGAAGGGATCTCTTATATAGCCGGAGCGGATCTGCCCGCTGTAATTGTGAATGTTATGCGTGGAGGGCCGGGATTAGGTAATATTTGGCCTTCGCAATCCGATTATTTTCAAGCTACGCGCGGAGGCGGACATGGAGATTACCATCCTATAGTGCTTGCACCATCTTCTGTTCAGGAGTGCTATGAACTAGCCGGCCGTGCTTTTGATCTAGCGGATAGGTATCGTACTCCGGTGATTATTCTCGGCGATGGGATGTTAGGACAGATGATGGAGCCAGTTATTGTAAAATCCCAAATTACAAATCCCAAATCCCAAAAAAAGCCTTGGGCGTTGACAGGATGTAAGGGCAGGAAACCGAATATAGCCAAGTCTTTTTATATGAAAGAAGGGGATTTAGAAGCATTTAATCTTAAGCTTCAGAAAAAATACAGGTTGATTCAGGAGAAAGAGCAGCTTAGCGAGAGTCTCTTCCTGGATGATGCGAAAGTGATCCTGGTTGCTTATGGGTCGATGGCCAGGATCGTAAATAGTGCCGTCAGTAAATTAAGACAGAAGAATAAAAAAGTCGGCTTAATCCGCCCGATATCATTATGGCCGTTTCCCAAAAAGATTTTTAAGGGCTTGACTCTGCGTAGTAAGAATTTGAAATTTTTAGTTATCGAGATGTCCTATGGCCAGATGATAGAGGATGTTCAGCTGGCGCTCAACGGTAATTCTGGTGTCGAGTTTATCGGTAGGGCGGGGGGAGGAATACCCACGGAAGAGCAGATTATAAAAAAAGTAAGGTTATTAGGGTATTAGGATATCAGGATTTGGAGATTAGTTGATTAGGGAATTAGGCAAAAGAATTTCCTAATATCCAAATATTCCAATCTCCGAATCCCAATACCCTGATAACCCAATAACCCTATAATTATGAAAAAAGTATTTTCACATCCTAAATCGATGCGAGATGTTTCCACTCATTATTGTGCCGGTTGCGGCCACGGTACAGCGCACAGACTGATTTGCGAGATAGTGGACGAATTGGGGATCAGAGAAAAAATCATCGCTATAGCTCCGGTGGGTTGCGCGGTGATCGCCTATGATTACTGGGATTTTGACTGTTCTGAAGCAGCGCACGGCCGTGCTTTGGCTGTTGCGACCGCGATAAAAAGAGTAAGGCCGAATAATATTGTTTTTACTTATCAGGGTGACGGAGATCTCGCCGCAATCGGTACAGCTGAGACTATTCACGCGGCAAACCGGGGAGAAAACCTCACTGTGGTATTTGTCAATAACGCGATTTATGGTATGACAGGCGGCCAGATGGCGCCTACTACGTTATTAGGCCAGAGAACAGCCACCACCCCGGACGGAAGGCGGGCGGAAACAGAAGGTTATCCTTTGAAGGTCTCCGAGATTTTAAGCCAACTGCCTGCAGTGAAATTCCTCGAGCGCACATCCTTACACTCTCCCCAGGAGATCATCAAGACAAAGAGGGCGATAAAGCAGGCATTTCAGAACCAGATTAATAAAGTAGGGTTTTCTTTAGTAGAGATACTTTCACCCTGCCCGACATATCTGGACATAACTCCCGAAGAGGCATTGCTTTGGTTAAAGGACGTAATGATTAAAGAGTTTCCATTAGGTAGGCTAAAATAATATGTGTATAAAAGGTTACGGTTACGTAGCCCGTATCGTCTTTCGGTTACGTTGTCCGTCTTTAAAGACGTAACCCTTACCGAACTACGAAACGGGTTTCGTTACCTTAACCGAACTACGTAACCAAATTATGGTTGAAAGAATTATAATAGCAGGTGCAGGCGGACAGGGGATCATGCTTTTAGGAAAGGTCTTAGCTGAGGCTGCAATGAGAGAAGGCAATTTCGTGACCTGGATGCCTTCCTACGGCGCAGAGGTACGCGGAGGGACTGCCCATTGCATGGTAATCTTA
>JBDRLC010000056.1:0-2864 GCA_043813305.1 Candidatus Omnitrophota bacterium | reverse complement strand
ATGCTTATTAGAAGTGTAGTCTCTGAGATCATAGAGTTGAATTTTAACTTTTCCTTTTGCTCTAGCCCTTTTAATCATCGACTCACCCAGTACGGGCTCGAACATCTTGGGGAATATAGTGATTATATCAATACGCATATTTTTTAGGTTACATAAGGTTCCCTTAAGTTACTTAAGGTTCCATAAGGTTACTGTAACCTCATGGAACATCATGGAACCTGACGGAACATTATGGAACGTTATTGTTATATTTTGCTAGAAACTCTTTCTTAAACTCTACAAATCTATTTTCTCTGATCGATTCCCTCACCCCGCTCATCAGATTAAGGTAGAAATGAACGTTATGCAGTGCAACTAACCTTAAGCCTAATATCTCGCCTGTATTAAATAAATGGCGCAGGTACGACCGAGTAAAATTCTTACAGGTATAACAATTACATTCCAGATCTAAAACAGAAAAATCTTCGATAAATGGAGAATTTCTTATAGTTAATTTACCTGCACTTGTAAAAGCAGTACCGTTTCTACCGTAACGCGTAGGAACCACACAGTCAAACATATCCACACCCAGCTCTACCATCTCGATTATATCCTGAGGAAGCCCTACGCCCATCAGGTAACGGGGCTTCTCGGCCGGCAGTAAATCAGCTACTAATTCTACTGCATTATATCTTAAATTCTTTGGCTCGCCAACAGAAACTCCGCCTATGGCATAACCCGGAAAATCCATATCGACTAATCTTTTGGCGCAATCCTTTCGCAGATCTTCATAAGTTGCTCCTTGTGTAATTGCGAACAAAATTTGAGAGTTTTTGCTGACGGCTGACAGCTGAGAACTGAAGGCTTCTTTTGAGCGTTTAGCCCAATCAATCGTCCTCTTCATAGCAATCTCTGCCTGATCCTTTGCACAAGGATAATGTACACATTCATCCAACTGCATCATAATATCAGATCCTAAATCCATCTGGATTTTAACTACATCCTCAGGAGTTAAGAAATGTTTAAAACCATCTATGTGAGATTGAAATTCAACTCCTTGATCATTTAATTTTCTTAATAATGCCAGGCTGAATATCTGATACCCTCCGCTATCAGTCAATATCGGTTTATTCCAGGAGATAAATTTATGTAATCCGCCTGCTTTTTTTATGACTTTGGTGCCGGGCCTTAAAAACAGATGGTAGGCATTAGACAAGATGACCTGCGCACCGCTTTGATTTAATTCTAAAGGCGAGAGTGTTTTAACCGTACCCTGAGTGCCTACGGGCATAAAACACGGGGTCTCAATCTCTCCATGCGCAGTCACCAGCTTACCCAGCCTTGCCTTACTCTTCTTATCCTTCTGAATTACCTTAAACATAATTTATTTTTATCATCCCCTACTTTTTCACACAAAGGGTCTTTTCGGTCTTGCTTGCGCGTGCTGAAATTTTTTGCCGTCTGCTTCGGTTTACGGCTCTCTCCCGGAGAGGTTTACAGTATAGATCTCCTCCGTTCGCCGTAATCCCTCACAGACTTACATATCTAACTAGAGCGTGCCAAAAAATTTCTAATGCACGCTCCAGCAAGCCCGCAAAAGCCCCTTTAGCTAAAGAGATTTTATCCTGAGTGAGTAACTTAGTTCTCCATAACAAATGAAGCTGGCGGGATTTCGAGCGAATGTCGATTTTAGCCAACCTAGCGTTAAAGCCTAGGGCTGGCACCGAGTGTAAGCGAGGTGCCAGTGGAGCTTGAGCATTGAGTGAATCCCAAGGCCCCCGCCTTAGCGGGGGCAATTTTGGGATGGCGATGCTGTTTGAGCGATTTTTGCTAGAGCAAAAAGCGCGAGTTCAGAGCCACCGAAATGCGAAAGATCATTGGCGTTAAGAAATCGAACTGAGCGAAAAATACCGACAGATTCGTTTGTTATAAGTAATATATTTTAAGCACGCGGAAGTAAGACCGAAAAGACCCTTGAGAAAATTATTTGTTGATTATGGCGAGCATGCGGGAGTGGATCTTGGCGTTAGAGGCGATGACGAAGGTTTTTTTGGTAAGAGGTAATTTATTGCCGCTTTTATCTGTAATCCTGCCGCCGGCTTCCTCAACCAGCAACTTTCCGGCCGCATAATCCCAGGGGTTCAATTCAAATTCCCAGAATCCGCTGACACGCCCTGACGCAACATAGCAAAGATCAAGCGCAGCGGCTCCCAGTCTGCGCAATCCCCTAATGTGAGCAAGGAAGAATTTCTTGATTATCCGGAGGGTCTCAATCATCTTCCTGCCACGGCTATAGTAAAACCCGGTAATCAGTAAAGATCCCTGAAGGCGCATCGTTGAATTAACCCTGATGCGCTTTCGATTGAGAAATGCACCTTTGTTCTTCTGGGCGTAAAATAATTCATCCCGCGTTACGTCATAGATCGCCCCGACGATTATCTGATCATTATACTTCAGGGCAACGGAGGCACAAAAGATCGGCAGGCCGGAAGCAAAATTATTTGTTCCGTCAAGCGGATCGATGATCCATGTATATGGTGATTTTGTTTTAGGGTATTTATATTCTTCGGCGAGAATATTATGCTCGGGAAAGTATGTTTTAATTAAGGAAACTACGGCTTTCTCTGATTCTGTATCCGCAATCGTCAATAAGTCAAAGGAGTTCGATTTTGTCCTTATCTTAAAACTCCCTCTAAAATATTTTTTGTGGATTTTTCCGGCTTCTTTGGCAGCCTTCCTAGCAACGGAGAGATAATTCATCTATATCTTTAAAATTCTCTTATAGCTGATTAATACTTCGATAAAGGGACTTGATATTCTCCAGTATATCTCCTTTGAATACCGCATTACCGGCGATTAGATGCGTAGCGCCTGCCTTAGCTACC
>JBDRLC010000055.1:0-20141 GCA_043813305.1 Candidatus Omnitrophota bacterium | reverse complement strand
AGGGTTAACTTATAAGAAAAAGCCAAGCCGTGACGGATGGTTATTGGTTAGCACCCGCCTAGCCTATGATTTTAATAAAAACTTTCAGATATTCCTAAAAGGCACCAATCTCTTTAATGTTGAATATCAGGAGATAGAAGGGATTCCCCAGCCAGGCAGAAATCTCGAAGCCGGTCTCCGTTTCTCCTGGTAACCCTTGGTTACTAGGGTGTTTGAAATGATGTAACTTAATGATATAATAGGAACTTATGAAAAAGCGAGCAAGAGAGCGAGCAAGAGAGCGAGCAAAAAAGAGGGTATTGGTGGCGATGAGCGGCGGAGTAGATTCATCGATGGCAGCATATCTTTTAAAAAAAGAAGGCTATCAAGTCTCAGGGATCACGATGGATTTTAAAGGCTTTAGAAATCTTGCTAATAGCCGCAAGATTGCAAAGAATTTAGGTATTACCCAGCATATAATAGACATACAAGGGGAGCTTGAAAAAAAAGTAATCAGCGATTTTTGTACCGAGTATCTTAAAGGGAAAACTCCAAATCCTTGCGTCAGGTGTAATCAATATATCAAATTCGGCTATTTATTGAGGGAAGCCAAAAGATTAAAAATGGATTTCATGGCAACCGGCCATTATGCCAGAATAGTCAAGAGGGGAAACTCACTGTTGCTCGAAAAAGGAAAAGACCCCCTGAAAGAGCAATCTTATTTTCTCTATCGCTTAAGCCAGTATCAGCTTAAAAATATTCTTTTCCCCTTAGGTGCCTATACAAAACAGGGGATCATTTCCTTAGCAAAAGAGATTCGTCTGTCTTGTTCAGATATTCCTTCAAGCCAGGAGATCTGTTTCCTGAAGGATAAAGGATATAAGCAATTCATCAAAAAGAGGATTAGTAATAAAATTAAGCCCGGCGCGATTGTCGATAAAGAGGGACGTATATTAGGTAAACATAAGGGAGTTGCTTTTTATACCGTGGGTCAGCGCGAGGGGTTAGGAATCGCTAAGGGTTATCCGTTGTATATATCCAGAATAAATTTTAAGAATAACCAGATAATTGTAGGCCCAAGAGAAGAAGCCTTAAGGAAGGAATTTTTGGTTAAACAGCCCAATTTTATCATTAATCCGATAAAAAAGAAGATTGCCCTTAAGGTGAGGATAAGGTATAATCACAAAGAAGCATCAGCAGAGGTCTCCCTGCAAAACACAAAGATAAAGGTTAAATTTAAAGAACCGCAGTTTGCCATAACTCCCGGTCAATCCGCAGTATTCTATGATCGGGATTCAGTAATCGGCGGAGGGATTATCGATAGAGTTTTAGACTAAAATGATCAGAAGACAATTTAAAGAGTTAGAAGAGAAGATCAATAAATTAAAGAAGAAGCGTAATGCTATAATCTTAGCGCATAATTATCAATTGCCTGAGGTTCAGGATGTTGCAGGCTTTGGGGGCGATTCTTTAGAATTAAGCCGGATCGCCGCTAAAACCGATGCCAAAGTTATAGTCTTTTGCGGGGTGCATTTTATGGCCGAGACAGTTTCCATTCTTTCTCCAGAGAAAAAAGTAATCATGCCGGATATAAATGCAGGTTGCCCTATGGCCAATATGATTACCGCCTCCGACCTTAAGAAATTAAAGAAAGAGCATCCTCAAGCAGCAGTAGTGGGTTATGTAAATACCTCGGCTGAGGTTAAGGCGGAATTAGATTATTGTTGTACTTCTACCAATGCAGTAGCAGTAGTAAATGCGCTCAAAGATAAAAAAGAGATTATCTTTGTTCCCGATAAATATCTTGCAGATTATGTCTCTAGGCAAACGGGTAGGAAGCTTATCTCCTGGAACGGTTATTGTCCTACCCATGTGAAAATTTTACCTGCAGATGTGAAAAGAGAGAAAAGATTTCATCCCAAAGCAAAGGTGATTGTTCATCCGGAATGTACCGCAGAGGTAATCGCTTTGGCAGATGCAGCGCTCTCTACCAGTAAGATGGCAAAATACGCAAAGGAATCCCAAGCAGATGAGTTTATCGTCGGTACGGAAGTAGGCTTAATCTATCGCCTTAAAAAAGATAATCCTACAAAGGAATTTTATCCTGCCTCTGAGGCTGCAGTATGCCCGAATATGAAACGTACAACCCAGGAAAAAATCGTTTGGTCTTTAGAAGAACTAAAAGAAGAAGTAAAAGTTCCTGATTATATACGCGCCCGTGCGAAAAAATCAATAGACCGGATGATGGAGATAGCCTGAAAGGTGAATATCCCGATAATTTTTGAGGATAACTGGTTATTAGTCGTTGACAAGCCCACTGGGCTCTTGGTAATACCGACAGCGAAAAAAGAAAAACGCACCCTGACGAGCATTCTTAATGAAGAATTTAAAAAAAGGGGAGCAGAATATAACCTTCATCCTTGTCATCGGCTGGACCGTGAGACATCGGGTTTGATAATTTACGCAAAAGGAAAGTCTGCCCAAAAGAAGATCGCAGAGCTTTTCAGGCAGAAAAAAATAATCAAGGCCTATATAGCTTTTGTGCAGGGACATCTTAAAGAGCATAAAGGTGTTATAAAAAATCCGATCGAAGGCCAAAGCGCAGCTACAAATTACGAAGTTATTAAAAGTAGAAAAGATTTTGATATAGTAAAGGTAATGCCTTTAACCGGCCGCACTAATCAGATCAGGATTCACTTTAAAGGGTTAGGTCATCCTCTGGTAGGCGAAAGTAAGTTTGCTTTTAGGAAAGATTATAAACTTAAAGCAAAGAGAGTCTATCTGCATGCCGAGGCTCTAAAATTTACCCATCCGGTTACTAACGAAGCAGTTGATTTATCTTGCGCCTTAGCGCAGGATTTAGAGAAGTTTCTTAAGATACACCCTGATTAAGATGAAGATATCCGTAAAAGCGTGGGTTATTTTTATTCTAATTGCCATCCTAGGTTTTTATCTCTGGATGCATTTCGGCTATCCAAGTTTTTCTTTTGTAGACTTGTCGGTCAATAAGAAAGAAGCATTGAATATCGCCGTATCCTATCTTGATTCCCTGGGAGTGGGCTCCGAGGGATATTCTCATGTAATTACCTTTGAGAATGATGGCTGGGCGGACAGGTATCTTCAGAAAACCTTAGGATCAAAGAAAGAAAATGAATTTGTCACGCGCTATAATTATGAATTATTTTTCTGGAAAGTACGTTTCTTTAAGCAATCTCAGAAAGAAGAGTACCTCATAGAAGTAAGCCCTAAGTCTAAAGAGATTTTAAGTTTTGCTCATCCGATTGAAGATATCGTTGAAAGGAAGAGCGAAGATCAGGAGATCGCCAAGCGCAAGGCAAGGAGATTCCTGGAAGAGAAATTCGCTATAAACATAGATGAATATGATTTTCATGAAGTAAAGATAACTCGCCTGGAGAAGAGGACTGATTATAGTTTCTCCTGGGAGCATAAAGATGTGTATATCCCCTGGCAAGAGGATGAGGGAGGCGCAAAACTACTTATCGGAGCTACAGTATCAGGTAATGAGATCAGGCGGTTTTATAAAAACTATCTGGATATACCGGAGAAATTTAGCCGCTACGTTGAAAAACAGCTTGTTTTCGGCGAATATTTGTTAAGTTTTTATTTCCTGATATTGACTTTCCTGATTGCTTCATCTATATATCTCTTGATAAAAAAAAGAAATCAGGTAGTCACTCGTTTCTGCAAGAAGTGGTATTTATATCTGGCAATAGTTTTAGTCTTTCTTAGTTTGGTATCCTTCTTTAACAACCTAGAGAATATTATCATGCATTATTCAACCAGTGTCTCTTTAGCTTCATATATAGGTATTAATCTGGTAAAAGTAATCATCAATCTTGCATTTTTTAACGTAGCATTTGTGATGATTGGCGTTGCCGGAGAGACCCTGCGTAATGAAGTAATGCCCAAGAGGCAGGAATCTTCATTCCTGCATTATCTTAGATCAACTTTTTTCAGTCGTAGAGTCTCAGGGGCTATTCTATTAGGCTATCTATTATTTGTGATTATGCTGGGGTTACAGGCCTTTATTTTCGATCTCGGACAGGAGCACCTAGGCGTATGGAAGGAGCACTTCAGGTTCACGCGTTTCTCCTCAGCCTACGTGCCTTTTTTGGGCGCTTTTATTATAGGGATAACGGCAAGCGTTAATGAAGAGGTGATCTTCAGGATATTTGCTATAAACTGGGGAAAAAAGTATTTTAAAAATATATTCTTTGCGATTTTCTTTTCTGCTCTTATCTGGGGTTTCGGTCATACCGGATATGCGATATTCCCCGTATGGTTCAGAGGAATCGAGATCAGCATCATCGGATTAATGTATGGAGTTATATTTATAAAATATGGTATTATACCTTTGATTGTGGCGCATTACCTTTTTGACGTATTCTGGGGCATCGCCGCATATATATTAACGGGCAGCAGCGGTTATTTATTCGGCGGTTCGATATTTGTATTTCTCATACCATTAATTTTAGCTTTAGTTGCTTATTTTCTTAATCAGGAGGAAAGGGAGAAACCGATTAAGAATATTTTAGATAATATCCAAAGGTATAACCTAGGAGTTTTAAAGACGTTTGTGTCTGAGAGGAAATCCAAAGGGCTAGGCGAGGCTGCGATTAAAAAAGAGCTGCTTGCGCATAATTGGGATATTGATTTGGTGGAAATCGCTATCCACGAAGTATTCTAAAATATGCTAAACCATATATTATTAGGGATAATCCAAGGCCTCACCGAATTCCTGCCTGTAAGCAGCTCAGGCCATTTAATTATTTTCCAGAGGATCATGGGTATGCAGGGTGAGGAGATCGCTATCTCCGTGATTCTTCATCTGGGTACGATTTGCGCTTTAATAATATTTTTCTTTAAAGAAATTCTAAAGACTTTAAGGAATATCAGATTAATTACCTTTATTATGGTTGCTACTCTAATTACCGGGATTATCGGTATATTAGGTAGAGGTTTTTTTGAAAGCCTGTTCAGTTCACCTAAATTGGTAGCTCTGGCTTTGTTGATCAGCGGCCTGGTCCTCATCCCAACGCGCAGATATATAAATAGTACGAAGAGGGAAATGCTGGATATCCAGGATGCCGCGACCTTAGGCATTGCGCAATCCATAGCAATCATACCCGGGATCTCCCGTTCGGGCATTACTATCTCTTGGCTTTTGTATAGGAAGGTAGATAAAGAGACCTGTTTTAAATTTTCATTTTTAGCTTCTATTCCGGCGATCATTGGTGCAGTGATATTAGAGGCGAAAAAAGTTGATTTTGCCCTGCAGGCCGGCTCTGTCAATTTTGCCTTCGGATTCCTGGCGAGTTTGCTCAGCGGCCTTTTTGCTCTCTGGGTATTGAAGTTAGTCTTGGATAAATCAAAGCTGCATTATTTCGGCTATTACTGTATTGCCTTAGCTGTAATTACCTTATTTTTCATATGAGCCCCGTTAGAAACAGAAACATGTTTTCTGGTGGGGACAAGCGGAGATTTCTAACGGGGTGAGCCTTGTTGTCTTAGGAACAGTTGCGCTTGATACCGTAAAAACACCTTTTGGTTTTAGAAAACATATGCTGGGAGGTTCAGCAATACACTTCGCAATGTCCGCTAGATTATTTACTAACGTCAATCTGGTTGCGATCGTGGGGCATGATTTCCCGCAGAAATACATAGACTTCCTGCAGGAACAAGGAATAGTCTTGACTTCATTGATCAAAGATAGCGGTAAGACATTCAAATGGAAGGGTGAGTATCAAGGGGATTTAAATACCGCTTTTACTCTTAGTACTGAGCTGGGTGTGCTTTCTGTATTCAAGCCTTCAATTTCCGATACCCAAAGAAGAATCAAAAATATATTCCTTGCTAATGTCGATCCGGATATACAGAGGCATCTCTTAGTTCATATGCGCTCTCCGCAGTTAGTGGCGTGTGATAGCATGAACTATTGGATAAAGCATAAACGAAAATCCCTGCTGCGGTTATTAAAACAAGTTGATATCTATGTAGCAAACGACCAGGAAGCGAGGGATCTATCTGGGGAGTCCAATCTTATAAAGGTAGCCAAAAGTCTAAGTATGCGCGGGCCAAAAATGATTCTGATTAAGAAAGGGGAACACGGTGTTTTCTTTTACAGTGATAAGTTTATTTTCTCCCTGCCGGCTTATTCTACGGAGAAAGTAGTCGATCCTACCGGGGCAGGAGATACCTTTGCCGGCGGATTTATGGGGTATCTGACTAAAGCTAAAAAGATCAACCAGTCGAATATTAAGATTGCGCTTGCCTACGGCACGGTAGCAGCTTCTTTTAATATTGAGAATTTCGGAGTGGAGAGAACGTCCGGGCTCACTTCTAAAGATTTAAATAATAGGCTTTCTAAGTTCAAGAAACTGGTTTTATTTTAAGGGAGGTTGAAATGTTAGAAGAGAAAATCATGAACGATTACAAAGAATCGATGAAAGCAAGGGATAGCCTGAAAAGTTCGACTTTAAGTTTCCTGCGTGCCGAGTTGATGAATGCAGCTGTGGCCAAGAAAACGAAGTCGCTTGATGACAAGGAGGTTATTTCAGTAATTAAAAAACAGATAAAGCAGCGCCAGGATTCCATTGAACAGTTTGAAAAAGGCAACCGGGTTGACATGGCCAATAAGGAGAAGAAGGAATCAGAGATTCTCAAGGCATATCTTCCGCCGGAGATGTCCGCTGAGGAGGTAAAAAAGATAGTTGAAGAGGCGGTTTCTGAGGTGGGAGCGCAAGGCCCGCAGGATATGGGCAAGGTGATGAAAGAAGTAATGGCAAAAGTAGCCGGCCAGGCAGACGGTAAGCTGGTGAGCGATTTAGTCAAGCAGCGGCTTACCCCGCCAAAAGAGTCTGCGCAGGATTAAATTTCTCTAGACAAAGACATCAGAATATGTTATATTTCTATAAACTTTTTAGCTTGAGGGTATCCCGCCTCATTCTTTTAAATCTGTAAATAATGCAGACATATTTTTTAAAGCTTGAAGACCTTTCTAGGTTCTACAAACGTATTGCAGAGGATTATGAGCTTTACGTTCCAATCAAAACGCAGACTCCCCTGAAATTAAAGTGTGATTATGGCTTTAATTTTCCCACTGATGATTATCTTTTAAAAAAATATTCCGAATTAGATAAAGATAAGATTGTTTTTAATGATTATCGCTGTGTAGAACCCTTACGTTCGTTATTTACCCACTTTAAGGAAGTGCTT
This sequence comes from Candidatus Omnitrophota bacterium, assembly GCA_043813305.1. GTDB lineage: Bacteria > Omnitrophota > Gorgyraeia > Gygaellales > Profunditerraquicolaceae > JAHIZC01. The sequence continues at coordinate 12,926 of JBDRLC010000055.1, read as the reverse complement.
TGCGGTTATTTTAACGCTGATCAGGCTGAGGATAATACAGAACGTTCGGTTGCGGTATGCGGCCTAAAGAGCTGCGACCTCTTTTCTTTAAAGATCCAGGATTATGTTTTCTTGGATGGGGTTGAGGAAGACCCTGTATATAGGAAGAGAAGGGATAATACCTTACTGATCGCAAGCGATTGTCCTAATTTCAAAGAGGCTTGTTTCTGCAGGGCATTTGAGATTAACCCGCACGCAAGCGAAGGATTCGATTTTAACCTTTCTCCTCTTAACCACGGATACCTAGTCGATGTCGCCTCTGGGAAGGCAAAAAAAATCGTCGATTCCTTGGCAGATATATTGACTCCTGCCACAGTCGGCCAGACTTCAGGCAGAGAGGAAAAAAGAGAAGCGGTGATTAAACGCATAGATGAACATCTCTTTCATCATAAAATTCCCGCAAAAGACAGCTTACAAGACATAGTATTATCAGGTTATAATTCCCAGATCTGGCGCGATCAGATGCTTGATTGTGTTGAATGCGGCGGGTGCGTGTTTATGTGCGATACCTGCCATTGTTTCTTATTAGAAGATAAGCCCGAAGGAAGGACGACTAAGAAGATACGTACCTGGGATGGTTGTTTATTCAAGAATTTCGCCAGGGTTGCCGGTGGAGCTAATCCACTAAAGTTACGTTATATGAGATTACGTAATCGCTTCCTGAAGAAATTCGATTTTTTTGTTGCTAATACCGGTTTACAGGCCTGTTGTGGCTGCGGCAGATGTATTGAGGTTTGCCCTGGCAGGATAGACATACGTAATATTTTAAGAAAGCTATATGAAGAAAAACATCTATCAGCCCATTGAAGCAGTAATCGAAGATGTTAAGCAGGAGACCCCGACGATAAAGACCTTTGTATTTAGGCCTAAGCAAGAATTTGCCTTTCGTACCGGAGAATTTATTGAACTTACTGTTCCGGGATTAGGGGAGGCGCCATTTACTCCCTCTTCAGACCCATCAAAAACCGATACCATAGATGTAACCATAATGAATGTAGGTATGGTTACCTCCAAGCTGCATACTATGAAAAAAGGTGATCTGGTTGGTATCCGAGGCCCTTACGGAAAGGGCTATCCTTTGGGTAAATTTAAAAACAAGGATGTGTTAGTCGTGGGGGGTGGGGTAGGGCTCGCTCCTTTACGCTCACTTTTATTTACCCTATTCTCTGATATGAAGAGTTATAAGAAGGTGGTATTGCGATACGGCGCACGCACGCCAAAGGATCTGGTCTATAAAGAATCACTGCCCAGCTGGGCAAGGAAGAAAAAAGTGAATGTAGTCACAACAGTCGATGTGGGTGAACCTAAATGGAGAGGAAACGTGGGATTGGTTACGACTATTTTAAACAAACTCCCGGTAAATCTCAAAAATGCGGTGGCAATAGTCTGCGGCCCTCCGATCATGATGAAGTTTGTGGCAATGAAGTTATCAGAAGTAGGTTTTAAACCTAAGGATATATATCTGTCTATGGAGAAAAGTATGTCCTGTGGTTTGGGTAAATGCGGGCACTGCCGTATCGGAAAGTATTATGCCTGTAAGGACGGCCCGGTGTTCTGCTATAGAGACCTTAAGAGCATACACGATATCTGGGATTAAATTTATGAAGCGCCTTTTTGTGGATTTAGAGATATGCAGTAAATGCGAAGAGTGCAGGATTACCTGTGATTATTTCTACCATCCGCAGAATAACGGTATAGCTTCTTTACGTGAATATGCAACCTTTGCGACGATTTGCCGTCACTGTGAAGAGGCGCCATGCGTAAATTCCTGCTATCATAATGCTTTAGAAAGAGCTCCTGACGGACATATTAAACGTTATAAAATGCGTTGTACCAGTTGTAAATCATGTTCCGTAGCTTGTCCTTTTGGCATAATCTTCCAGGATTTTATACCTTATCTGGATTCCAAATGTGATTTTTGTTTAGAGGTCAGCAGTAAGCTTCCTAAATGTGTTACCACCTGCCCTGAAAAGGCAGTAGAGGTTAAAGATATTCAAGAGGACGCTGAAAAAAATATCTATTTTGTCGGCGAGCATCTGGCAGTACGGACTCCTAAATGGTCAAAAGAGGATATTCAGCCTAAGAAGAAATGAAGGCCATAAGTAGCTTATTTACTTATCTTATTTTCCCCGGTTTTCTATTCAGTGCCTGCATAGGTTTGATTGCCGGCTGGGTGGATAGAAAAGTTACCGCACGCATTCACTGGCGGGTCGGGCCGCCCTGGTATCAGAATTTTGTGGATATTGTAAAACTGATCGGCAAGGAAACGATTGTTCCTGCCGGGGCAAGGATGACTTTTCTTTTAGCCCCCTACCTGGGGCTGCTAAGTTTAACCCTTGTGGCTGCGGCCCTTGGCAGCAATATCCTTTCGCCCTTAGAGGGTTTTGCCGGCGATCTGATTGTGGTATTATATCTTTTAGTTGTCCCGGCGATAGCTTTGATCATCGGAGGCGCTTCTTCCCGGAACCCCTTGGCTTCCATCGGCGTTTCCAGAGAGATGAAGTTAGTTTTAGGTTACGAGCTTCCCTTTATCCTCTCGGTAATTACGATTATAATTAAGAGCGGTACAACCATTCAGATAGGCGAGATTATAAATCATCAGATTAACTTTGGTTCAAATATCGCTTCTTTTTCCGGAACCCTGGCATTTTTAGTTTCCATATTTTGCATGCAGGCAAAATTAGGATTTGTCCCCTTTGATGCCTCAGAAGCGGAACAAGAGATAATGGGAGGCGTATTAATTGAATACTCCGGCCTTCCTTTAGCAATATTCAAATTGACCAAGGCAGTACTTCTTTATACTATGCCTTTACTTTTAATAATTTTATTTATGGGCAAGGACCTCAGCCCGCTATTTATTATAGCTAAATTTGTGCTATTATTAGTAGTTATCGTTTTAATTAAAAACACCAGCCCGCGTGTACGCATAGACCAGGCCTTAAGATGGTTCTGGGGGCCGATGTCTTTTTTAGCGGGTGTAGCGGTTATTTTAGCGTTGTTAGGAAAATAGCATGAGCCCCGTTAGAAACATGTTTTCTAATGGGGACAAACGGAGGTTTCTAACGGGGTGAGCGTAAAATTAAAAGCCTTAACTAAATCTATCTGGGTATTTCATGCAGCTTGCTCTCCCTGTAATAACTGCGATATCGAAGTTTTGGATTTATTGACTCCTCGTTTTGATGTCGAGAGGCTGGGTATGGTCTTAGTCGGCAGCGTCAGGCATGCAGATGCGCTTTTGGTAACGGGCGTGCCTAATTACAAGACTAAAGAGAGGCTGAAGAAGCTTTATGAACAGGCTCCTAAGCCTTGCGTGGTAATAGCAATAGGTAATTGTTCCTGCGGTAGGGTAATGTTCAGAGATTCTTACAATAGCCCCTGCACAGTCGATGAGGTAATCCCGGTGGATGTTTATATCCCGGGTTGCCCTCCTAAGCCTGAGGCAATGATCGCGGGGGTAGCCAAGTTAATTAATAAACTTACGGGTAAAGTGAGGACATAAGTTTGGAAGATATCGTCAGCCGTATAAGAGATAGATTTACTGATCAGATTATTAAAGTTGAGGAGAAGGCTACCCCCAGAGCTTACATTGAATTCAAGCCGGAGGATATCCCCGGGGCAGCTGAGTTTATATTTAAAGAATTAGGTTGCCGTATGATTACTGCCTCCGGCATAGATACGCCGAAGGGGATTGAGATACTTTACCATTTTTCTGATGACTCTTCAGGAAAAGTAATTTCTTTGCGCACATTGATTACTAATAAGAAAAGCCCACAGATCGATTCGATTGCGCGTATAATTAAAGGTGCGGAGTGGATCGAGCGAGAGATCTGGGAGCTTCTAGGCGTAAGTTTCAAAGGCCATCCGGATTTAAGGCATCTGCTTTTAATCGATGATTGGCCGGAAGGCAAGCATCCGTTAAGAAAGGATAATCGTTAGTTAATGTCACATAAAGTCATCGTCCCTATAGGGCCTTATCACCCTTTACAGGAAGAACCGGAGTTTTTCCGCCTTCATGTCGATGGAGAGAAGGTAATAGATATTGATATAATCATCGGCTATATGCATCGCGGGATAGAGGAGCTTTCCGAGCATAAACATTTCCATCAGGTGGCCTATTTAGTCGAGCGTATCTGCGGGATCTGTTCCTCCAGCCATCCTTACGCTTATGTTTTGGCAATAGAGGATATATTGGGTGGAGAGGCGAATGTAGTCCCTGAGCGTGCTCTTTACATTCGCACGATCGTTGATGAATTACAGAGACTCCACAGTCACTTGCTATGGTTAGGGTTAGCCGGTCATTTCATCGGATATAATACCGTTTGGATGTGGGCCTGGCGTTATCGAGAGCCGCTCTTGGATTTATTCGAGATGATTACCGGTAACCGCAATCATTACGGAATTAGTAAAATCGGCGGAGTGATTCATGATATAAGGGATGAGGATATCCCGGCGATAAAAAAGGCGATGGATGACCTCGTGCCTGCGGCGAATATGTTTAAAGGTGCCGTGTTGGATGATCCGGTTATACACGCCAGGCTTAAAGGTGTAGGGATCTTGACAAAGCAGCAGGCGATTGATTGGTGTACAGTCGGGCCGACTGCCCGCGCATCAGGAGTAGATATAGATGTAAGGCGCGATGATCCTTACGGAGTATTTGATAAGATGAAGTGGAGTGTAATCGTAGAGAAGGAGGGCGATGTATTTGCCAAGGCAAAGGTGCGGATCCTGGAACTTTACGAGTCAGTAAGTATTATCCGGCAGTGTTTGGATAAAATGCCTAAGGGCGCGATAGACGCTGATATAAAGGATATCCCTCCCGGAGAAGGTATCGGACATGTTGAAGCACCCCGCGGAGAATGCTATCATTATGTCCGTTCCGACGGAACAAACCGACCAGTGAGGCATAAGATCCGCGCACCCAGCTATGTAAACATCGCATCTAACAAGGTGGCCGCGGTAGGGCAGACTATCTCAGATACGACAATCACCCTGGCCGCTGTTGATCCTTGTTACTGCTGTACTGAAAGAGTCGCGGTCCTCGATAAGAAAACCGACAAACAGATCTTAAACGGATGGGACCTGATTAAATTATCACAGGAGAAGACAGAAAAGATTAAAAAGCGGATGGGTATAAATGTGTAAGTTTTTCTCTTTCTATCCTTATTTTATCAAAGACAGCCTGAGTAATTTTATAGTTCTGGCTATAGCTTTATTTACTATCTTAGCCCTGATATATTCTTCTAAATTTATGAAGGGGAAGAAAGGGCTTATGCAATACTATACCTATATAATTCTCACCTCCATCGCCTCAATTGCTGTAGTGCGCTCCAATCATCTGATTCTTCTCTTTATCTTCTGGGGGTTCTTAGGGTTAACGCTATATCTTTTGATTAACATGGGCCAAAATTCATCCCAAGTAGCAAAGAAGACATTTATCATCATCGGCGGCTCAGATGCACTGATGCTATTAGGTATAGGTATAATTTATTATTTAAGCGGAACTTTTGTGATGGATAAAATACGTATTCCTCTGGCCAGTAATTCCATACTACCCGTGGTTGCTTATTTATGTATTGCCGTCGGGTGTTTTGCCAAGGCGGGGGTAATGCCCTTTCATACCTGGATCCCGGATTCTTCAGAAGCAGCACCTCTGCCGGTAGTAGCATTTTTGCCCGCTTCCTTAGATAAATTATTAGGTATTTATCTTTTAGCCAGGATCTCAATGGATCTATTCATCATGATCCCGCTGATCAATATGATCCTGATGGTTGTCGGTGCTTTTACTATAATCGCCGCAGTAATGATGGCTTTGATCCAGCACAATATGAAGAGGCTCCTGGGTTATCACGCTGTTTCACAGGTAGGTTATATGGTATTAGGTATTGGCACCGGAACCCCAATCGGTATTGCCGGCGGATTATTTCATATGCTTAATAATGCTGTATACAAACAGGCACTCTTTCTTAGTGCCGGTAACGTAGAGAGCAGAACCGGGACAACTGAATTAGATAAACTCGGCGGCCTATCCAAAGTCATGCCTCTTACCTATATCACTGCTTTGATTGCCAGTTTATCTATCTCCGGAGTTCCGCCGTTTAACGGCTTTGTTTCAAAGTGGATGGTTTATCAGGGCGTAATCACTCAGCTGCAGTTCCAGACGGATACGCTAAGATTTATAAGTGTATTATGTTTGGCTGCCGCGATGTTTGGTTCAGGGCTGACCCTTGCCAGTTTCATGAAATTAATGCATGCTGTCTTTCTCGGGCAGAGGGAGGTAAATTCGCGCTCGAATATAAAAGAGGTATCAATTGCCATGTGGCTTCCCGGTGTTTTTCTGGCAATTATCTGTATAGTATTTGGCGTATTTGCTAATCAGGTACCTCTGAAGCAGTTCATTCTCCCGGCGGTAGCAGGCGTTTCTTTTATCGGAACCTGGTATTCAGGGTTGGCTACGATGTTGGTTATTGCTGGTTTGGTTTTAGGGGTATTGATCTTTAAACTAAAGAGCCTAGCACCTAATATACGAGAAGATAAAAATTATATCGGAGCAGAACCAATTGACTTAGAAGAGAATAGAGTCACAGGAACTGAATTTTACAACACGATCAAGGAATTAAAAACCCTAAAGCCAATATACAAAAGAGCAAAGACAGGGAGCTTTGATATCTATGAGCAGGGAAAGAAATTCACCTTCTCTGTAGCTAACGTATTAAAGTATTTACATAATGGAGTTCTCCCTACCTATATGGTCTGGTGTTTATTAGGTACATTAGCGTTATTTTATTTTCTATTGTTTAAGTGAGGACATAAGTTGGAACTACAATTACTTTTACTATTTATGGTTTTGGGAGCGATCGTAGCGGTTGAGATAGAGGATTTACTCTCTAGCGTAATCGCGGTTGGTGCGGTAGGGTTGGCTTTATCAATGGGTTTCTTGATCTTAAAGGCCCCGGACTTGGCGATCGTGCAGTTGGTAGTAGAAATTCTCTGCATCATCATTCTCATTCGTGCGACGATCAAAAAAGACCTGTCGATAATAAAAGATGGGCGGTGGTTTTTTAATACCTTCTCTACATTATTATTTATTTCCTGTTTTTTAGTATTTGCCTACTTTGCTTTGAAGGAGTTGCCAAGTTTTGGCGAGCCGATTATGAAAGTAGCCAAAGAATATATTCGGCAGGGATTAAGCAAAACCGGAGCAACCAATATTGTGTCTTCCATAATCCTAGATTTCAGAGGTTATGATACCTTAGGTGAAGCCACGGTTCTCTTTACAGCCGTTATCGGTGTCTTGGCAATAATGCGTCAGGTAGGAAGGATCAATGAAAAATAAACAAGAACCCGGAATGACCTTAATCGTTAAGACAATTACCCGTCTTACCGTCGGGCTGATACTATTATACGGTATCTATATTGTCTTACACGGCCATATCAGTCCAGGGGGAGGATTTGCTGGCGGAGTGATCATTGCACTCTCTTTTATCCATCTAATGCTTGCTTTTGGCAAGGATCTGGCTTTAAAGAAGTTAAGCCAGCCAGTCGCTTCATTTTTTGAGAGTATAGGGGCGTTGATGTTTTTATCTATAGCTTTATTAGGCCTGTTTGGAGGCTATTTTTTCTTTAATTTCTTTGTAAATAAAGGGGAGCCTTTTAGTTTATTTAGCGCAGGGATAATCCCACTCTCTAACATTGCTATCTGTTTTAAGGTAGGCGCAGGGCTTTTTGCTATATTTATGGCGCTGGTTTTGTTTAAAGGAACAGGTAAAGATAAATGACCCATTCGATTTCACTCAGGGTCATAGTGAGGGAGCAAAAGCGAGTCGAACTATGATTGAATATATTCTTTGTCTAGTTGTATTCTGTATCGGGCTCTATTGCGTCTTAAGGAAGAGAAATATTATTAAGATCGTGATTGGGCTGGGGATTATTGAGTACGCAATAAATTTATTGTTTGTGCTTTCTAGCTACCAGAAGAATTCCCATGCACCCGTACTGGAGAAGAGCGAAGTGATTACCAGGATAGTTGACCCCTTGCCGCATGCTTTAGTGCTGACTAACATCGTAATTGGCTTAGCGGTTACTGCTTTAATCGTAGCTATCGCCATAAGGCTCTATGAGAAGTACGGCACCTTTGATATCACTAAAATTAGGAAACTGAGAGGATGATGAATATTTTACCTTTCTTTGTGGTTGTTCCCTTAGCAGCAGCGTTTTTGATCTCTTTATTAGGAAAGAAAATAAAAGCTATTCCTGATATCCTAGGGAACCTCGGCGCGTTGATTTTGCTTTTACTATCACTCTATTCCATAAAGCTGGTTAATATCCACGAGACTCTGGTGTATAAAATTGGAGGGTGGGTACCTCCAGTTGGGATCTGTCTGGTTTTGGATGGGCTCTCTTCATTCATGTTAGTTACGGTTAATCTGGTTACTTTATTGGTGACTGTTTATTCGATAAATTATATGAAACGCTACACCGATAAATGGAAATTCTATTCCCTGTTTATGCTGATGTCAGCGGGTATGAATGGCGTGATTGCTACCGGAGATTTATTTAATCTCTTTGTGTTTTTGGAGATTGCTTCCATCGCCAGCTATGCCCTGGTTGCTTTTGGTACAGAATCAGAGGAGTTAGAAGCTGCTTTTAAATACGCAGTGATGGGATCGGTTGCCTCGAGTTTTATATTTATGGGGATTGCATTTTTATACAGTTTTACCTCTACTTTAAATATGGCAGATATGGCCGGTGTTTTAAGTGTAAAATCAAGCCTTTGGGTTGTGCCGTTTGTCAGTGTACTTTTTGTGATGGGATTTGGATTGAAGGCAGCGTTGGTGCCATTTCATGCCTGGCTTCCTGACGCGCATCCTTCTGCACCTGCGCCGATATCCGCGATGCTCTCGGGCGTATTTATAAAAACATTAGGCGTCTATGCATTATGTAGAATCTTATTTAATGTTCTTGGGGTATCCGGAAACGTGCTTAACGTATTAGTAATCCTAGGCCTGATTTCTATGGTCGTAGGTGCATTTTTGGCTATAGCCCAGAATGATATAAAAAGGATGTTAGCCTATTCCAGCATCAGTCAGATCGGTTATATTATATTTGCTATAGGTATCGGTACGCCTTTAGCTATTCTGGGTGGGCTATTTCATTTATTCAACCACGCCATTTTTAAATCCTTACTATTCTTGAATGCAGGGGCTATTGAATACTCAACAGGCACGAGAAATTTGAAAAAATTAGGGGGATTAAACAGTAGGTTGCCGGTTACAGGCTTTACCAGTCTCATGGCTTCGATGAGTATCTCGGGCATTCCTCCTTTGGGTGGCTTCTGGAGTAAGCTGATTATTATCCTTGCTGCGATTCAGGCAGGATATTATGGCCAAGCGATTATCGCCGTATTGGTGAGTATTCTAACTTTAGCTTATTATTTGAAATTTCAAGGATATGCTTTCTTTGGTAAGCTTGATGATGCCTGGTGTAAAGTTAAGGAAGTGCCTTGGGCAATGAGGTCCTCATTAATAATCTTAACAGCACTCTCTGTTGTTACGGGATTGCTTCTTGTTCCACCGCTTAGGCAATTCCTGGATTACGCGGTTAATGTTCTATTATTAGGTAGCACCTATAATATGGCAGTTTTCGGGGCGATAGGATAATATGACCCATTCGATTTCACTCAGGGTCATATAGTGAGCGAGCAAAAGCAAGTCGAACTATGAAGAAGAGAAAAAGTTCATTTATTTTATTCTTATTAGCGTTAATCATCTGGATGATTTTAAGCTGGCCACCGGATTTACAGCATCTGATCGTAGGTATTTTTGTTGCTGCTTTTGTTGCCTTTATGACTGGGGATATGTTTGTTAAGAGGCCTTATGTTTTCAAGCATCTCTCGCGCTATGTCTGGTTTTTATATTATGTCCCTGTGTTTATCTGGGAGTGTATAAAGGCGAACATTGATGTCGCTTACAGGGTAAGCCATCCTAATCTTCCGATTAACCCCGGTATCGTAAAGGTAAAAACCAGCTTAAAATCAGATACCGGTTTGACCTTTCTAGCAAATTCTATCACCCTCACTCCCGGAACGATGAGCGTGGATATTGACCGGGAGAAAGGATTTCTATATATACATTGGATCGACGTAAAGGAAACAGATATTCAAAAGGCAACTGAGCATATTGTTTATAGATTTGAAAATATATTGAAGAGGATCTTTGAATGAGTCTCGTTAGAAACTTTTATATTAATAGTGATAGAGAGTCTATAACGGGAGGCGTATATAATAGGGGGTTTCTAACGGGATGAAAGTATTACGCTGGCTGATAGGGTTAATATTGATCCTGGGTATCTTATGGGTGATTTTCTTCTACGATATGCCATCTCTTATAGAATGGCAATCTAATTTCTTAAAAAGATGCTTCTTAGTCTTATTTCTTTGCAGTGTATTTTGTCTCTGGCGGATCTTGAGAGGCCCCAGCCCCGCAGATAGAGCAGTAGCGATCGATATCCTAGGTATCCTGGTTTTAGGTTTCTGTGCCATATTAGGAGTTGCTACGGGAAGAAGCTGGTATATTGATATAGGTATTGCCTGGGCATTGCAGAGTTTTATTTCTACTTTGGCCTTAGCCAAATATTTAGAAGGCAGGGATTTCGATGAATGAGGCTATAGGGATTATCTTTATTACCATAGGTCTAGTTTTTAATTTCTTTGGTTGCCTGGGGTTACTAAGGTTGCCGGATGTTTATAACCGGCTTCAGGCTGCTACTAAATCCGTCACTCTGGGAACCTGTAGTATTCTACTTGGTTTGTTTTTGTTTAAAGGTTTTACTGCCGGAGGTATAAAGGCAATTCTTTGCATTGGTTTTCTAATATTGACCGCACCTGTCTCAGCGCATGCATTAGCCAGGGGAGCGCATAAATCCGGAGTTAAACTCTGCAAGGGATCAGTCTGCGATAAATATGCTGAGGATGATAAATGAGAAAGCCTAAACTGCGAGAAGTCAGGGAGGCGATCAAGGCATTAATCAAAGGGCCTTACACTGCCGGATTCCCTTTCCAAGCGCATACTCCGTATGAGAAATTTAGAGGCAAGCCTTATTTTCATGAGGAGGATTGCATCGGATGCGGAGCTTGTGCCCAGGTATGTCCTGCCCGCGCTATAGAATTCGAAGATAAAATTATAGACGGGAAAGCCAAAAGAGTATTGACCATTCTCCTGGACCGTTGTATATTCTGCGGACAGTGCCAGTTGAATTGCCCGACTGAAAAAGGGATTATCTTATCCCAGGAGTTCGATTTAGCCACAACTGAGAAAAGAGAAGATCTAAAACAGGAAATAGAGAAGGAGATTATAACCTGCGAATGTTGCACTGAACTGATTGTTCCCCGCGATCAATATGAATGGATAGCTAAGAGATTGGGCCCGCTAAGTTTCTCTAATGCTTCGCTCTTACTTTTCTACTTAAGAAGCTTGAATCTCGCCTTAAAAGAAATCCCACATCCCTCCCAAAAAGAATCCGAAACTTTGCGCTCCGAGCGCATAAAAATTCTTTGTCCCCGTTGCCGTCGGGAAGCAGTAATCAAGTCCTAATCAATGTTCTCTTCATTAAAGGTAAAAAATTTTAGAATCTATTGGTTTGGTATGTTTGTATCGCTCGTCGGCACCTGGATTCAGGCGGTAGCACTTAGCTGGCTGGTATTTGAGCTTACTCATTCCGCCTTTCTCTTAGGATTAGTCGGTTTTTTAACCTACATTCCAATTTTTCTTCTTTCTTTATTCGGGGGAGTGTTGGCTGACCGGATGAATAAAAGAAGTATCCTTATCTGCACCCAGACGACTTTTATGTTGCTGGCTTTTCTCTTGGCCGCTCTTACACAGATGAAATTAATCACGCCTTTGCATGTGATGATGATTGCGGTCTTAAACGGTATAGTCATGGCTTTTGACGCCCCCAGCAGACAAGCGATGGTAGTTGAATTGGTAGGTAAAGAAAATTTATTCAATGCCATTGCGTTAAATTCCGTAGCATTTAATTCCAGCCGCGTAATCGGGCCTGCCTTTGCCGGAATATTGGTGGCGGCAATAGGTATGAGCGGGTGTTTTTACATAAACGGGATAAGCTTCTTGGCTTTAATCTTTGCGCTTTTGATAATTAAAATAAAGAATAATCATAGGACGAATAAAAATAATAAAGCCTTAAGAGATCTAAAGGACGGGGTTGTCTTTATTAAAAATGATCCTTCGATATTGGTGCTGATCAGCATGGTAAGTGTTATAAGCCTATTCGGAGTAGGCTACATTATACTTATGCCAATCTTTGCTAATGATATCTTAGGAGTTGGCGCCAGGGGCCTGGGGTTTTTGATGTCAAGTGCAGGTATCGGCGCATTGGCTGGCGGGTTGTTTCTAGCACACTTAGGTGATTTTAAATATAAAGGGAAATTATTGGCAGTTTCATCTTTTATTTTCTCTCTTTCTTTATTGCTTTTTGCATTATCTAAGTCCTATATAGTATCGATTCTTGCTCTGCTCTGTATGGGGTACGCAAGTGTTAGCGTTATCGCATTAATCAATACCATACTTCAGACAAAGGTGGACGATCAATTCAGGGGGAGGGTAATGAGCGTATTCATGCTCGCCTTCATCGGGATCATACCTTTTGGCAATTTAATCGCCGGAACTCTGGCTCAGATCCTGGGTGTTTCTCCTGCCCTTGTAATCAGCGGCTGTATTTCTACTTTATTCTTCTTGGCCATAAATATCCTCTTCCCGGGTATTCGAAAAATCGCATAAAGATTCATTGATTTTTATAATTATTTGATTAAAATTATAAGATAGAGGCTCCTATAAAGAAGATGCTTAAAATATTTATATTTATAATATTATTTA
>JBDRLC010000054.1:0-6235 GCA_043813305.1 Candidatus Omnitrophota bacterium | reverse complement strand
CGGGCTTATTCCCATTATAGACTATATCTTTTATTTTGCTCTTTTTTACCTTAAGATTATCATCGCAGCTAAAGGTAAACTTTACAGAATCTTTTCTTTCGAACAGTTCCTTTACAGTGACATTCTTACCTGTATCAGCATCAATAATCTCTGTTGAACCAACAACACATTTATTGAATCCGTAACCGGAGAAATATTCGATCAGGTCAAATATCTTGTTAGCCACCGATGAACTGATTTCATTTTTTGTGCACCCAATCACAAAGTTTGACCTCTGTTTCTCCATGACTTCCGGGGTCTTCTTGCTCATTGCCCGACGCAAGAGGTCTGCATCTGCCAGGCTAAAACCCGCTAAGCTAGAAGCTGCTTGCATGATCTGTTCCTGATAGACCATGATCCCATAAGTTTCCTTCAAAATCGCCTCAAGTTTTTTGTGGTCATACTTAATCGGCAGGCGATTATGCTTACGGGCCATAAAATCATCTAACATCCCCGAACCGATCGGACCTGGCCGGTATAATGCAAGAAGTGCGATTATATCTTCGAACCGGCTTGGTTCTAATTTCCTCAATAAATCACGCATCCCGGAACTCTCTAACTGAAATACCCCGAAAGTCTGTGACTTTGCTAAAAGCTCAAAGGTCTTAGAGTCATCAAGCGGCAACTTATCAATATCAATGCTTTTGCCCTGAGTCTGCTTGATTAACTTTAAGGTCTCGCTGATCACAGTAAGAGTCCGTAACCCTAAGAAATCAACCTTTAACAAACCGATTTTTTCTAACACACCCATGCTGTAACCGGTGGTCATCTGCTCACCCTGCGTTTCAAATAAAGGCATATAGTTGTCCAGCGGCTTATCGGCAATGACCACGCCCGCAGCATGCACGGATGCGTGGCGATTAAGCCCTTCTAACTTTAACGCTATATTAATCAGTTTGGTAATCTGAGGATTATTTTTATACAAGTTTTTTAGCTCCGGCTCGCTCTCTAAGGCGTCCTTTAACTTGATGCCCGGATCAGCAGGGATCATTTTAGCGATCCTATCCACATCAGCGTAACTTATTCCCATCACTCTACCCACATCGCGCACCACTGCCCTTGATTGCATCGTACCGAAAGTGATAATCTGGGCGACATTCTCCCTGCCGTATTTCTTAGTTACATAATCTATCACTTCCTGCCTTCTCTCATAACAAAAATCTATATCAATATCCGGCAGGCCTAAACGTTCAGGGTTTAAGAACCTTTCAAATAGAAGGCCGTATTTTAAAGGATCAATATCAGTGATACCTAAAAGAAAACTGGTCAAGCTGCCCGCGGCAGAACCTCTCCCCGGGCCGACCGGAATATTCTGACTCTTGGCATAGTGGATAAAGTCCCAGACGATCAGAAAGTAGCTGACAAACCCCATATCTTTGATAATTTTTAACTCATGCTCCAGGCGCTCCTTGATCGCAGGGGTAACTTCCTCATACTTATCCTTTAGCCTCTGGATACACAACTCTTTTAAAAAGGCCTCTTTGGATATTCCTTTAGGAGGTTCATATTTAGGCAGATGGATTTTGGAAAAATTTAATTCTAAATTACAGCGGCCGGCTATTTCAAGCGTATTGGATATGGCCTCAGGGATATCTTTAAAAATTTCTTTCATCTCTTCGGGAGACCTGAGATAAAATTCATCGGTCTGAAAACGCATCCTATTCGGGTCATCCAGGGTAGTCTGGGTCTGGATGCAAAGCAAGGCTTCGTGGGCTGGGGCGTCTTCCTTCTTAACGTAATGCACATCATTAGTCGCCACTAACGGAAGGTTTAATTCTTTGGATATTTTTATTAATCCTTCATTAACTATCTTCTGCTCGGGGATAGAGTTTGCCTGGAGCTCCAAATATAAATTATCCTTACCGAAAATATTCAAGTAAGTATCAGTGGTCTTTAAAGCGTCATTAAAACGTTTCTGTTGGAGTAACGATGGGATCTCTCCTTTAAGGCAGGCAGTCAGGCCGATCAAGCCCTTTGCATGACGCAAGAGTACTTCTTTATCAATGCGCGGACGGTAGTAGAATCCCTCTAGATAGCCAATCGAGACCAACTTCATTAAATTTTCGTATCCGGTCTCATCCTTGACAAGGAGGATTAGATGGTATGAAGCTTCCTCAATCCCTACTGAGCTTTTATCCAGACGGCTTCCCGGAGCAATATAAATTTCGCAGCCGATTATCGGCTTTATTCCCGCTTTCTGGGTCTCAAGATAGAAATCCACTGCACCGAACATATTCCCATGGTCGGTAATCGCCAGCGAATCCATCTTATAATGTTTGGCGAGACTAAGGATATCGGGTATTCGGCAGGCACCGTCAAGAAGGCTATATTGAGTGTGGAGGTGTAAATGAATAAAATCTGAATGCGGCATTTTTAGTAACTAGTAAAGTAGTAACTCGTAACCAGTAAAGTAATTTTAGTCATTAATTACGCGTTACCAATTACGAGTTTACGAGTTACGGAATTAGATTATTCCCACTCTATGGTTGCAGGAGGTTTAGAAGATATGTCGTAGACTACTCTGTTTACGCCTTTTACTTCATTAATAATCCGATTGGAGATATTCTCTAACAGCTCATAGGGAAGCTTTACCCAGTCTGCGGTCATTCCATCGTGGCTGGAAACACAACGTAAGGCTACTACATTCTCATAGGTACGCTGATCACCCATAATACCTACGCTTTTAATCGGCAGTAGAATGGCAAATGACTGCCAGATCTCATCATAGAGATCGGCATCTCTGATCTCATCGATTACCCGCCTATCCACCTCGCGTAATAGATTCAGGCGCTCCGGCGTTACATCTCCGATTATCCTTACTGCCAGGCCCGGTCCGGGAAAAGGCTGACGATTAATGATATTTTCCGGTAAATTCAATTCCCTGCCAATCGCCCTTACTTCATCCTTGAATAACTCCCTGAGCGGTTCAATCAGCTTTAATTTCATATGTGCGGGCAGGCCACCAACATTATGATGGCTCTTAATACGCTTGCTGGGAGCGCCGCTTGGAGAGACCGATTCGATTACATCCGGATAAAGGGTCCCCTGGGCCAAAAATTTAACACCCTTAACCTTCAGAGCTTCCTCTTCAAAAACCTTTACAAACTCATCGCCGATAATTTTTCTTTTATTCTCCGGATCAGTTACCCCTTTCAAACGGACGAGAAATCTTTTATTTCTATCTACATAATCCAAATTAAGATGAAACAGGTTACGGAATATCTTTTTTATCTGCTGCGGTTCATCTTTACGCAGAAGGCCATTATCAATAAAAATACATCTTAAATTTTTACCGATCGCCTTATGGACTAATAAGGCTGCGACAGAAGAATCTACCCCGCCGCTTAAACCCAATACCACCTTATCATTGCCGGCCAATCTTCTCGTACCTTCGATCGCATCTTGGATTATTGACTGCATCGTCCATCTACCCAGGCATCCGCAGATCCTAAATAAGAAGTTACTGAGTATCTGGTTCCCCTTCTCGGTATGCGTTACTTCAGGATGGAATTGAACCGCAAAAATCTTCCTCTTTGGATTAGAAATCGCCGCGATCGGTGTATTCAGAGTATGTGCACTAATACGAAAACCGGACGGCAGCTTTGTTACATAATCACCATGGCTTGCCCAACAGGTAAAATTACCGGGCAGATGACTGAACAAATCATGATTATCATCGATAAATAATTCTGCTTTTCCGTATTCCCTGCCTTTGGTATGCTTAACTCTGCCGCCACTCATTTCCGCGATAACCTGCATTCCGTAACAGATACCTAATATAGGTATGCCTAATTTAAATATGTTTTTATCCGGCCTCGGCCCCTTTTTCTCAATCACTGAAGCCGGACCACCAGAGAATATCAAGCCTTTGGGCTGCATCGCAGCTATATCTTTAGCCGGAGTATTAAAAGGAATTATTTTAGAGAAAACCTTGCTCTCTCTTACCCGCCTGGCGATCAACTGAGAATATTGCGAACCAAAATCCAGGATAAGTATAGTTTGGCGATGTATTTTATGGCTCTTTGCTTTATGGTCTTTTTCTCTTTTGGCTCTACCCCTTTTAATTCTGGGTTTCCACGCCTTGAATTTTCTGAATTTATTCTTTTTAACTTTCGATCTTTTGGGTAACTTTAAAGGTTTTTTTAATTTCTTCATTTTTTTCTCATTTCCCCATTCCTACTCTCTGGTCAGCCTGAAAAATTTTTCCTTCTGTCTGGATTGAAGGAGCAATAATAATCTCGACATCATGCATCTCCTTCATATTGGAGGCACCCAATGAAGCCATGGAAGTCTTTAGGGCGCCAATTAAATTCTGGGAACCGTCATCTACTCTGGCCGGGCCAAAAAGGATCTCTTTCAACCTTCCGGTAGTGCCGACGTAAATCCGTGTTCCGCGGGGAAGATTTACATGCGAGGTGGCCATACCCCAATGATAACCTCTCCCGGGAGCTTCCTTAGCCCTGGCGAAACTTGAACCGATCATTACTGCATCTGCGCCACAGGCAAAAGCTTTACAAATATCCCCACCCCTGTTCATGCCTCCGTCAGTTATTATCGACACATATCTACCACTCCTCTTATAATAAAAATCCCTGGCAGCAGCCGCATCGACAGTTGCGGTCACCTGCGGAACACCGATACCCAAAACACCCCGGGTAGTACAGGCAGCTCCCGGCCCGACACCGATCAGCAAACCGGCTGCACCAGTATTCATCAGCTCGAGTGTTGTCTCATAAGTCACACAGTTGCCGATAATCACCGGTACTTTAGTAGACTTACAAAATTTCAGTAAATCCAGGCTCTTATATTCCCGGGAGATATGTTTGGTGGTTGTAACCGTAGATTGCACCACAAAAATATCACAACCGGCTGCAATTGCTATCTCGGAGAATCTCTGGGCATGTCCGGGTATACAGCTTACTACGGCGGTCGCATTCTTCTTCTTGATCTCACTTACTCTTTTAGAAATCAGCTTCTCTTTTATCGGCTTAGTATAAATAGACTGGATTAACTCTGTAGCTTTGGCGGGTTTGGCTCCTGCGACCTTATCTAAGACTGTGCCCGGATTATCATAGCGGGTCTGTACGCCGTCCAGATTAAGTACGGCGATACCGCCAAGCAATGACATCTCAACCGCCAGTTTGACATCAACCACACCATCCATAGCCGCGGCTAAAATAGGGACTTTAAATTTTCTGCCGTTGATCTGAAAAGTAATATCAACTTCGTTAGGATTAAGAGTCTTAGCTCCGGGTACCAAGGCTATCTCATCAAAACCATAACACCTACGGCTACGCCTTTCTATGCCTATCCATTCAGCCATTTTTAATCTCCTCAATTTTCCCTCTTAGAATTTCCGGAAAATTGATCCCGAGTATTCTTAACTCTAATTCCGGATGCGAGGGATTATATAATTCTTTATTTGACAATGGGTTACGAAAATTAAGGGCAATGTTGAGATGGGTTAAAGATATGAAAAATTTTACAACAAACTGCTTCTTTTGTCAATATCTATTTTAATAAATAAAAAGGGCGAAGTTTTTAGCTTCGCCCTTATTTCTTAATGTTTAGCGTAAACCCGGCATTAATACATTCCGCCCATTCCGCCGCCCATTCCGCCGCCCATTCCGCCGCCAGGCATCGATGGCATCTTTGAATCTTTTTCCGGCATATCCACAATCAAGACTTCAGTAGTCAATAGTAATGCAGCAATGCTGGAAGCATTCTGCAGAGCTGAACGAGTAACCTTGGTAGGATCGATTACGCCTGCGTTGATCATGTCCACATAATTATCCTGGTTTACATCGTAACCTACGTTGGTCTTCTCCTTCTTAACCCGATCTACAACCACAGATCCTTCTAAACCTGCATTATGTGCAATCTGCCTGATCGGTTCTTCTAATGCACGCCTAACTATATCTACGCCGATCTTTTCATCTCCTTCAAGCTTGAGCTTTTCCAAAGTTGGTATCGTACGGAGTAATCCTACGCCTCCTCCGGGAATTATCCCCTCTTCAACTGCTGCACGTGTGGCATGAAGGGCATCTTCTACTCTGGCCTTCTTTTCTTTCATCTCGGTCTCAGTAGCTGCACCTACGTTGATCACTGCAACACCACCGGAAAGTTTTGCCAATCTTTCCTGTAGCTTTTCTTTGTCATAATCTGAGTCGGATTCGTCTATTTGTTTTCTGATTTG
>JBDRLC010000053.1:0-13247 GCA_043813305.1 Candidatus Omnitrophota bacterium | reverse complement strand
ACAATTAATAAAAACTAACCCTCCTAAGTGCGAAAAGGGCAAAGCGCCACATAGGGCAATATCTCTATCATTCAAACCTACGGCATGCGCCATTGCTTTATCAGGTGCGCCTATTTGACGATAATTACACAAGACACCCTTGGGTTTACCGGTAGTCCCTGAGGTATAAAAAATACAGGCAAGGTCTTTATCAAGAATATCATTTTTTTGAATTTTATCAGATCCGCCTGCTAATAAATCATCAAAGCTTAAGAATCCCTCTTTCTTCTCCTGGATGAGAATTATCTCTTTCAGAAATTTACATTTTTTCTTAAGTTCAGCTAAAAAGAGGTTGGGTTTGGATTTTGTAATCAAAATTTTTGTTTCCGAGTGGCCCATGCATGAAGCTAACTCCGCTTCAGTAAGCATAAAATCCAGAGGTACTGCAGTTGCGCCGATTGACCAGATCGCCAAATAGCTATAAATATATTCCGGGCAATTAGGGAGATATATAGCGATCTTATCGCCTTTTTTCACTCCTAGTTTTATTAAGCTGTTTGTTAATTTGTAGGATGTATCTCGTAGTTGAGTAAAGGAAATAGACTGATTCTTGAAGATCAGGGCTGGTTTATCCTTGTATTTTTGGGCTTTTGTTTCTAATAGTTTTGCAATATTCATCACAAACCGGCAGGAAATATAGTAAAATTTTACTATATTATGACAAATATATTCAGGGGTGTCAAGAAAATTTTAATAGGAATGAAACTTAATGGGGAAAACGAGGTTAGGAGCTTTTTTGCGGCTCAATGATTACCTTTACACAATCCTTAGCTTCGCTTACAAGCTTAAAGCCCAATCCTGCCTCTTTAAGGCTTAAACGGTGAGTAACTAATTTTTGTAAGGGGAGGTTTGCATTTTTTATCAACTCTATTGCCTGCTTAATGTCATCGGGACCACCTCCGTAAGAATGAACGATCTTTATACTCTGGCGCCAGAAGCTATTTACCGGTACCGGAAGCTCAACTCCCTGTTCTGTAGGTGCAAAACACAAAATAGTTCCTGCGCGATCAACGCCCTGTAAGGCTTGTTGGAAGGCTGAGAAGGCACTAGTGCAAACAACCACTAAATCAGCTAATCGATTGTCATTTGCTTTGCGGAAATTGGCAATTACGTCCTCTTTGGAATTAATTGTAGTAGTGGCCCCTAATTCTTTTGCTAAATTTAAGCGATATTGATTTATATCTATGGCCACAATTGTCTTCACTCCCGAATTACACGCCAGGATAAGGTGTAACAGCCCGGAGATGCCGCAGCCTAAAATTAGTACGCTTTGATCTGGTTTAAGGCCTGCTATTCTCTGCCCCCGCAGAACACAGGCTATCGGCTCGATAAAGGTTCCTGCTTCAAAAGATACACTTTCCGGAAGCAGAAATGTGCCGCGTTCAACATTTATTCCGGGAACGCGGATATATTCGGAGAAACCACCGGGTGAGTAATTTGTGGTATGCAGCGTTTCGCAGACAGTATGATTTCCGCTTAAACAGTAGCGGCAGGTATTGCAGGGGACGTGGTGGGAAACAAATACCCTATCCCCGACTTTATATTTTTTGACTTTCTTTCCGGCCTCGACGATTTCTCCCGTAGCCTCATGCCCTAAAACCAGCGGCGCCCTCTTTACCCGGTACCACTCCATTACATCACTGCCGCAGATGCCGCAGGCTTTTACTTTCATCAGGATTTCATCGTCGGAGATTTCTGGTTTTGGCAGATCTTCCAATCTTACGTCCTGATTCCTGTAATACATTGCGACTTGCATCATTTCTTTTTCTTCTTAGCTACTGCTTCTTTGTAAATCTCCTCGGCGTGCTTGACGTCGGCATTTTCATGGATAATCGCCCGAAGTGATTTGGCCATAGCCACAGGGTGCGCACTCTGCCAGACATTTCTTCCCAGATTTACTCCGATCGCGCCATCCTGCATACCGCTATAGACAAATTTAAATACTTCTGTCTCTGATTCACATTTTGGGCCGCCGGCAATCACCACGGGAACCGGACATCCGCAAACAACCTTATCAAAATCTTTTTCACACCAGTAGGTCTTAACGATCCGTGCACCTAACTCTGCACAGATCCGGCTGGCTAAACCAAGATAACGCGCATCACGCTGCTCTAATTCACGGCCGACAGCCGTAACCGCCATCACCGGGATCCCGTAATTCTCGCAATCATTAACTAACTGCGAAAGATTTAAGAGAGTCTGTTTTTCATAATCGCTGCCTACAAAAACAGATATGCCGACTGCTGAGGCATTAAGCCGGATTATCTCATCTATCGAAGTAGTCAGCCCTTCATTTGCCAGGTCTGCTCCTACCATGCTTGTGCCGCCGGAGACCCTGAGAATAATCGGCTTGGTATTGCCTGCATCTACACAAGCGCGCAACACGCCCCTGGTAACAAAAAGACCGTCAGCAAATTCCAGAAGCGGCTTGATTGTTTCGCCCGGCTTCTCTAAACAACGGGTAGGGCCCTGAAAATATCCGTGATCTATCGGCAGAAAGAAACAACGCCCATCTGACTGGATTAATTGACTTAAACGATTCTTTATCCCCCAATCCATCTTATCCTCCTTATTCTTATTTAATTAGCTCTACTTGGTCAAAGTACAGAATGCCTTTGTCTTCAGGTCTAGGCTCAAACTGATAACTCTGTATAGGAAAATCTAAATTTAAATTATTATCAGCGTCTTGCGGCTGCCAGTCATCGCGCACAAAAAATTCACTAAAAGTACAAACTATCTGTTTCCAGGCTTCAAAATCATCTACCACCATAAACCGCTACATCTCATTACCATTATCCTTTATATCAAAGGCAATATTTGCTCCGGAATTACTTCCATACATATAAAAAGATATGGCGTTATAACCTTGCCAATTTATCTCTTCGGGCTTAACCAACCAGCCAGCATTACTCGCATCTAACCCAAAACCTCTAGTAACCCACATATATCCGCCATAAACTGCATCGTAAATCACTTTTAGTGATTGTTCTCCTGACTTCTTTATCTCGGTATCGGATACCACATCCACATTAGAAACACCACCGGCACCAAAATCTACTGTACCGTCTGTTCCACCCGAAATTACACCTTCAAAATCATCCAGCAATAGAGCCTCTTGCGCAAAACAAAGACCAGTCAGAGATAAAATTAAACTTGTCAAAAACGCAAACCTCTTCATCTTTTTTCCTTTATTGAGACTCAAGTTTTATTATTATTCTTTAACACTGTGGCGTGTCCGGCAAACCTAACAGTAATATCATCAATTATAGCATAAATACAAGGGAGGACAACTAAAGTTAAGGCAGTAGCACAAATAATACCCCAGACAATAGTAAGCGCCATTGGTTTTAGAAAAGGATCCCCTCCTCCGATTCCATAAGCTGTTGGGGTTAAACCAAGGGCAGTAGTTATCGTGGTAAGGATAACGGGCCTTAGCCTGAGCTGTCCGGCCTGGACTATCGAATCCCGCCTTTCCACACCTTTACGACGCAGATTATTTACAAAATCGACTAAGACGATAGAATCATTCACCACGATTCCGGCAAGGCCGACTGCTCCCATCAACATAAAGAAGCTTAAGCTCAAACCGTGAAAATAAAACGCCCAGATAACTCCGATTAAACCAAAGGGGATCGCCATCATCACCACCAAAGGCTGTATTAAAGAGTTAAAATTAGTGGCCAAAATAAAAAATATCAGGATAAACGCCAGAATAAATGCCTTGGCAAAACTTTTCATCGAGCGCACATTCTCCTCCTGCTCCCCTGAGTATTCTATGCTGTATCCCGGATAACTCTTTGGGATATCTTCAAATTCCCTTGCTAAAGCCTGATTAGCTTGAAAAGAAGTAACGTTTTTATTATCTACATCGGCCCTGACAGTAACTACTCTCTTACCGTCTAAATGACGAATGCGTACTACCGATGTCTTATCCTCAAGGCGGGCCACTTTCTTTAAAGGGATGAGATTACCGAATCTATTAGGGATCAATATCTTATCAAAGGCCTCCACTTTAGTACGATACTCTTCGGGAAACCGCACAAGCACATCAATCTCCTCTTCTGCCTTAACCGGTTTAATCGATGTGGCAACCCCACCCTTAAAGACATTACGTATAGAAGCAGCTATCTCTCCCACAGAAAGATAAGCCTGCGCTGCGCGATCTTCATCGACAA
The DNA here is from genome assembly GCA_043813305.1 of Candidatus Omnitrophota bacterium. Taxonomy (GTDB): domain Bacteria; phylum Omnitrophota; class Gorgyraeia; order Gygaellales; family Profunditerraquicolaceae; genus JAHIZC01. The sequence goes on along the minus strand of JBDRLC010000053.1, from coordinate 9,033 downwards.
CCACCCGGATCTCCCCCCGGCCAAGTTCGTAATCCGAAGCAATATCAGAAACGCCCTTTAGGCCCTTCAGGAACGCGAATATTTTATTTGAGATTTCTTCTAATACCGAGAGCTTTTCCCCTCTGATCTGCACCGCTACGGGCTTTCCAACCGGAGGCCCTCCTTCGTGCTTTTCAAAATATAACTTTTCAAAACCAGTTACATCCTTGGTCTTTTCTCTTAGATCATCGATAATCTGGCTGACGGTCCTCCTTCGATCTTTAAAGGGTGTTAGAAAAACAGTAATCTGGACCACGTGGCTTCCGGACTTACCGTAAGGGTCAAACATCCATGTTTCTCCGATTGAGCCGACCTGAGTTGTATAGGCATCCAAAATGTTTTTGGGAAGTTCTGCTACTTTCTCTTCGATCTGCCTAGCTAAATCATTAGTAGCGTAAATGTCGGTGCCGACAGGAGCCTCTGCGCGTATCCAGAACTCCTCAATTCCTTCCTCTGAGCCGAAAAGAACAAAAGGCATACGTCCGGCGCGTAAGAAAGTCAATATTAGCACAATTACTAACCCGGCAAACACCCAATAACGCCGGTTTAAAGCTTTACTAAGAATCAAAGTGTAGTTCTTCACTAGCTTCTTAAACCAAGGTAGCTCTTTTTTAGAGTGGAATTTCTTTCCGATATGTACAAAGTCAGCAAAATGCGACGGAAGAATCACCAGGGCCTCAAACAACGATGCGCTTAACGCAATTATAACAACCCAAGGTATACCCCAGATAAACTTACCGAGCATCCCCTCCATAAACATCAGCGGACTAAAAGCGGCGATAGTGGTAATCACAGTGACAGTTACCGGCTTTGCCACTTCCTGCGTTCCGATGATCGCTGCCTGCCGCGGCCCTAATCCTCCCTCTAAATAACGCGAACAATTTTCGGCGACAATAATCCCGTCGTCAACCAACATCCCCAACACGATAATCAAACCAAACATGGTAATCAGGTTAATGCTTAAACCTATAAACCCCATCGTGGCTAAGGTGGCGCAGAAAGCAATCGGAATTCCCAAGGCAGTCAATGCAGCGGTACGAACATCCAAAAATACTATCAGCACAAAACAGACTAAAACCAAACCGATGATCCCGTTGTTCTTCAAAACTCCCAATCTTCTCCTGATGTAATAGGAGACGTCGTCTATGTAAGAAACCTTAAGTTTCGAATCTGTCCTGGTGATGAAATTTTCGGCATCCTTTTTTACAAGATCGACTATTTTGATTGCATCGCCGCTTGCGCGCTTGATCACGGTAAGGTTAATCGACCTGGTGCCAAAGCTTTTGTTAATCGTGTCTTCATCTTCAAAAGAAAATTTCACGCCTGCCACGTCTTTTATACGCAGCCAATTCCCCAGCTCATTGGCCCGGATAACCACATTTTCGATTTCCTCCTGAGTATAAAATTCGCCCGTCGTACGAATGCTGAATTCTTTCTCGCCTCGAAGTTTACCTCCGGGGATAGTTTTATTCCTGTTACGAAGCGCTTGCATTATTTCTTCAATACTTAAATGCACGTCTTTTAATTTCTCCGGGTCAACTTCAACCCAAACCTCCCTATCTCTCCATCCCTGGCGGGATACAGAGGAGACCCCCGGGATATCTTCTAGTATGTCTCCAAGCTGCTCTGCGTACTCCTGAAGCTTCTCTTCGCTTAAATCTCCGCTCAATGCGACCTGTAGAACGGGAATCTCGCCTGAAGTGACCTCTGTGACTAAAGGCTCTTCTGCTTCTGTGGGCAAATCCTGCACGCGGTCAACCGCCTGTTTGATATCGTCGACAACCTTAGCCTTATCTTTTACATCCTGATTAATTTTAATCAAGATGTTAGATGCATTTTCTAAAGAAGCAGAGGACATCTCTTCGACCCCGTCGATTCCTTTGAGTTCTTTTTCTATAGGGACAGTGACTAGTTTTTCGATTTCCTCGGGAGGAGAACCCGGATAAACCGTGTTTATTACCACCATATCAAAAGAGACCTCCGGAAAAGCCTCTCTTCTTATTTTATAAATATAGAGCGTATAAAAACCTGCGATCAGAATAAAAATTGAAATCAGATTTACTAAAAGCGAATGTTTTACGGAAAACTCGGAAATTTTCATCGTATCTAACTCCTATAAGGGCCCCTTCCAATATTCATCGAGTAAGGCATTCTTTGCCAAAGTTAATTCGATCCGACTGATCTTATACTGATATAAGTAAGTTGCTAAAGATAACCTGGCACCCAAAAGATCCTCTTCATAACGGATGAGAGTATCAGCATCAGAGCGGCCGTAATTAAGACGCTCTACTTGTTTCTTCAGCTTATGCTCATGGATCTTCACTGTCGTCCCAAATAATTCCACCTGATTCTGCATTGTATTGACTTGATTGACTTTGTTGTGAAGCTCCTTTAATATATTGCGCTCGGTGCGTTTTAACTCAAGAAGCAGCTTCTGATTCTCTAATTTTACACTTTCCAACTCTGCCTTCGCCTCGCGGTTCTCAAGTGGCATCTTAAAGCTTAATGCAAAACCCACCTCGTCATTGCTGTTATCACTAAGGCCGCTCCAAGCACTGCCCCCGTCGGAATCAAGATTATTTCGAGTAAACGTTGCTTCTAAATCTATCTGGGGCCATAAGGCATTCTTCTTTACTACAATCTCGATATTGTTAATCTTTAGCTCGTTGGTTTTGCGCATATAATCCCTTCGGTGCTTTATGGCTTCTTTTAATTCTTCATATATATCCGCGGATCTGGTGCTGGAATCCAAAGTGTCTTTTGCTTTAATCCGCTGCTCGAATTCACCCTGATTGATTAAAAACAACAGCTCGTTCTTAGCATTATCTTTTTCAAGCTCGGCAATAAAAACTTCACTTAGCCTCGCTGACATCGAAGCCTCCATCGCCAGAAGCTCACTTTCCTCAGCTAATCCGATTTCGTATTTATCTTTATAAATCTTATACAGCTTATTGGCTTCTTCGAGCATCTCTTCGTTAATTGAAAGCCGGATATCCTTTAAGACGAAATTCCAATAAGCTTTCTGAACACTAAATATACTCTCTTCGACTGCATCCAAGGAAGTGTAATCTGAATTTTCAATGTCAAGTTTGGTTATCTTGATATCTGCTCGGTCAGCTAAGCCAAAAAAGTTCTTTCCTAATTCCTGTGTAATAGAAATCTCTACTTCTGCCTCATTGTAAGGATTAAGAGCGGTAAAAGTACTATCGGTTCTATTCTTCCTACCGGTTGCATCCAAAGAAAGAGCGGTTCCGGTGGGAAATTTTTTCTCTATCCCGACGGAGTAATGATGTTCTTTCTCTTCTTCACCTAAAATCGTAGTTGATTGCTCCCTCTTATTGCGACTATAGCCTATCTCTGCTTTTAGAAATGTATCGAATAGTGATTCCTGCTTTTTTAATGAAGTCCTCTGTATATAGGCGTCGAACTTAGCAATCTGAATATCAAGTGAATTCTGGAGGGCTAGATTGGTGACATCTTCAAGAGACAGCTCTAACGCTCCTTTTTCTTGGGAGTACGCCGAATTCACTATTCCCGTAAAGATGATTGCAAAAATAACTATATTTTTCTTTAGTGCGTGACTCATTTATCTATGCTTTCCTCTCTACTCAATATATCCTTTACGCGCATTAAGACTTTGAGATAAACTTCCCGCTCATCTTCAGATATCTGGCCAAATGTCTTAATGATCATCTGGCGTCTTTGCTCATTGATCTTCTTTACGAGATCGCTACCCTTAACAGTCAGCTTAACCCTGATTATACGCCTGTCATTGGGATCATCCATCCTGACTACGTATTTATCCCGTACCATTCTATCTACCAGGCCGGTCATTGCTGCGGTAGTCACATTTACAAAGCGTGCCAGGCGGCTCATCTTCAACTCGCCTTCTTTATGTAATATCTGTAAGATTAGGAACTGGGGAAGAGTAATCTTGCCTTTATATAACTCGTTGGCCTGACTCTTGGCGAATCCTTTAATAATAGTTGGTAAAATTTCATTCAATTGATTGGCAAACTCCAATACAGTTAGCTCTGCCATCTCTAACCCCCTTAATATTTAACTACCTTAGCTATTAACTAACTTAAGTATAATACATAAGCCCCATCTTGTCAACCCCTTCTTTAGGATTTAAGGTTTTTCAGGAAGTTTAAGAGGAAACGGGATTCAGTTTTGACCATCTGGAGATTATGCTCTAAGATCGGGGTCAGTGAGAGGAATTTCTTTTTACTGGAGGAGTTAATCATCTGTTGCAGATTTTTTGAGAGATTCTTAAGAAGTAAGCTGCGTGCGCGTAGCCTGCGCTTTACAATACTCGGCTTTAAATAATGCAGGAAATAAAGACTGAGGTCCAGGCTAAACTGCGGCCTGGTAAAATCAAGCAGGCTCTTGGCAAGTAGTTTCTCAAATTTACTTTCGCCTTTAGCAGTCAATTCATAGACCATGCGCTGCGGACGCTTCCCGCTTCTACTTGCATTCTTTACCACCAGCCCACTTTTCTCAAGTATGCGTAAGGGATAATATATTGATTTTAAATCTACGCCGGCAAATAGAGAGAGCATTCTCTTAACCTGCATCTTGATCTCATAGCCGTGCTTGGGGCTCTCTTTAAGCAGACCTAAAAGTATTAACTCCTGTTCAATCATTCTGCCGGCCCATACTTCTGTATTTCTGATATCTTAAGCTTAATAATTCTTCTTTATCTAAAGCTTTTAATTCTTTTAAATATTTGCTTATCACCTTTTTTAATTCCTCGGCTGCCTTTTCTGGATCGCGGTGGGCACCGCCCAAAGGCTCACTAATAACCTCATCGATAATGCCCCGTTCCAATAAATCCGGCGCAGTCAGTTTCAAAACCTTTGCTGCCTCGGAAGCCTTTGAGCCGTCCTTCCATAATATCGCCGCACACCCCTCCGGAGAAATAACCGAATAATACGAATTCTCTAATACGCAAACTTTATCCGTAACCCCGATCCCCAAAGCTCCTCCTGAGCCACCTTCGCCAATTACTATTGCTATCATTGGTACGGCTATACAGACCATTTCTCTTAGATTGAGTGCTATAGCTTGAGATTGGCCGCGCTCCTCTGCCCCTATTCCGGGATAGGCACCCGGTGTATCAATAAATATTACCACCGGAAGCCCAAACTGTTCGGCTAAGCGCATCACCCTAAGTGCCTTGCGGTATCCTTCGGGATGCGCACATCCGAAGTTATATTTTAGGTTTTCTTTTGTATCTCTTCCTTTTTGGTGTCCGATCACAACAATCTTCTGATCGCCAAGTTTTGCAAAGCCGCATACTATCGCTTTATCATCTCCGAACAACCTATCTCCGTGCAACTCTATAAAGTCAGACATTATCATACTTATGTAATCAAGTGTGTAAGGTCTTTGGGGATGGCGGGCAAGCTGCACCTTCTGCCAGGCACTTAAATTTCTGTAGGTCTCCTGCTTTAGCCGCTTTAACTTCTCTTCCAAGCGCCCCACTTCAGAAGTAATATCAATATCCTTATCCGAGGTAAAACTGTGTAATTCCTTTATCTTTTTCTCTAATTCTTCAATAGGTTTTTCAAAATCTAATCCGGCCATGATATTTTAATGAACACATAAATTACGCCTACCTGCCCTGACTGCCGTCAGGCAGGCAACAGGCAAAAACACGATAGGTGATTAAGCTGGGTGTCCTCACTTAGTCGACGACTAATACCTCGGTGCCCTTAGGTAGAATCGAGTATAATTCCTCTATTTCGGAATTAGACATTCGCACGCATCCCGCGGTCACTTGCTGGCCTAGCTTCTCGGGTTCGGTGGTGCCGTGTATCCCATATCTTGCAAGGTCGAATCCCATCCAGCGCGTACCAAGAATATTATCGGGGCTCCCCGAAGCAATAACCTCGCCTGATTTAAACCAGGTAGGATTTAGGAGCTTGTTGGTGATTATAAAGGTGCCTGTGGGTGTTGAGTTATCTTTTCCGGTAGAAACGATATATGTTTTGATTACTTCTTCGTCGGTCTTAAGCATCAGGGTATTCTGAGACTTATCGACAATCAGATTAAAAGGCGCAGTCCATACCTTGATTTTTGTGCCGGGGATGATTTTATCGTCTTTGATATTGTTGCTCTTTTGAATCAATTCTACCGTGGTATTAAATTTCGAGGCGATCTTAGATAAACTGTCTCCATGTTTTATTTCATAAGAAGTGCTTTTAGGGGTTATGATTGGAGAGAATAATAATTTTAGATTAATCTCTTCAAGCTTTTTCTGCCAATGCATAATCTCGTCGGAATTAGAAAATTCTTGCACCAACTTCTGATAGATATTTTTGGCTTGGAGCAGGCTATTTTGATCCTCCAGCTCTTTAGCCTGGGCGATTAAACCGGATAAGGTCGGACCGTTATCTATCCTGGCATTAAGAGAAGAGCCTCCCTTTTTTGCATTAATTACAATCAGTGCAACCAGAAAAACAAAAACTGCAAAAACTATGATTAAGAACTTCTTATTATTCAGTAAGATCATCTCCTCACCACCGATATTTAATCACCAAGCAATAAAAGCGATAATCACGCCTAACAAAAAACCTATGATCACTTCAAATGGTGTATGTCCTACAAGCTCAAGCAGTCTGGCTTCGTTGATTCTACCCTTCCAATATATATCTTCTGTTATCTTATTTAAGACTCTCGCCTGCTTTCCGGCGGCACGCCTGACTCCCTGGGCATCAAACATCACCACAAGAGCGAATGAAGCAGCCAGCGCAAAGGAGACCGTATTAAACCCCTGCTCAAGTCCGATAATCGTAGCCAAACATGATGCGCCTGCTGTATGGCTGGAAGGAATTCCCCCTGTACCGACAAACCAACGGAAATCAAATTTTTTTTCGCGGATTACTCCGATAGTAACCTTGATCGTCTGAGCAATCAACCAGGCCGAAAGAGTAGTAATTAATATCTTATTCTGGGTTAAATCTAAAAATATCTCTTTTATCATTCTTATTCGGTAATAGGCGTGACTTCTATCTTGACTTGAGCTTGTTGGGTAGATTTGCCGTCTTTGACCAAATAGCCACGGTTACCTATTACCAGGATGCGCTTTTTTGCCTTAGGCTTCTTCTTAACCTGCGGCACGACTTTACTCACCCGCAAGTCCCTGATCGCCTTTTTCAGCTCTTCGATTGAACTTAATTTTGCTGTAATCGCCTCCTTCTCCTGCGCCATCTTCTCGTTCTTCTCTCTTAACTCCCGATTCTGAAGTTCGAGCTGGGAAATCTGAGAGTTTAACTGCTCTGTTCCCTGCTTAGCCTGATTTAACTCGGTAAATAATTGGGTAAGCCTTTCCTTGCTCGCCTCCAAGCTCCTTATAAGATTAGATTTGTCCTGGGCAATCTTATCCTTAAGCTCTTTCTCTTTCTCTAAATCCTGCAATAAGTTAAGCTTCTCCTCTTCTAAGACTCCTACCTGCTCGTTCTTGCGATCAAAATTATATAATAACTCTCTCTTCTCCTTAAGAGAGGAGGAATACTTAAAGACGCTAAAGGCGGTAATAGACATTAACAGCACAATTAGGGCATTCTTTAACATGGCTTTATTCATAGTAATATATTATATAATCAGGGGTCTAAAAAGCAAGCCCCGTTACAAATTCAAGCATAGATTACCATAAAATTTGTAACGGGGCAAGGTTTTTCTTGGGTGTGGATTGTTACGTTAGATTATAGGATTAGATACGTCTATTATAAGTGAGGACATAACTTATGGAGCACCTGCCTACCGGCAGGCAAGTAAGCGAACATAAGTTATACGTCCGAACTTACCCCGCCCTTTTGGCGAGGAGGAAATTAATAGCCAGATCTGCCAAAAGAGCGGGGTTAATTCGCACATTGACTTATGTCGTCAGGCAGAAAAGAGCTGTTCCATAAGTCAAGTGCTCATTAAGGAGGGTAAAATTATGTTATCGAAGGTATTTAGTTTTGGTTTATTGGGAATTGATGCATATCCTATTGAGATAGAAGTAGATATCTCAAACGGGCTGCCGGCATTGACGCTGGTGGGACTTGCAGATACAGCTATAAGGGAGAGCAAAGAGAGAGTGAAGTCAGCAATAAAAAATTCCGGATTTAACTGGCCTATCGCAAGAATCACGGTAAGCCTTGCGCCCTCAGACATCAAGAAAGAGGGAGCTGCTTTTGACCTAGCCATAGCCATTGGAATCCTTTCTGCAACAGGACAACTGAACAGCAAAAGCATAAAAGAATATCATATATTAGGCGAACTCTCGCTGGACGGATCTCTTAGGCCTATCCGCGGGACCCTTCCTATTTGCATGGCTATGTCTAAAGCTTCTAAAGACATCATCATCCCGGCTCAGAATGCCAGAGAGGCAGCGGTCGTTTCCGGAATCTCGGTGTGGCCGATTAAGACATTAAAAGAAGTGGTGGAATTTCTGAATAATCCGGAGGTATCAAGGCCTTTTAAAATAGAATCAGAAGATTCTCTGCATGATGATTCAGATTACCATTTAGACTTCTCGGAAGTCAAAGGCCAATATTTGGCTAAAAGGGCTATAGAGATTGCGGTTTCCGGAGGACACAACATCCTGATGTTAGGGCCTCCGGGAAGCGGTAAGACTATGCTAGCCAAACGCATACCTACGATCATGCCTGATTTAACCATTCAAGAGGCACTGGAGGTAACCAAGATACATTCGATAATGGGTACCCTGCCGAAAAATACCGGCTTAATGAACTTACGCCCTTTTCGTAATCCACATCACAGCATCTCAAGTGTAGCGTTAGTTGGCGGCGGATCGGAACCTAAACCCGGAGAGATAAGCCTATCGCATCAAGGAGTATTATTCCTGGATGAATTGCCAGAATTCAACCGCAGCTGCCTCGAGTCACTAAGGCAGCCCATGGAAGACGGCTCTATCCATGTTTCGCGAGTCAAGCAATCTTGCGTCTTCCCTGCTTCCTTTATGTTAGTCTCAGCGATGAACCC
>JBDRLC010000052.1:0-3574 GCA_043813305.1 Candidatus Omnitrophota bacterium | reverse complement strand
TATCTCTAAAGGGACTGTCCCCGCGACCAACGGAAGTCCCGAGAGAAGCGGAGGGAAAGGGGACTGTCCCCGCAGGGAATCGGTAAGAAGGTTTCCCCAAGAGGCCTGCCTGCCGGACAGGCAGGGACTGTCCCTAGAATTATAAGGCAATCATGAAAAAATCACAAATTCAAAAAGAAAAACTTTTCGGAACGGATGGTATAAGAGGTACTCCCGGAGTTTATCCTCTAACTGATGAGATGATTATAAAGATCGGCAACGGTATCGCCCGCTTTATTACAAAGGGACTGTCCCCGCAGGGAATCGGTAAGAAGGTTTCCCCAAGAGGCCTGCCTGCCGGACAGGCAGGGACTGTCCCTAGAATAGTCATCGGCAAGGACACCCGTTTAAGCGGCCAGCAAATAGAAGGATTACTTGCCGATGCAATTAAGAAATGGGGTATAGATGTATTAACCGTAGGAATAATCACTACTCCCGGTTTATCCTTTTTGACCAGGGACCTTAAGGCAGATATGGGGATGATGATCTCTGCTTCGCATAATAAGGCTGCAGATAATGGTATAAAATTCTTTAATTCTAAAGGACATAAACTTTCTATAAAAGAAGAGGCCAGGTTAGAAGATATTATATTTGATAGTTTAACCCACAAAGCAAAAAAGTATCCGCAGAGAAAGAAGGGGAATATACAAATAATAAAGGATGCGCAGTTAAGGTATACTAAGTTTCTCGCCTGCTCCTTAAAGGGGATGAGCTTAAAAGGTGTACGTATTGCTTTAGATTGCGCTTTCGGCGCAGCCTCTCCTTTTGCCAGGAGGCTTTTTGAGGATTTGGGTGCTGAAGTTTTTTGCATAAATGACAGGCCCGATGGAGAGAGCATAAATATCGGAGGAGCTATCGACCCTACATTCCTGAAATCCCTGGTTAAAAGAACAAAGTCCGATATCGGTATTGCAGTTGATGGTGATGGGGACAGGGGGATCATAATTAACGAAAAAGCAGAAGTATTAGACGGTGACTATACTCTAGCAATTATTGCTAAATATTTACTAAAGAAAAATAAGCTTCCAAAAAATACTATAGTCGCTACGGTAATGAGCAATTATGGGCTTAAGATAGCCATAGAAAAAAGCGGCGGCAAAATTATTACGGCAGACGTTGGAGATAAATTTGTCCTAGAATCATTGCTTAAAAATAAACTTAACTTTGGCGGAGAGCAATCAGGGCATATTATATTTTTAGATTATCTTTCAACTCCCGATGGTTTGCTTACCGCTCTACAAATTCTAAAAGTTATGCAGGAGACAAAGAGTACTTTAAGTCAACTTGCTCAATGTATCACTAAATTCCCTCAGATTTTACTTAATGTGGCAGTAAAAGAGAAGATGCCCTTTGAAGAAATCCCCCTGCTTAATGAAAAGGTCCGCAGGTTCAATGCCCAGCTTAAAGATCAGGGAAGAATTCTCTTAAGATACTCCGGCACAGAGCGTCTCGCCCGGGTGATGGTTGAAGGAAGAAATAAAAAACAAATCGAAGAGATCGCTAATTCTTTAGCCGGCCAGATAAGACAGGAAATAGGGGTTTAATCTCAAGGAGATAAGTATGAATAATAATTCAAGAACCTTTGTTAATTTAGTAATCGGCCTGCTGATTATGGGGCTGATTCTATGCAACTCGTTTCTTACTTATAAATTATATTTAACAATAGAATTGGAAAGTATAGACAGGAAGAATGCACTAAGCCAGCTTACAGACGTAAACAAATTATTAGAAAACAACAACCAAAAGAAATATTCGCTTGCCGATGAATTAAACAACTTAAAGCTTCAGCTTAAAGACTTATCGTCTAAAGTTGACGATTTTACAGAAAAAGCTAAAAAAATATCTGAAGCTCAGGAAGCTCAAAAGATAAATACCGATAATTTGATTCAAGCCAAAGATGCTTTATTTCAAAGAGTAAGCAGTTTAGAGAATTTGTTTAACGAGATAAAATAACAAGGAGAATTAACAATGCGTTTTCTGGTCACTGGCGGAGCAGGTTTCATTGGGTCTCATATCACAGAGAGATTATTAAAAGATGGTCATTTCCTCAGAGTCTTAGATAACTTTTCTACAGGCAAAAGAGAGAATCTAAGTTTTACACAGGGACTGTCTCCGCAGGAAGCGGAGTACCCGCCGATCCGATACGGCGGGGTGCATCCGAAGTTCGAACTCATCGAAGGTGACATCAGAGATAAGTCAACCTGCGATAAAGCATGTAAGGGTATTGATTTTGTTTTACATCAAGCAGCTTTACGTTCAGTGCCCAAGTCATTAAAGGATCCCGAAAGCTATAATCATGTCAATATTGACGGCACCCTCTATATGCTGCAGGCAGTTGCAAAAAACAAGGTAAAACGTTTTGTATTTGCTTCCTCTAGTTCAGTTTATGGTGATACAGATCAGTTCCCGGAGAAGGAAGACGCTTATCCACTGTTGATTTCACCTTATGCTCTAAGTAAATTAACCGGTGAGTATTATTGCCGTATCTTCTCTGAGCACTTCGGGTTAGAAACCGTATGCCTTAGATATTTCAATGTCTTTGGCCCCAGGCAGGCTTTGGATGATGAATATGCGGTAGTAATTCCGAAATTTACCCATTGTATTTTACATGATCAGCAGCCACCGATTTTTGGTACTGGTAAACAGTCAAGGGACTTTACTTATATCGATAATGTAGTTGAAGCGAATATTTTAGCTGCTACAACTCAGGGAATAAAGCATGAGGTTCTAAACGTCGCCAACGGCAAAGATCATACAGTTCTAGAGTTAGTAGCTTTGCTTAATGGAATTATCGGCAAAAATATCAAACCGGCGTTTTTAGATGTTCGTCCAGGGGATGTATTTCGTACCTGTGCTGATATCACCCGGATTAAACAGACATTAAACTTCAAGCCCAAGGTTGGTTTTGAAGAAGGCTTAAAAAGGACAGTTGATTGGTTTAAAAAGGGACTGTCCCCGCAGGGGACTGTCCCTAAGATTTAACTTTGTTTTAACAGCGGGTCGCTGTTTATAATATGGGAGGGGAAAGGAGTGTAGAAATGAAGAAGTTACTATTTCTGTTAATCTTATTGGCAATGGTTGTCGGTTGTGATGGCGGAAGCAGTTCAGGTTTCGCATCATTGGGCTCCGGATCCGGTGGTAACGGTGGATCAGAGGTTCCCATGGGAGTTACAACTGTTATCCCCGAGCCAGGTACGGCAGCGATTCTTAGTTTAGGGCTAGCCGGTCTTGCTACAGGATTATTTATCAGGAAAAAGAAAAAATAAGCATAGAAAGGTAGCCAATGAGCCTCTATAAGCAAATAAAATCCAAGAAGGAGAAGATTGCAATAGTCGGCCTGGGTTATGTAGGCCTTCCTTTGGCAGTAGAGTTTGGCAAGATTGTAGATACAATCGGGTTTGATTTAAATAAAAGGCGCATCCTCTTTCTTAAAAAAAGTATAGACACTAATAAAGAAATAAGCCCATCCGAGATTAAGTTAGCTGCTAAGCTTAAAGTAACGGCTGATGTCAAGAAATTAAAAGAGGCGAAGTTT
>JBDRLC010000051.1:0-11417 GCA_043813305.1 Candidatus Omnitrophota bacterium | reverse complement strand
GGTTTAATTATTTATTTACCCCTCGGATAACTGCCGGGATAGACCTAGACTGGATGTCTGCTGATTCGCCTGAAATGAGAGCGAATCTCTATGAAGGAGGAACTTTTAACTTAGAAAACGTCTGGGGAATCGAAATCATGGCCCCGATAAAATACTTATTCGGAAAGAATCTTTCCTTTGATATTACCCCTTATTTTACTTACTGGAATATTGATAAATCAGACCCGGTGAGTATTTCCGGCTCACTTTTCTATGAACCCGACAGCAGGACTCATATAGAAGGAGTACAGGTAGGTTTCTCCTGCTACTTTTAGAACCTCAGAGTTGCCCCCACGAACGGCCCGCTAGTCTCAATCTCCACTAAATTATCGTCATACTCTAACTTCAAATCAATGATTCTGAATCCGCCTACTATGCTAAAATTATCGAAGGGGACAAACTTAATTCCTGCTTCTGCATCAAAAACGTACCCGTATCCGCCGGCTCCTAAACCTGAAATCTCAGCAAAGAGATTGATTTTCTTTATCGGATTAATATCTATAGCCACACCTAAAGTAGGCAGGCCTCCGATCAAACTCTCTGATTCGTTCAGAGATAAAGCCGGTGCATCAAGCTTAATGTCTGCTAATATACCCTTGGTCTCAATTACCGCACCGATTTTCATTTTTTTGCCTAAATCAAAAAGATTCCAAATCCTGCCGAATCTCAAATACAATATATCAAATTCAGATCTGACGTTTGCTCCAGCCGTATAGGTCTTGCCTTTAAACGTAATCGTCCGATTTAAATTCTGATTACCGCTGTAATCAACCTGCATATAAGCAAATCTCCATTTCGCAGAGCCTAGATTTAAAGTAACCCTTCCTTCCGGAAAATCTTCATCACCAACTCCTAAGTCTGACTTAAGATTCAATGTAGTCCCCCCTACACCCGCAGCATCAACTTGTGCTTTAGCATCCAGATCAGTAATCCAGTATCTTCCCTCAAATTCTACTTTTTCATCCTGGGTAAAACCTGAACTTAGAGAAATGATAAGAAGACAAATAACTAAAAACAATTTCTTTAACATAACTGCCCCCTTTTTTTAGCTATTTTCAGCGAGTTTAATAACTTCTTCTCTCAGTCCTTGAACAATAGCCGCATAATCATCAATAGTTTTATTCTTTCCATGCTTTACGATTAGCTCTCTTGAGGTAATCGGATGGCCAAAAATAACTTTTAGTGCGGTTAAACGCGGCAGACGGCTTGTTCTTGGCCATGACTTATGAGAATTTTTAATATATACCGGGACAACCGGAATATCTAATTCCTTGATTAAAACGCCAACACCTTTCTTAAATTCCTGAATATTCTCATCTATTGAACGTCTGCCCGCGGGGAATATACAAGCCATTTTATCGTGCCTGATAATATAAGATACCGCCTGCATCGCCTCGGTTAGATTTGTATTCGGGTCAATCGGTATAAGATGCGCTAATTTAATTGACCAGCGAAAAATCGGCTTTTCAAATATATCGCTATATCCCAAAGAAAAGGTATTCATCACATATTTAAAAGGCAGGCTGCTGATTAATACAAGTCCGTCTAAGTAGCTGGCGTGGTTTGGACAGATAAGATACGGGCCCTTAGGCGGCAGTAACTCTCTGCCTTTGATTCTTAAGAGCCAGAAAACCTTTAAAATACAGAAAAACACTTTTATGATTATCCAGAGAATAACGGTATCTAAGAACCTCGGTGCAAGGCTGATTCTTTCTAGAGTTTTCTCCTGCGGCTGCTCTCTTAAAATCTCAGACCAGGTCTTAGCTACTTCTTCTCTGATTTCTTTTGAAGTCGTCCCTTCTTCTATAATCTCCAATACTCTAACAATAAGCTCTTTAACTGTCGAGGCTTTAGCTAATACCTCTTCGGGTATTTTTATAGAAAAAAGCGCCTCCAGGCCTAAAATAAGCTCTACCTTACTTAAAGAATCAATGCCTAAATCAATCTCTAGATGACTGTTTAAATTAATCGGTTTTTTAAGCTCGCCGCTTAAATAATTTATAATCTTCTTAGCAATATCCCGGCTTAGAATATTCGTATCTTCTTGTGATACGACTTCCTGCTTAGCTTTTTCTTTTAGAGATTCGAAATTAGCAAATTTCTTACTCAACTGATATCGCTTTATTTTCTTCAAAGATGTGCGAGGTAATTCCTCTTTGGTAATCACGAAGCCCATAATGTGCTTATATGAAGGCAGCTCCTTACCTAGATTCTCTATATCCCAGCGTACTCTCGCCTGAATATTAACCTCATTCCTTTTACGCAAATATTCAAAATCTGGAACGACTACGGCGTAAAGCGAATCTATCAACCGTCCAAACCTCTCCTCGGTCTTAGGCAAGATGCATATCTCTTTGATATAGGGACTCCTGATATAATGCTCCTCAAGTTCTTCAGGATAGATATTTTTGCCTGAGCTTAATACAATCACATCTTTTTTCCTGGCACTCAGGAAAAGATAGCCATCTTTATCTATATAGCCTAGGTCCCCGGAATAAAACCAATTATCCTTTATAACCTGATTGGTTAAATCAGGCCGCTTAAAATATCCTGCCATAACGTTAGGACCCTGGATAGCCACTTCCCCTATTCCCGATTCATCAGGTTCGACAATCTTAATTTTCACACCCGGCAGAGTCTTACCGACAGAACCAAACTTTTGTCTTTTGGGAGGGTTAAGCGTTACTATGGGAGATGTTTCGGTCAGTCCGTATCCTTCGATTAATTTAACTCCCATTAATCGCGATAAAGATTTAGCAACCTTGGGTTCTATTCTAGCGCCTCCGCTGACTAAAAGCCTGAAGCTCTTGCCGAATTGCTTATGTACTTTATTTCTTATCAACGGCAACAATAAAGGCATCAGAAAAGGAGGTATCTTCTTAGTCTTCTCAGCTATACCTTTATATAATAAAAAGAGTAGCTGGGGAACAGCGGTCAAAACCGTAACTTCTGCTTCTTTGATTATTGAACTAAGGTCAGATGGTTTAAAGCTTAACGGGCAATAAGTTACCTTTGCCCCTAAAAGGAGCGGCGCGATTAAAGTAGCCATAAAAGCATAGGTGTGATACAAAGGCAGGATAGCGATGATGTTATCGGAAGAAAAGAAGACTTTGCGCACCTGAATACCATGAAAATTAGAGCAGATATTTTTGTGGGTTAAGAGTACCCCTTTTGATTGGGCGGTAGTACCGGAGGTATAGACCAAAGAAGCAGTATCCGCTGGAGAAACCGCAGGTAAAATAGATAAGTCCGGGGTAACATTTTCTATCCCGGAGAACTTGATCAGATTTCCGGAAATACCCTCGAGGGAATCAAGAATAATCACTCTATCAAGCTTATTTCCAATGTTCTTGCCGATTTTTTCCCTAAATATATTCTGAGAACAAAAAATCACTTTTGAGCTGCTATCATTGAGGAAATTTTCTATCTCTTTTCGAGATAGCTGCGGGTCCAGAGGAACGCAACCAAGTCCCGCATAAAGTATCCCAAAATAGATTATCGGCCATTCAGGACGATTCTCTAAAATTAAGGCTACAAAATCTCCCTTTTTGCAGCCTTGTTTAATTAGATAGGTAGCTAATTTTACACTTTTTGTCTCTACTTCTTTATATGTAAATCTCTGCCAGGAATTATCTCTCTTTGTCTGTAACGCTATTCTTTCGGAGAAATTAGATACGGCATTGCTAAATATCTTATGGATAATCAAATGGTCTTCGCTCATGAATTCGCCAACGAAAGTTTGGGTAAGCGTAAAAGGAAAAATAACCCTGCCAACATAAATAAAATTAAACTAGAAAGAGCGATACGATACCCTAATGCACCCAGAGGTGCAAGGAATAATAAAATTATCCCCCAATATAAAGATCCCACAATAGCTGAAAGATAAGCTACAAGGTTAAATAAGCCGAATGTCTCACCGATTTTCTCCTCCGGCACTAATCTAATCACAGCCGCACGTGAAACTACCCAGGTTGCACCCAGTGCTGTCCCCACCAGTGCACCAATCACCCAATATAGGTTAAGGTTTCTGTTAACCGCACCTAATAAGAAACAGGCCATCCAAAGGATTACAATCGCACAAAGACAGCGTTTATAGCCGATATAATCACTGATAAAACCTGAAGAAATACTGCCGATGATTGCGAATATAGTCGAGAATCCGATCAGATTAATCACCTGCGCCTCGTTTAAACCAAAAACCCGCGTAGCATAAACAGACATAAAAAGGATAATCACATTCACCGCACAGAGACCAAAAAACATCGCTTTTAAGAAATCCATCAGGCCAGGGACTTTGTGGGCATTAAAGATGGCGATTCTCAATTTTCTTAAAATCTCTAATGTTTTTTCTTTATTGAAAAAATGGGTCAATTTTATATTAGACCGGCTGACCTTGTCTCTGACAAAAATTAGGCATGGCAGAGAAAAAACCAGAAATAAAATACCCGTGGGCAAAAATGTCGCCTGATAGCCGCTCTTTAATACTACTGGTTTGATAAGATATAATGCGAGTATCGCTCCGCTATAACCGAGCATCTTACCAAGCCCC
The DNA here is from genome assembly GCA_043813305.1 of Candidatus Omnitrophota bacterium. GTDB lineage: Bacteria > Omnitrophota > Gorgyraeia > Gygaellales > Profunditerraquicolaceae > JAHIZC01. Next base: position 6,829 of record JBDRLC010000051.1, on the reverse strand, counting down.
GAAATCAAACCCACTCTATTCCTGGGAGCAATGTTAACCATCAGGGCATTATAAAATACTATTGCCGTCTGGCAGCCAAAATTAGCTATGGCAAAGAAAACTAATGCTAGAATAATATTATCGGATATGCCCAAAATAATGGTAAACAAAACAGATAATAAAGTAAGGTAACTCAGGAAAATTCTTCGCCTTTGTGCCATATCAGAAATAGCGCCCAATATAGGAGCGAGAATTGCTACAAAAAATGTGGAAATCCCGAAAGTAATACTATAAAAAATTTCCGGGGCGCCCTTTTCAAAAGTTAACCAACGCACGAAATAGAGAGAGACCACGTTGAGAGCAAAAAATTGATTTGCCAGGTCATATAAAGCCCAGGAGAAAATTAAGAAACCTTTTTTTAGACTCTGGATATTTGGTTTGATCAATTTATTCTTTTTTAGCGAAGTGTTCTTTTATGTATTTATCCAATAAAACAACGGCTTCGTCTTTACACTGGCCGCAAACCGTACCGAGTTTTGTCTTCTCCTGAAGTTCCAGGAGCGTCCTTGCACCCTCTAATACAGCCTTCTCTATTTCAAGGTCAGTTACGTTCATGCACTGGCAAATAATGCGTGCCTTTTCTTTTTCCACCTTATTCTGCATTCCATTACGCTCATAATAATCGTTAATAGCAGCCCTTAATGCCTTATCCCCCAATACGGAGCAATGTATTTTATGTTCCGGTAATCCCCCTAACTCCTTGGCAACATCTTTAGGAGAAAGATGATAAGCCTGCTCTAAGCTCATTCCCTTTACCATCTCAGAAAGTATCGAGGTACTGGCAATCGCGCTTGCACAGCCGTAGGTCTTCCATTTACAATCGGTAATAGTCCCCTTTTGTTTATCGACCTTGATTACAACCATCATTTCGTCACCACACTTTATATTCCCTACTACGCCCTTGGCATCGAAGCGCTCTTCTTCTCCGTCACCAAGCACATTCTTGGGGTTTACAAAATGCTCTTTCAGCTTTTCCGTATAAACCCATTTGCCCTTTTCGCTCATCGCGCACTTCCTTTTATATAGGAGGTAGACATTCCCCTGACTTTCTTTATTACCTTGGGCAGCTTATCAAGTAAATACTCTACATCCTTTATAGTATTATCGCGCCCCATACTGATACGGATTGAACCATGCGCACGCTCGGCAGATACTCCGGTAGCTAACAGTACATGCGAAGGATCAAGCGAACCCGATGCGCAGGCAGAGCCGGTTGAAACCGCGATGCCCTCTAAATCAAGATATAGAAGTATCGCCTCTCCCTCTGCCCCTTCAAAGGAAACATTCAAGGTGTTGGTAAGACAATCTCTAGGGTGTCCGTTAAATTGAATATCGGTAATCTTCTCTTCTATGCGATTCTTGAGTATTGTTTTAAACCGAAGCAATCGTTTTTCCTCTTCTTCCATTTCTTTTGCCCGCATCTGCACCGCTTTACCCAATCCTATAATCCCCAGGGTATTCTCTGTCCCCGCGCGCCTGCCTTGTTCTTGGTGGCCGCCGCGAATCAATGGACAGAAAGGAATTCCTTTCTTAACGTATAAGACCCCGATACCTTTAGGGCCGTAAATCTTATGAGCTGAAAGTGTGAGAAGATCGGCGTCCAAATCCTTTACGTCTACGGGAATCTTTCCTACTGCCTGAACTGCATCGGTATGAAAGAGTACCCCGCGATCATGGGCAATCTTAGCAACTGTTTTAATATCCTGCATTGTGCCGATTTCGTTATTTGCCATCATCACCGAAATCAGTCCCGTCTCATCCGTAATCATGCTTTTCAATTTTTCAGTATTGATTTTCCCGTATTGATCCACCTCAAGGAACGAGACTTTTGTGCCTCTATCCTGAAGACACTTGGAAGTTTCCAGAATACACGGGTGTTCGATACTGGTTGTAATGATCCTAGTGCCCCCTTTTGCCGTACAGGTACATTTACTGGAAGAGCATGTAAAAATTGATAGCGCCGTATTGTTTGCCTCTGAACCACTGCCTACGAATATAACCTCTTCGGGAACAGCACCAATGAATGAAGCGACCTCCCCTCTTGCCTCCTCAACGAACCTTCTCGCCTCCCTGCCAAACCCATGAAGACTGGAGGGATTGCCAAAAACCTCCATCGCCTTTTTCAGCGACTTCTTCACTTCAGGATGAAGCGGCGTAGTCGCATTATGATCCATATATATCTTTCTTTTTGCCATTACTCTCTCCTAAAAACTACAAATATCTAACAATTGTATTTAAGATTTCTGATGCCGCCTCTTTATCGCCCTTTGCACCTACGCGCACCTCAATACGTGAAGTCACCGATGAAAGTTGACGGATATCAACCCAAATTACCCTTCCGTCAGTATATTCACTCTTAATCTGTGCGACATCTCCGGTCACTGTTTCCTTGTTAATATCTAAGCCTAAAGACAGTAAACCTTTTTTTGAAGCTTCTAAGCTTTTTTCAAATGGGTAATTTACTTCCTGAGTCATTTTACGTGAAAGCCATATGGCTGTTCCCGCTCCTCCGGCAGCACCCGCAAACAGAGCAATACAACCATATAAATTAAGTAATAATATAGCAGAAAATACTACTATCCCTACCTTTTTAATCATCTCATACCTCCCTTTTTGAAACGCCCTGAATTCTCTGCGGCATTAAGAGGTATTATACTATATAGGGCTATAAAATCAATGGATGTCTATGATTTACCTGTCTTGAAATTTAGATAAAATATGTTATACTTTAAATGAAAATATAGGTTTTGTCTGAAAAAGGCAAACCATTCGAAAGGATGGGGCGCAAAACTTCGAGCCGTCAGGGCGCAATCAGCCCTCGGTAGTCAGTTGCCAGAAAAGTGCCCTTAAACTATTCAATGGTTTAAGGGTTTTTTGTTTATAGGCGATTTTAACATGGAGGCTGAAATGAAAAAGGAAATTAAGTTCAAAATAACTATTTTGTTCTCTTTTTTCTTCGTCTTTTCTCTATGCGTAACTAATTCCCTATATGCTGCTGATAAAGAGGTGGAAAAAGCAGATTTTGAGAGCGCATGGAAAGAAGCCTATAAGCAGCTTCCCGCAGAAGCAAAGGCAGATTTTTATAAATTGACAACAGAAGCATTTAAAAATGGCGAGGTTGCCTATGCTGCTGATAAAGGAATTACCAAAGAAGAATCTGATACGGGGGCTGCGTATAAAGATGTACCTGAAACAAAGCAAGAAGAATCCAATAGCAACCCTCCAAAAATAGATAAAGCATACTTAGGAGAAAAATACGGAGAGGATGCAGATAGGATCCTAAGGGCTCATGAAATAATCGGTGCTGAAGCTTCGAAAGTTGATTGGGATAAATTAAGTCCTGATGAAGCCAGGGCTATGGAAGAAAGGTTTGCCGAGAAGTTTAAAGAGCTATCCGGCCATGATCCGAATGAAGTATTTGCTGGGCCGCCTGCTGAAGAAAGGCCGATAGGGCCTCCTCCTGAAATGGATAGAGCCCACTTAGAGGAAAAATTTGGTGGGGATGCAAATAGGATCCTCGATGCCCGTAATAGAATAGAGGCTGAGGCTGCAAAGGTTGAGTGGGAAAAGTTAACCCCTGAAGAAGCCAAAGCTATGGATGAGAAATTTACCGAGAAGTTTAAAGAGCTATCCGGCCATGATCCTATGGAGGTATTCGGTGGACCAAAGGATGGTCCGATAGGACCTCCTCCTGAAATGGATAGAGCCCGCTTAGAGGAAAAGTTCGGTGCGAATGCAGATAAGATCATGGAAGCCCATGAAGTAATCGGTGCTGAATCGGCAAGGATTGATTGGGAGAAATTGAGCCCTGATGAAGCAAGGGTTATGGAAGAAAAATTTGCCGAGAAGTTTAAAGAGATATCCGGAGTTGCGCCGAATGAAGTCTTTGCAGGGCCTCCGGAGGCAATGATGATGCCAAAGGCTTTTGAAGGACCGATGATGGAAAGACCAATGCCTTATGGTCCACCTATGGAGGGACCGGGAGCAATGTTTAATCATCAAGGAAATTATATCGGGCCAAAGGATTTCATGCCGCCAGAAGGACATTATACCAAACTACCGGATGGAGGCATGCTCTACCAGGGTGAAAATGTAACTGCGAATATACCGCCGGATGGAAATATGCTCTACGTAGATGATAATGCAATTATGTTTAAGGCACCGGATGGAGGCATGCTCTACCAGAGTGAAAATATGACTGTGAATATACCGCCGGGAGCTGAACACTATGGACCACCAATAGAAGGTTTTAAGCCTCCTGAAGGATATATACCACCGGAAGGATTTAAGCCTCCGGAAGATTTCAGGCCTCCGGAAAACTTTAAACCACCGGAGGATTTTAAGCCTCCTGAGGGATTTGAGCCGGTAGAAGGATTTAAGCCACCGGAGGATTTTATGCCACCGGAAGACTTTAAACCTCCTGTAATATCACCTGAGGTATTTGAAATGGATATACATGTTACTGATGTAGTGAATGTGCCTGAAGGATTTGAGCCACCTGTAGGGTTTGAAATGCCTGCTTATGAGGACACCTTCTTACCATTACCAGAGCTAATAGGAGACCTCCCTGGAGAAGAAGGATATATACCACCTGAGGAACTATTTGAGAAGATAAAAGGATTTGAGCCGCCTGAAGGATTTGAACCACCTGAGGGATTCGAGCCTCCGGAAATACCGGAAGGATTTGAACCACCCATAGAAGGACCTGGAGCACTATTTGACGGAGAGGGTAATTATATTGGTCCAGAGGGAATGGAGCCGCCGAATCCAGGAGTACCTCCACCGCCTCCAAGTGGATAAGGATAAAAAAACAGCTTAATAAAAAGCCCACTCTTTTAAGAGTGGGCTTTTTCATTTGATTAGTAGTTTAACCTTATCAGAAACTAATATAAACTCCTGCCTTATGATTCATAGAATTATAATCATAGACAGCGTAATTTGAATCAGATTTCCTATAAGTAAAAGCGTAAGATAAAGTCCAACCTTTTTTCAAAGTATAATAAAAGTTTGTCTGATAAGTATACGCATCATCGAATTCTGCTACATTCCCCTGTGCAGAAGCAACCATACGATGCCAATAATTCTTCCTCTCAAAAGCACCGCTTAATTTCATGTATAGCTTTTGCGTAAGACTTCGGCCGAATTCTCCGGTTATCTTATAGGAGTAAAGATCGTAATAATCCATGTAAGAATCATTTGATGTTTCTAGGTAGAATTTATTTTTTAATTTGAGATTGTTTCTTCCTAAAGGAAAACCAAAATTATAATCAAAGGAATTCCGCTTCTTCTCTAAAGCCATGCCCTCAACATAACCTGAGCTGGTTCCGGCACGCGGTTGCTTAGTATCGTATTCCTTATAAGAAAATTCGTATTTTCCGTCCTGAGACCAACGTTTCCAAAAACGGTGTTTGAATTTCAGAAAAACCTTATCCTCGAAATACCGGGAATCCTCATTATAAGGATAATAAAGATGGGCGTGTTCATATCCCGGCTGCAACTCGAATACCGGGCCTCCTGTGGGATACCATTTTAAACTTGCATTAAAGGCAATATCATTTATTGTAAGATCACGGTTGGAAGAGTACCAGTCACCAAAATACCACATCCCTACCTCTGCGCCTAGCTCGTCAAAAAAAGTAGGGGTCCAACTGTAAGCGAAATACTGTTCAATATACATATCTCCGGTACGGCTGGAATCTGTATTAACATTGTTGTCATAAGCCACATGCAGACCGATTGTTCCTTTAGTTGCAAGAAGCTGCTTTCTACGCTCATCTTCAAGCTTACGCAAAGCTCTCCCCATCAACATCTCGACTATCTCCTCGGCAGTGGTGGTAACCGCCCCTCTTTCCTCTTCAAGATAATCCTCAACGCGTTCCTCAATGATTTGAGATGTGTCTTGCTGGGCTAAGAGAGGATTTACTAATGATAGTGTAGAGAATATAATTAATAATGTGAATAAACGGGTCTTGAGCATTTACCGAGCCTTATTATAGTACCGGCTATCTTGAGTGACTATGAAATTCTTCCCACGATCTTTCTATCTTCTGATCTCTTTGCATCAATATTCTTGCTGCATCTTCCCCGAATGATTGTTTCAATCGTTTAAATTTTGTATCCTCTTCTCTCTTAGCTAGCTCTTCCTGTCTCTTTAATCGCAAGGCCTCTCTTTTAACTTTAGCGGCTTCGCGTCCGGCTTTCCTTTGGGCGGCAGCGGCTTCGCGTCCGGCTTCTCTTTTAACTCTTAAGACTTCCTTTTTAGCCTTTTCTTCGGCCATAGCTTTTTTGCGCTCGGCTTTCTTCTTGGCTAATTCCTCCTCGCGTACGGCTTTTAATCTCGCTCTTTCTTGTTCCTCTTTAGCTCTAGCTACTTTACGCTCGGCCTCCAATTTTGCTTTTTCTTTTTCTTTAGCCCTCATGGCCTCTTGCTTGTCTTCTGTCTTAATCTTGTCTTCTACCTGTTTAGCTTTCCTTCTGCCCGTCTTCTCTTCTTTCTTAGCTTTTACTTCTTCTTTGAATTTCTCCTTAATAATAACTTCTTTTTCCTCGGCTTTCTGCTCAAGTATATCTTCTTTTGGTTCAACCTTCTTTATATCCTTTGCGGCCTTTTGTTTTTTGATTATTTTTGCTTTTTCTTCTTTTTGCCTGACTCTTAATGCTTCGCGCTCGGCCTTCTTTTGGGCCTTTGCTTCTTTGCGATCAGCTTTTAATTTTGCTATTTCTTCTTCCTTCCTAGCTTTAGCTGCTTCGCGCTCGGCTTTCCTTTGGGCGGCAGCGGCTTCGCGTTCGG
>JBDRLC010000050.1:0-3150 GCA_043813305.1 Candidatus Omnitrophota bacterium | reverse complement strand
TGCCTGGCAGATAAAACTCTTTGAGGAGTTCGGCAAGAAACTCATTCTTTTTATCGATGAGCCTTATCTTGGCTGTTTTGGTTCAGCTTATACGCCGCTAAATAAAGAAGATGTAGTTGAAGCCTTAGAAGAAATGACTGGGGGCATAAAGCAATTAGGGGATGTTCTAATAGGTGTGCACTGTTGCGGTAATACTGACTGGTCTATATTTACTGAGGTTAAAGGGATAGATATCATCAATTTTGATGCTTTTAGTTTTCAGGAGAGATTTGTGCTTTATGCACAGGATCTGAAAAAATTTTTGGAGAGAGGCGGTATTATTTGCTGGGGCATAGTACCAACTCAGGAATTTTCTGTTAAAGAAACTCCAGATTCACTGGCAGCAAAACTAATTCAGGGTATTGAATTGTTGGTAAAAAAGGGCCTGGATAGAGATTTATTACTGGAGAATTTAATCATCAGCCCGAGCTGCGGCTTGGGTACGCTCGATACTAAGACTTCAGAGCAGATATTCAGGCTGCTTAATCAGCTTAGTTCTCGGGCAAAGGAGGTAAAATGAGCGAGGAATCAAAAAAGCCAAAATGGCAGACTCCGAAGTTGATTGTATTGGTGAGGGGGGGTAGTCAGGAAGGGGTGCTACAGGCATGTAAAACCCAGATCTATGAACTGCCGCCTGGTATAGGTCCACAGTCTGCTTTTAACTGGTGTTCTCAGATGGTCTGCGATTACCTATGTTGGGATAGTGTCGTTTCGTAACCTCTCTAGCCCTTGTTCCATTGGGATTTTTGAAAGTATGTTTAGCGATTATATACAAATAAAAAAACTAAGCGCCTTTAGGCTACTTATTCAGATTAGTGTTTTGATCAGGAAGCTGAGATGGATAAGAAAATGAAGAAAAAATGGCAGAAACCGCAATTGATTATACTTGTAAGGGGGGGGCAGGCAGAAAGAATTTTGTCTATCTGTAAAACAAGCGTTCGGCAGGCCGGTGGCATGGGATTCTGGTGGGGTGGTTGCGAGTGGACGGAATGGTCCTGCGATAATCAATGCGATTCTATGGCAGGGTCATAATCCAATTCTATGATAGAAACTAATTATTTAACGCTTAAGCAGGTAGATGCATTACCTCGTCTGCCATTAGAAGGCAACATTGATCTCACCTGCCGCTGCAATAATAATTGCCGGCACTGCTGGTTAAGAATCCCCCAAGATGCCGCTGAATTGCAAGATGAGCTTTCACTTGATGAAATAAAGCACATTGTTGATCAGGCAAGAAAAATGGGTTGCCGCAAGTGGTCTATTTCCGGCGGCGAGCCGATGCTTAGGCCAGATTTTGCGGAGATATTTGATTATATTACCAGCAATTCTATTTCCTATTCTATAAATACCAATGGTAGTTTAATTACGCCAAAGATAGCGCAACTCTTAAAAAGAAAGGGCGTTAAATTGGTGGCACTATATGGAGCTACGGCTGAAGTACACGATCAGATTACGCGTACTCCGGGTTCATTTGAAGCTACAATGCGTGGTTTTTCTTATTTAAAAGAGGCCAGTGCTAATTTTATGGTGCAGCTTATTCCAATGAAGGATAATTATCATCAGTTTCAGGACATGGTGAAGCTGGCAGAATCTTTAAGTAAAAATTATAGAGTTGGCGCTGCTTGGCTATTTCTATCTGCCTGTGGCAGTGTAGAAAAAAATAAGGAGATAATAGAACAGAGGTTACCGCCCAAAGAGGTAATTGAATTAGATCAGCCGGATTTATCCTATGAGGATTGGATGGGAAAAGAAGCAGTTTTAGGTTGCCGTAATTCTGATGAAAATGGGCACTTATTTTCTTCTTGTATCAGAGGCAGGCGTGATTTTCACGTCGATCCATATGGTAGAATGACGTTCTGCTGTTTTATCAAAGATCCGGCTCTGCGCTATGATTTAAGAAAGGGAAGTTTTAGTGAGGCTTGGGATGAATTTATCCCTTTTTTAGCAACTAAGATTAAGATTACAGAGGAATATCAGCAAAACTGCGGTTCCTGTGAATACAGGAGTGACTGCCGCTGGTGTCCCGTATATGGATATCTTGAGCATCGCAGATTCGATGCTAAGGTTGAGTATCTTTGTGCTGTCGCTAAAGAGAATCGAAAGTTTAAAGAAAACTGGCAGAAACTTTACCGGCGCTATTTTAGGATTGCTGATATAACTATTCAGGTTGAGTCAGACTTACCTATAAATGAAGAAACTTTTCATTCTAAATTCAAAGATTTCGAGGTTGCTGGCCCAGGAGAAGATACGATTAGCATAAGGCATCATTTTTCTTTGCCGGATTTAGATGGGAAAGATTTGGGAAAAGAATTATATAGAAAGCCGCCTTGGGCGGTTTATAAAAAAGATGATTCCTGGATATATTTGGGGGTTTCTCCGACTGCAGACCGTAAGGACTTACATAGGGTTGTGGTGTTTAACTCTGACCATACGCGCGCAAGAATTTACAATGATAAAGATAAGACATTCCTAAAAGGAAATCTACATTCTTTAACGCTGTTTCCTACCGACCAGATATTATTGGCGCGCATTTTAGCGGATAGGCAGGGCTGTTACTTACATTCTTGTGGGGTTAATTTTAATGGCGAGGGGCTACTTTTTGTCGGACATTCTGAAGCCGGCAAATCGACTATGGCCAAGATGCTTAAAGGGAAAGCGGAAATACTTTGCGATGATAGGATAATTATTAGAAGACAGAAGTCAGAAGACAGATGACATAAGACAGATTTTCGTATTTACGGTACCTGGAGCCATGGCGATGTGCCGGATGTATCCAGTAATTCTGCACCCTTAAGAGCTATTTTATTCTTAGAGAAAGCGAAGAAGAATAAGCTTATACCTTTAACCGATAAAAAAGAAGCAACTAAGAAGCTGTTAGCTTGTTTGATAAAACCATTCGTTACAGTTGATTGGTGGCAGAAGACGCTTTCTGTGATAGAAAAAATAGGAGTAGAAATCCCTTGTTATCTGCTTCATTTCGATAAAAGCGGTGGAGTAGTAGAGTTATTGGAAAAAAAGTTACTAACCAATTCAAAGGAGGACGCGACATGCCAAAGAAAAAGTGGGAAAGACCTAAATTGATTGTGCTGGTAAGGGGAAAGCCTGAGGAGA
>JBDRLC010000049.1:0-12930 GCA_043813305.1 Candidatus Omnitrophota bacterium | reverse complement strand
GGAATAGATTGCGACGGCCAGGTGTTAGTCACCCACGATCTTCTCGGGCTATTCGAGCGCTTTACTCCGAAGTTCGTAAAAAAGTATAAGGACATCAGCGCAGTGATACTCCAGGCGTTAGAGGAATTCAAAGACGAAGTGACCAGCAGTAAATTCCCTACTAAAGAGCATAGTTTCACTATAAAGGAAGAGGAGCTTAAAAAAATTGACTAAAAAAGTTAAGAAAGATTATAAGAAATACTTCCTGCTTTCACTGATATTCCTTTTAGCAGTGGTTTTTGTTCTAAGGTTCGCAGGTTCATCGCTCTTACGTTTATATATCAAAGCCGGCATAGGTAATTGCACGACGATACCGATATTATGTATGACGCCGGAAGATGAGGTGATAAGGCCGAGGGTAAACCGGGAGTATATCGGGAACTTGCAGCTCTATAAATTTCCCGATACTTCAGCCTATTTACCGATGGGATTTTCGGTAATACAGGAGACAATTAAGAAGATCAATTATAAAAAAGATCAACGCAAGGGAGGAGAAGATGTGGTTTACCTGCTGCATCGAGAGCCGAACTACTTCATAAATATATTTGAGCAGGTGGATAGGAAAGAAGTAAAAAATAATTACGATTTCATCAAGCGAGTGATGTCTGCGAGATTAGACAGAGTGAATAATACCAGAGATACATTTTTTGTAATAATGAAGAGCATTTTTACCCCTTATATCGGGGATCAGCAGAATGCGTTGATGGTAGAATTCGCTGTAGGAAGCAGGAGGGGTTTTATCAACTATAATCTTTCAGCAGAAGAAGGCAATTATTTTGATTGCAATGTGATTAATCAGAAAGATGATTTTTTTAAGGTCTATATAAAGGATAGCCACGCCAGCCTTGATCTAGAGAAGGTATTTTCGATGATTTCTACTCTTAGGTGAATTCCCTTGATTTTTTGTCAAATATAAGATATAAATAAAAAGCTATGGCTGATAATTTAATGGATAAAATCGTAGCATTGTCTAAGCGCCGGGGGATTATCTTTCAGTCATCGGATATCTACGGCGGATTAGCGAATACCTGGGATTACGGCCCTTATGGCGTAGAACTAAAGAATAATCTTAAGCGCGCCTGGTGGAAGTCGGTAGTCTATGAGCGAGATGATATATTTGGTATGGATGCCGCAATTCTCATGCATCCGGATGTTTGGAAGGCCTCAGGCCACGTCGAGAATTTCTTTGACCTCAAAAGTGATTGTAAGAATTGTAAAAAACGCTATAAAGCAGAGGATCTTGCGGATAAGAAAAAGTGTCCTGAGTGCCAGGGAGAATTAACCGAAGCCCGGCCTTTTAATTTGATGTTTAAGACCCATCAGGGCGCTTTGGCAGATGACTCAAACCTGATTTATTTGCGGCCTGAGACAGCCCAGGGCATGTTTGTTAATTTCGCCAACATCATTGACGCTAGACACCCTAAACTACCTTTTGGTTTAGCGCAGATCGGTAAAGCCTTTCGTAACGAAATTACACCGGGAAATTTTATCTTTAGGACCAGAGAATTTGAGCAGATGGAGATAGAGTATTTTGTCCGTCCTGAGGATGCAGATGAGAAGCTTACTGAGTGGATTGATTACCGTTTTGATTGGTACATTAAATTAGGGATAAATAAGGATAATCTCAGGAAGCGCCTTCACCCAAAAGATGAGCTTGCCCATTATGCCAAGGCATGTACTGATATAGAATATAAATTTCCTTTTGGCACTTCGACTTCGCTCAGTGCTAATGGTGAGCGTAGTCGAACCATCGGTTGGTCAGAATTAGAAGGTATTGCTAATAGAACGGATTTCGACTTAAGGCGGCACGCAGAGCAGAGTGGAAAAGATTTAACATATTTCGATCATACAATAAAGAAAAGATTTTATCCTTATATCATCGAGCCCTCGGGCGGAGTAGATAGGAGCGTATTGGCGTTTTTAGTCGACGCTTATCATGAAGAGAAGGTTAACCCCGTTAGAAATCGTGATGATAAACAAAGGGGTGATATTTCTAACGGGGTCAAGAATGACTTGCGGGTAGTTTTAAAGTTAGATAAAGATTTAGCGCCTGTAAAAGTAGCGGTTTTTCCCTTATTAAGGAATCGTCCTGAGATCGTAGAATTAGCGAAGAAAATCGCCTCTGGGCTTAAGAAGTCCATAATTACTGTTTATGATGACACCGGGGCAATCGGCAAACTTTACCGAAGGCAGGATGAAGTGGGCACACTCTTTTGCGTTACGGTTGATGTTCAGTCGCTAGAAGATAGGCAGGTTACAGTGCGCCAGAGAGACACAATGCAGCAGGAACGTATCGGCATTGATAAGCTGAAAGAATATTTAGAGAACAAGTTAAAATAGTATTTAGCTGAAAACTGAAAGCTGACAGCTGATCGCTAAAAAAAAGGGGGTATTTAGTAATGGCTAAGCGAAAGGTTTACCCCGTTAGAAATAAGAAAGTTTCTACGGGTAAAAGGATTTCTAACGGGGTTTATTTCTTTGGAGGAGGCAAGGCAGACGGTAACGGAGCTTTAAAAAATCTCCTCGGCGGCAAGGGCGCCAATTTGGCGGAGATGGCAGGAGATAAGAATTTAAAACTTCCCGTGCCTCCGGGTTTTACGATTACCACCGAGGTTTGTACGTATTTTTATAAAAATAAGAGAAAATATCCCAAGGGATTAAAAGAGGAAGTGCAGAAGGCGTTGAATAAGGTTGAGAAGCTGATGGGGAAGAAATTCGGTGATGCGAATAATCCGCTTCTAGTCTCCGTTCGCTCCGGTGCAAGAAAGTCTATGCCGGGAATGATGGAGACGGTGTTGAATGTCGGATTAACTGAGAAGACAATACCCGGATTAATAAAGCAGAGCGGTAACGCCAGATTTGTTTATGATGCTTACCGCAGGTTAATCACAATGTATTCTGACGTAGTGATGGAGAAGGCCGAGGGCATCGAGCCGAAAGGCGAAGAAGGTATCCGTAAGCAGTTGGAGCAGATCATGAATCAGATGAAGAAAAATAAAGGATACTCTTCTGATACGGATCTGACGGTTGAAGATCTTAGGGAACTCTGCTCTAAATATAAAGCCAAGATAAAGCAAGTTTTAAAGAAGGATTTTCCCGATGACCATAATCAGCAGGTTTGGGGAGGGATAGGCGCGGTATTCAGTTCCTGGAACGGGAAACGCGCAATCAGTTACCGCCGCATCGAGAAGATACCTGCTGAGTGGGGGACTGCGGTTAATGTGCAGACAATGGTCTTCGGCAATATGGGGGATGATTCAGCCACCGGTGTTGCCTTTACGCGTAACCCCGGTAACGGAGAGAACAATTTTTACGGAGAATATTTAGTCAATGCCCAGGGGGAAGATGTGGTTGCGGGAACCCGTACTCCTGCCCCGATCAACGGATACTCTACATCAGAACACAATAAAGATTTAGTGACTTTAGAGCGGAGGATGCCGAAGATCTATAAAGAGTTATTTGATATTCAGCAGCGTCTGGAGAAGCATTATCGCGATATGCAGGATATTGAGTTTACAATTGAGAAAGGCCGGTTGTTTATGTTACAGTGCCGGGTAGGAAAACGCAACGGCCCGGCGGCAATGCGCATGGCAATGGATATGTTAAAAGAGAAATTGATCACCAAAGAGATGGCAGTGATGCGTGTCACCCCTGCTCAATTAGATGAGCTGTTGCATCCGATAATTGACCCTAAGGTAGAGAGTGCTAAACAGCCTTTGGCCAAAGGCCTGCCTGCAGGTCCCGGCGGAGCAAAGGGGCAGATAGTATTTTTTGCTCATGATGCTGTTGGATGGGCTAAGTCCGGCAAGAAGGTAGTTCTTGTGCGCGAGGAGACTAATCCGGAAGACGTAGAAGGAATGCGTGCAGCCCAGGCAATACTTACTGCCAGGGGCGGAATGACAAGTCATGCGGCGCTGGTAGCTAGAGGCTGGGGAAAGTGCTGCGTAGTTGGCTGCGGAGCAATACATGTTGATTACGAAAAGAAAGAATTGCAAGTAAACGGCAAAGTCTTAAAAGAAGGTGACTGGGTCACGCTCAACGGTACCAAGGGCAATGTTTATCAAGGCGAGCTGCCGATGATGGACGCTGCTGAAGAAAATAAAATCTTAGGGGATTTTCTTAAGGTTTGTGATGCTTTGAAAAAAATGGGTGTACGTACAAACGCTGACACCCCGGATGATGCCAAAAGAGCGCGGCAGTTCGGCGCAGAAGGGATAGGGTTATTCAGGACAGAGCATATGTTTTACGGAAAAGGTTCTGACCAGCCTTTATTTATCCTGCGCAAGATGATTCTTTCTAAAGAGAAAGCTGAAAGACAGAAAGCGCTGGATGAGCTCTTTCCTTTTGTGAAGAAGGACATTAAGGGAACACTGGAAGCTATGGATGGATTTCCGGTTGTTGTGCGCTTGCTTGATCCGCCGCTTCATGAATTTGTCCCGCGTGAAAAGAGCAAATTGGAAGAGCTCGCCCGTGAATTAAATATATCTTCCCAGGAATTAGCTAAAAGGGCAGAAGCGCTGCATGAGTCTAATCCGATGATGGGGCACCGTGGCGTAAGATTGGGAGTAACTTACCCTGAAATTACAGCGATGCAGGTTCGGGCTATCTTTGAAGCAGCCGCCGAGCTGATTAAGGCGAAAAAGAATCCTTATCCGGAAATAATGGTTCCTGTAGTCTGCAGCCCTAATGAGCTGGAGGATCAATTTGCAATTGCCAAGCAAGTTTACAAGGAAGTTTTGCAAAAACATAATCTTAAAAAGATCAAACACATGTTTGGAACGATGATTGAGATTCCACGCGCATCATTCGTAGCTGATAAGTTAGCAAATACAGCTGAATTTTTCTCGTTCGGAACAAACGATATGACACAAATGGGATTTGGTTTTTCCCGCGATGACATCCAAGGATTTCTGCCTGATTATATAGAAAAAGGAATCCTTTCGGAAGACCCCTTCCAGAGTATTGACCAGGAAGGTATAGGAGAATTAATCAAGATCGGGATTCAGCGCGGAAGAAAGGGCCGAAAGAACCTTGAAGTCGGCATCTGCGGTGAGCACGGCGGAGAGCCAAGATCCGTAGAATTCTGCTATAGAGTAGGAATGGATTATGTAAGCTGTTCTCCGTTTCGGGTTCCGATTGCCAAGTTAGCTGCAGCTCAGGCAGCTTTAAAAAAATAAAATGGAAGCATTAAAAGCTTATTTTAACGACATACGGCACATCCCTTTATTAACTGCTAAAGAGGAGGTGCAATTAGGCAATAGGGTCAGAAGGGGCAGTGAAGCAGCGCGCAAGAAAATGATCCGTTCTAATCTGCGCCTGGTGATTAATATTGCCAAAAGGTATATGTACCTGGGGATACCACTTCTCGATTTAATCGAAGAGGGGAACCTCGGCCTGATGAAGGCAGTGGATAAATTCAACCCCAGAAAAGGATACCGTTTTTCGACCTATGCTGCCTGGTGGATAAAACAGGGGATAACCCGTTCGATATCAGACCAGGGAAAGATGATCCGGGTGCCGGTATATATGAATGATTTAATTGCCAAATGCCGAAAGAAAAAAGAACAGTTATCTCAGAAGTTAAAACGCATCCCCTCTAATGAAGAGATCGCTAAGAAGTTAAAGCTGACCAGAGACAAGATGGAAGAGATAGTCTTCTGGATGTCCTCTACCACTTCTTCCTTAGAAGCTCCGGTCGGAGATGAAGAGGATAGCCAAGTTTCGGATTTACTCGAAGATAGAAGCGCGGTTTCTCCGGACGCTGGCATAGAGAAACTTCTCGATAAGGAGAGGTTGGATAATCTTCTGGAGTTGATGTCGGATAGGGAGAGGCAGGTTCTAGATCTGCGTTTCGGACTGGCAGAGAGTAAGCCTCATACGCTCGCAGAGCTTTCTAAAAAAATGGGAGTTTCGCGGGAGAGGGTGCGTCAGATAGAAGAAGCAGCGTTAAAGAGGCTAAGAAAATTTGTTAAAAAGCAGGAGCAGGAACTAAGGGAGAGGAAAGGTAAACGAAGATGAATCTAGCTGATACGATTAGGAATATTCCGGATTTTCCCAAGGAAGGGATTTTATTTAAAGATATTACTACCCTCTTAAAAGATAAAAACGCATTTAAGCAGGCAACAGAAGAGATGGCCAAAAGATTTAAAGACAAAAATATAGATAAGGTGGTGGCTGTTGAGGCGCGGGGTTTTATACTCGGGGGGGTAATTGCCCACGCTATAGGCGCAGGATTTATCCCTGTGCGTAAAAAAGGGAAGTTGCCTAGCAAGACGAATTCCGTGACTTACGACCTGGAATACGGTACGGATACACTTGAAATTCATCACGATGCCATAGTTGAGGGCGAGAAGGTCTTAATTGTCGACGATCTCCTGGCTACGGGTGGCACTGTAAAGGCAGTGACGGATCTGGTAAAACAGTTAAAGGGCGAAGTTGCCGGTATTATTTTTCTTATCGAGCTCACCGATCTTAAGGGCAGAGATAAACTAAAAGATTATCCCGTAGAAGCGTTGATTAAGTATTAAATAAAGATTGCGCCTGTAGCTCATTAGGATACCTGCCTGTCTACCGACAGGTAGACCTGCCGGCAGGCAGGGAGCAGCGGTTTCCTAAATATGTATTACATATATGCAATAAAATCAAATCTCCATAATAGAATCTACGTAGGTTTAACTCAAGATTTAGAATCAAGGTTAAGAGAGCATAATTCAGGAAGAACAAAATCAACGAAATATTACAGGCCCTGGGAAATGTTTTATATTGAAGAGGCAAGTTCTCTCAAGATTGCTAGAGAGCGTGAAAAAAAATTGAAATCAGGTTATGGTAAGGAATTGCTAAAAGAGTTGTTAAGAGATGCGCCTGTAGCTCATAAGGATAGAGCAGCGGTTTCCTAAACCGCGTGCGGCAGGTTCGATTCCTGCCAGGCGCACCAAAATTTAGATGTACGATATAAACCTACATTGCCACTCATTATTAAGTGACGGTTTATTACTTCCCTCTGAGCTTTGCGTAAGGTATCTTGCCGCCGGTTACAAAACCATCGCGATCACCGACCACGTGGATTATAGCAATATCAAAAGCTCAATAAGCTCAATTTTGGAATTTACTAATCAATGGCCAAAGAAGCTTGGGATAAACGTATTGCCGGGAGTGGAATTGACACATTTGCCACTTGAGCAATTTAAGCCTTTGGCGCAATTAGCAAGGAAATCCGGTATAAAAATTATCGTGGCGCACGGCGAGACAATCGTTGAGCCAGTAATTCAGGGGAGTAACCGCGCCGCTTTGGAAGCTGATATTGATATTTTGGCACATCCGGGCCTGATTAGTGATGCGGATGTAAAGCTGGCAAAGGAGAAGGGAATATTCCTAGAGATAACTTCCCGCGCAGGCCATTGTGACACCAATCCGCATGTCGTTGAGAAAGCTTTAAAAATCCAGGCAAAATTAATCTTGAACAACGATAGTCATTCTCCCGAGGATATTATAAAGCCAGAGGATTTAGAGGATGTTGCTAAAGGAGCCGGCCTGGGAGATGAGCAGATAAATATGATCCATGAAGAGGTGAAGAGATTCTTAGTAAAAAAGGAGGGAAAATGAGACATTTGGTGATTTTCCTGTCAATCGGTATTTTTGTCTTAAGCGGCTGTACTTCTGCGCCAAAGAGCACGGGAATGAATACGGTCTTAGAGCCTCAGGCAATCCTGAGGTTCGGTGATGTACCTGTGCCAATGGGTTTTGAACTCCTACTGAATGATTCCTATGCTTTTGAGAGCGCCGGTACTCGCGTGGGTGTGTTGAAATATTCCGGAAAGTCAGATACAGACAGGCTGGTCGAATTCTATAAGACCCAGATGCCTACCTATGGCTGGAAGCTTTTGAACGTAGTGGAATATGGCGAGCGGCTGCTTAATTTTGAGCGCGATGACGAGATTTGCATTATCAGTATACTGCCTAAATTTAACCTGATGAAATGGAATTATCTCTTGGTTACTATCTCTATCGGGCCCAAGTCCCAAAGAGGAGTAAGAAGCTTAAAAGAGATTCTCAGTGAGCCAATAAGGGAAAGGGTAAAGAACCCGGTTAAGCCGGTTAAATAGCCAAGTTCTGGAAAAAAACTCTTGACATATAAAGGGTTATATGATAAAAAAAGATAAATAGGATATACCATTGGATATGACTTTAATTCAGGCGGAAAGGAGAGTGAGGAACTAATAAGCCCGAAGTCAGGTAAAATCCAGTGATATACATATATATAGGAAAAATCTAGGAAACACTTAAACCTAGTTAATATACTTTATAATTTAATCTTCAAGGAGGAAATAATGAGTAAACGCTTAACCATAGTTCTGGCAGCAATCCTTGCGGTAGGTATTACTTCTATCGCATTTGCAGAAGTCCAGAATGTAAAAGTAAGCGGCGATATTCTCTTACGAGGAATCATGCGCGGAGATTGGAAACTTTGCAATAATACGGAAGCTGAAGAAGACGTTGATAACTGGGCTTCAGATAAGCAAAGTTACTTTTTGAGGCAAGTGCGCGTAAGAGTTGATGCCGATCTTACTGATAATGTAAGTACTACCATTCGCCTGTTAAATGAAGGCGTATGGGGAAATACAGATATCAATGAATTGGCAGATAATGATGATGAGGTTTATCTTGACCTAGCTTACGCAACATTAAAAGAGTTCCTATATTCACCTTTAACATTGACTTTAGGTAGACAGGAACTTCAATTGGGTAATGGGATGATTGTTGGTGATCCTGATACCAATGGCGCAGCTACTGGTTGGGGTGGAACTGCTGGTGTAGTTATGACTAACACCGCTAATGTCTTTTACCATCCTGCTCCTGATCTGACTTTGCGTAAGGCATTTGATGCGATCAGAGCAACCCTGGATTATGATCCAATGGTAGTGGATCTTTTCTGGACCAAGGTCGCTGAGGGTGAAGTTTCTCAGGATGATGACACCACTCTTTTTGGCGGTAATGTATCCTATCCATTCTCAGATGCAACTATGGGTGAAGCATACTATATAGTTAAACATGTTGGCAAAAAAGCATTGACTGGCAATAAAGTCAATCGCGTTGATACAATTGGTGGACGGGTTAAAACCGACCTAGCGGATAATCTGACCGCACAAGTAGAAGCAGCTATTCAGCTTGGAAGATATGAGCCGGCTGCTAACGTTAACGATGGAACAACAAAAGTCCAGAAACGTCGTGCTTGGGCTGCTGAAGCAATCGTTGACTACAGAATGAAGAATGAAAAATATGCCAAATACAATCCTCAACTAACTGGTATATATGCGTTCCTCTCCGGTGAGCGTAGAACCGCAGCTGTATCTACGACTCCTCAGGGTGAATATTACCATGGTTGGGATCCAATGGCTGAGAATCAAACATTAGGCCACATTGTTAATGGTTTAATGGCATTCTCCAATGCTCACATCTTAGGCGGATCTTTTAAAATGACTCCTGCTGAGGATGTTCTTGTAGGCATTGATTATACAGCCCTTTGGTTTAACAAGAGGTATCAGAATTTAGATACCGTAATCCTTAACGGATTAACCGGCGGCCATGTCTATAGAATGAACAACCACAGATTTATTGGCCAGGAATTAGACCTTACTTTGGTTTACAATTATACCGAAGATGTTCAGTTTGGTTTGTTAGCAGGTATGTTTATGCCTGGTAAGGCGTTCTATAGCGGCGGTTCTTCCGGTGACGCGGTAGATAACACAGCTACAGAGCTAATCGGTTCAATGAAGGTAACTTTCTAACTTAGGTTAGAATCTAATAAAACCCCCGAGGGCGCAATCCTTCGGGGGTTTTTTTATTTGAATTTTCTTTATATAAGGTATTGACAGACAAGAGGTTTTATGTTATAAAAAATATCAATGGATAAGAAGGATATTTACGAACATCTAGCCAAGATTTATCTTGATGCTTCATCGAAAAAAAACAAACCGGTAGATACCCAGCCAAAAATATTTAAAAAGATTATTTTTGTCAGCCTCGTATTTGCAGCCGGCCTGGGGATGGTTTTATATTTTAATGCCACCAGAGGTGCGCCTTTTAAATCAGAGATTTCTTTAGTGCTGCTGCATGATTCGGCGAAGATAAATTTTCATTTTGATCCGGCGAGAAAAGAGATTTATACCTTAGGCCTTAACAACTTAAACCTAAGCCCTTATACGGCCTTAGGTTTTTCTGTAAAGAAGGCGGATTACGAAGATACGATTTCTTTGAGGGTGGAATTCACCAATATCTTTAACGAGAAATCAGAAGTATATTTTAAGGATATCCCGCACAGGTGGAAGGAATACAGGGTAGAATTTTCAAAGTTTAAAGAGATTACCGACTGGACGGAGATGTCCAAGCTGTTATTTGCAATTGAAGAGTGGAACGTCCGTCAGAAACAAGGCGTTGTCTATATAGATAACGTAAGACTTCTTAAATAAGAGAGGACATAAGTTATGCCTGCCTGCCCTGACTGCCGTCAGGCAGGCGGCAGGCAGGGAGCAATATAATATGAACATTAGAATAGGTGATATAACTTATCTGTCCGAACTTACCCAGCACAAATTTTACTTATAAAATTAGTGCTTGGTAAAGTGCTCATTGAAGAAAAAGGAGGGGAAGCCAATGCGGATAATTTCAGTAACTAATCAAAAGGGTGGCTGCGGAAAAACTACTACAGCGGTCAATTTAGCCGCGGCTTTATCAAAAAATGATAGAAAGGTTTTATTGATCGACCTGGACCCTCAGGCCCATGCAACCTTAGGCCTGAATATTAAAGCTGATCTTAGTATTTATAACGTTCTCTCAAAGATAACCGCTCAAAAAGCTAGCCTAAGAGATATAGTTCAGAATTTAGAGGAGAATTTTGACCTTGTTCCTTCTGCTATAGTATTAAGTACCTTAGAGCAAGAGCTGGCCGATGAGATCGGAAGGGAGTCGCTTCTCTGGAAGAACTTAAGTGATTTTGATAATACCTACGACTATATCCTCATAGATTGTCCGCCGAATCTTGGCATATTAACGATCAATGCTATACGCGCAAGCAGTGAGATTATCATTCCGGTTGAAGCGAGCAGATTCTCTCTTGAGGGACTTGATCAGTTAATCAGCATAATCGAGCTGGTCAGGGATCGCCTCGGGCATGAGGTAGATTATCGTATCCTGGTGAATAACTTTGATTCCAGGTTAAGGCATTCCTTTGAGATACTAGATAAAATCAAAGCGAATTTTCAGAGTAAGATCTTCAGTAATATAGTGCATGTGAATGTTAAACTTAAAGAAGCGCAGAATCAAGGCACGCATATATTCAACCACGACAAATACTGCCGCGGCTCAAAGGACTATTTCAGCCTGGCCAGGGAGATAATCACAAACGAAAAGATGACTACTGTTTCATTGGCCCTTGAAAGAAGGATGAAGGAGATTATGCATAATGAGCTGCCCAGGCTAAGAGAGGTTGCTTTCTCCATATCAGCACCCTGGGCAAAGGAAGTGTATTTAGTCGGCGAGTTCAATAACTGGCAGGCGAATGATTTAAGCCGCATGGACCTGAACAACGGCACCTGGGTTAAGAAGATACACCTCAAGGACGGCAGCTACAGGTATCGTTTCGTAGTTGACGGGATCTGGTTAGAGGATGTGAATAATCCCTCAAAGGGGACCAACCCATACGGCGGGATGGATTCTTTAATAGACGTAGCGATTAAAAAATAAAATAGGAGTAGTTCATGGTTGAGCAAAAGAAAGATAAGGTTGTTTTAGAGGGTACGTTTTTTGCCTCGATTTCCTATATCGGCTTTTTATGCATCGTAAGCCTGATATTAAAGAAAAATAATAAATTCGCACTATACCACGCAAAACAGGGACTGGTGCTTTTTGTCTTTGAGGTCGCGGGTTTTATTATCTCGATAATTCCGATCTTAGGCTTGTTCTTAGGGATTGGGACAGTTATCTTTGCTTTGGTTTCTCTCTGGAGTATCCTGCAGGCCTTAATGGGCAATTATCACCGCATCATTTTTGTTTCTGAGATCGCGGATAAAATCACCATTTAGTAACCATAATCAAAGGCAGGAGCTGTTTATTAAGGAGGTGAGGGCTATGGCTGTAAAAAAGAGCAAAGTTAAAAAGAAAGCTGTAAAGAAGAAGCCCGCAAAGAAAAAGACAGCTAAGAAGAAAGTAGTAAAGAAGAAAGCAAAAGCACCCCGTAAGAAACCACAAGAGAAACCTATCGGCATAGTCACGCATTATTTTCCTCATGTCAGAGCAGCAGTGATAAAGCTAAAGGCACCGTTGTCAGTAGGAGAGGCAATTAAGATTAAGGGCCACACCACAGATTTTATTCAACAGATTGACTCTCTGCAGATTGATCGTGTTCCTATACAATCTGCAAAGAAGGGCCAGGAGATCGGCCTCCTGGTAGATTCGCGGGTGCGACAACACGATCTGGTCTTCAAGGCTTAAAAAATATGAAACATAAGTGTCAGATCTGCGAACGGGAAATCGATGATTATTTGAGTCTTGCGCATGTCAAGGCAGAGGAATACTTGATTAAGTTAATTCTCCGCGACCATCCTGAGTGGAAAGAGGATGATAAAGCCTGCCATAAGTGCATAGAGTATTATCGTAAACTCGTAAAAGAGACAGAGATTTAAGCGAAAAGAAAGACCCTCATAACCAATTGTTAATCAATAATTTATGAGGGTTTTTTACAGGTAGCTAATGAGATTCTACTATTGACTCATTAAAGAATGTTACCGAAGAGGGCCGGGATAAGAGTTTCGACGGCCGAAGTGAATATTGAAGATTTCCTGAAGTTTTTTCTCAATAGCTTTACGCAGCCTAAAAGGATTTAAGTTACCAAATTGC
>JBDRLC010000048.1:0-31209 GCA_043813305.1 Candidatus Omnitrophota bacterium | reverse complement strand
CCCTAATTTCATAATCGAGCCTTTGCCAAACTGCTTCTCTATCTGCATTAATGCAAGCTCTAACGCCTTCTTACGGTCAGAAAGGTCCTGTGATTCATGCTTAATTTTCTTATCCACTACCATATTAACCTCCGATTTTAGGTTTTTGCTGGAATTAGACAGACAATTATACTCCAGCAACTTACATCTGTCAAACAAATATTATTTATCTCTCTACTATAATAGACGCACCCTTAAGGTATTTCTAACGCAAAACTTTTTTACCTTCATTGCCCACAAATGGTCTTTCACGGTTTCGCTTCCGCGCACTGTAATTATTACTCATAACAAACGAAGCTGTCGGTTTTTCTCGCTCAGGTCGATTTTTATACGCCAATGATCTTTCGTATTTCGGTGGCTCTGAACTCGCGCTTTTTTCTCTAGCAAAAATCGCTCAAACAGCATCGCCATCCCAAAATTGCCCCCGCTAAGGCGGGGGCCTTGGGATTCACTCAATGCTCAAGCTCCATTGGCTAAAATCTCCATTCGCTCTAAAACCCGCCAGCTTCATTTGTTATGGAGAGTAAGATAAAATCTCCTCAGATAATTTATGCGTCAAAAGGGGATTTTGCGGTTTTGCTGGAGCGCACATTAGGATTTTTTCGGCAAATGTGTGCAAGCCTGCCTGCCGGCAAGGCAGGGAATTACGGCGAACGGAGGAACTCTATTCTGTAAATCTCTCCGGGAGAGAGCCGTAAACCGTAGCACACGGCGAAAAAAGACAGTGCGCGAAAGCGAAACCGTGAAAGACCCTTTGAGTAAAGAAACCCAAAAGATTTATTTGTTGTGTCGGAAAATTCCAATACACCTTTATTTTACCTTGACAATGGCGTATTTTCAAGTATACTTTACTTTCTATAAGGAGCTGAATTATGTATAAGAAATGTACTTTGTGCGAAAAAGGCGCGATGACCGGAAAAAAGGTCACCCGAAAGGGTATGGCCAAAAGTAAAGGTGGCACCGGTAGCAAAATCAGCGACTGGACCAAACGGAAATTCCTACCTAACCTTCAAAAAATGCGCATACTAATCAAAGGCCATCCTAAGAAGGCATACGTCTGTACGAAATGCATCAAGAAGGGTAATTTTCAAAAGGCTTAATGAGCAGATAACTTACGCAGCGAAGCGACGTAAGTTATAGCGCCTGCCAGCAGGCAGGAAGCGTCTGCGAATTAATCCCCCACCACTTTTTGAAAATGTTCTATAAATAAAACCAAAGATATTACTACCCCTCACAATTTACTTCTTAAGCTCTAAGCCTGTTACAGAAAGTGGTGGGGGATAAGTTCGAACAGATAACTTATGTTTCAGCCAAAATAATTGGCGAGACCTCGCCAGCCATGCTGGCGGGCATTGCACTCCATAAGTTATATCCTCACTTAAAGAATATATCCTTGATTTCCAAAAGCAAGGATGATTCATCCCGCCAACTGTCAATCCTGGGAGTAAATATCAGATCAAAACATTCTGCCTGCATCAGGCTGTCCTTAAAACTACTCAATCCAAAACCTATCGCTTGATAAGTAACTATACCGTCTGTAACCCAAAACTTTAAAGTCTCCCTACTTAAGGTCTGCGGAAGGGACTTTAACTTCAGATTCTTTGTATAAAATAAGGGAGCGGGATTGCCTGCGCCGAATGGCTCAAGTAATTCCAATTGCGCAACTATATCTTCAGTCAGGTCAGAAAGAGAAACTTCCATATCTATATCTATACTCGGCAATAGATCTTCCAGGGTGAGCCTCTGGTGCGCCAACCGGTTAATATTCTTTTTAAAATCATCTATATTCTCTCTAGTAATCACCAGGCCCGCTGCATGGCTGTGGCCACCGAAAGTATTTAAGAATTCTTTACAGTCAACGAGCGCATCAAAGAGATGAAAGTTTTTGATCGAACGCGCAGAACCGCGGCATAAATCTTCGCTCACTGAGATCACGATAGCAGGCCGAAAAAATCTATCTGCCAGTTTTGAAGCCACTATCCCTAATACGCCTTGATGCCAGTCCTCCTTGGCGACTACGATCACTTTATGATCTTTAAAGTTAACTTCTTTATTAATTAGGTCTTCGGCCTCCTGCAAGATCTTACTCTCTATCTTCTGACGCTGACGATTATGTGTCTCTAGAATCTTAGCGTAACCTTGTGCCTCTTCTTGTGTCTTACTCATCAATAGCTTCAGGGAATCTTCGGCTGAATCAATCCGGCCGCTGGCATTGATCCGCGGGCCAAGTATAAAACTGATAAATGTAGAGGTGAATTTTTTATTTTGTATGCCGGCATTTTCAATCAGCGCCTCAAGCCCCCTTTTTTTAGTCCGGGGCATCCTGCTCAAACCCTCCTTGGCGATTATACGGTTTTCACCTGTCAGAGGAGCGCTATCAGCGATCGTGCCTAAAGAAACTAAATCCAAATCATCTAATAATCTGGAACCGCTTATTGCCTGGGATAGCTTATAGGCTACGCCTACGCCTGCCAGGTCTCTGTATTTGTAATTCGAGTCTTTAAGCTTAGGATTGAGAACGCTTGATGCCGGCGACAGAGAATGATTGCTGCTCTCATGATGATCAGTAACAATCACTTCGATTTTGTTGCGCCTTAACTCTTCTATCTCTCTGTGATTATTTGTTCCGCAGTCAACCGTAATCAGTGTCTTAATCTTCTTGCTCCTAGCGATTTCTACGATATCTTTATTCAGGCCATACCCATCCTTGACTCTATGCGGCAAATAATGTTCTGTATCTATTCCTTGCTTCTGAAGCGTACTCTTCAGTAATGCCAGGGCAGTTATACCGTCTGCATCGTAATCGCCAAAGATCATCACTTTATCTTTCTGCTCTCCTGCCGTTTTGATGATCCTAATGGCCTTTCGCATATCTGTAAATGAATAAGGATCAAGGAGCTGCTCCGTACTTACCTTTAAGAATCTTTCGGCTTCAGCGATACTCTTCATGCCCCGATTTACTAATATTTGCGCAAGGATATCGGATACACCCAACTCTTTATTAAAATTCTTCCTAAGCTCAATATCCGGATGTGCGATGTTTAGTATTTTATGTTTTTGCATTAAATGAGCACATAACTTACGCCTACCTGCCGTCAGGCAGGAACACATTTGTGTGAGTAAGTTATCTGTGCGAATTTAACCCCCACACCAATTGGTTAATAGCGAAGCTTAAATTCCCAACTGGTGTGGGGGGTAAGTTCAGTCATAAACTTACGTTCACTTATGTTCCGTAAGTTTAGACTTCACTTACATCTTCTCGGGGGTCGAAACTCCTAATAAGCTCAACCCCTTGTTAATAATGATCCTCGCTGCCTCGATCAAAGATAACCTTGCCTTGGTTAATCCATCCTTTTCGCCCAATACTTTATGTAGATCGTAAAACCTATGGAATGTCTCTGCCAATTCCTGCAGGTATACGGTGGCCATATAAGGATCCTGGGTTTTGTGGCAGATATCCAGAATATAGGAAAACTGTAATATCTTCTTTATCAGCGCTATCTCCTCTTTCTCCTTTAATAAGAAGAGTTCTGCATTCTTCTTAAAGTTTCTGATATGACTCTGGCGCAGGATACTGCAGATTCTGGCGTGGGCATACTGAACATAGTAAACCGGATTCTCCGATGTTTGTTTTTTCGCCGTATCGAGATCAAAATCCAGATGGCTTGAGGTTTTACGCATCAAGAAAAAGAATCTCGCGGCATCCGGGCCTACTTCATCAAGGACTTCACGCAAGGTAATATATTGGCCGCGGCGCGTAGACATCTCCAAGGGTTTTCCGTCTTTAAATATTGATGCTAACTGTACGATAATAATCGAAAGAGTAGAATCTGCATAGCCTAAAGCTTGAACCGCGGCCTTTAACCTATTGATATAACCGTGATGATCAGGGCCCCAGAGATTAATCAACCAAGTAAACCTACGTTTATATTTTCCCAGGTGATAGGCAATATCCGGAGCAAGATAGGTGCATGAACCGTCGCTTTTTATCACTACCCGGTCTTTATCATCTTGGAAATCAGTGGATTTAAACCACACCGCCCCATCTTTATCATAAAGGAAACCCTTTTTTCTTAAAAGTTCCAGGGTCTGCCTAATCTCAGGGCTCTTACCCAGCTTCTTCTGAGAAAACCAAGAATCAAATTTCACCCCGAAATCTTTTAAGTCCTGCTTTATCGTATCCAATATCTCCTTTACAACAAACTCAGCTATATCTTTGACCTCCAGTCTTAATTCTGCGGTCTTCTTGGCTATTTCATAAATATACTGACCCTGGTAATAGTTCTTGGGGAATTCGATATTCTCCCCGTCAAGCTCTTTAAGTCTCAACCGTACAGACTCTGCCAATATATCAATCTGATTTCCTTCATCATTCAGATAGTATTCTCTCTTCACCCTGAAACCTAAAAAGTCTAATATACTCGCCAGACAATCACCTACTACCGCCTGCCTGGCATGAGCCACAGACAGAGGTCCGGTAGGATTTGCGCTGACAAATTCAATCAATACACTTTCACCTTTACCCACTGTCGAACTTTGCGACTGTGCACCTTTTAATAGAAGGAATTTTAGCTGCTCATAAAAGTACTCATCCTTTAAATAGAAATTTATGAATCCTACACCTTCGGCCCTGATTTCCCTAATATAGTCATTGAAGCTGGAGTCTTTTAAACTCTCTTTTATGCCGCTTACTAAATCCTGAGCAATGGCAATAGGGGGTCTTTTGACTATTTTGCTGATTCTCAAGGCTATGTTAGTAGAGAGGTCTCCGAAGCGGGTATCGGTGGGAAAATCTAAGTAGAGATCCCTAACGCAGCCTTTCTCAAAACCCAGCCTGCTCAAGGACTCTTCTATTATTACTGCCAGTGATTGCTCTAAATCCCTTTTCATCCTGATTTAGTATATTCGATTGGCGATCTCGTCAGTTCGAAAGGAGCTACCCGAGGGAAGATATCAATTACGCGCTTTAGGTATCTTTCGAGGGATCCTCACCCTCTTGGCATCAGACCATAAACGTTCTAATGCATAAAATTCTCTCAACGGTTCATAAAAAATATGCACGACAACCGTTGTGTAATCCAAAACCACCCATCCCGACTCATCTCCGGGAATAACCAAAGAGAGGGACTTTATTTTTAATTCCGAGAGATCTTTATCTATAGTTGCGGCTAAGGCGTTTACCTGTCGCAAAGACGAACCGCTTAAGATAATGAAATAATCACAAAAGCTAGAAACCTTTCGCATATCCAATACGATCGGACTTCTAGCTTTTTTAGACCTGGCAAGTAATGCGATGCGTAACGCTAATTGTTTCGTCTCTATTACTACCTACCTCCTAGAAAGGGGACTGCCTATTTTTTTCCTAATATTTTATACATGCCTGTGCCGCAATCCGGGCATTTACCCTTCATCGCCAAGCGCTGATTCTTCATTGTAACCTGCTGTTCATTCTTCATCTCTTTCTTGCTCTTACATTTTACACAATAACCTGTCTCTGCCATTTTATTCCTCCTTTTTAATCATCGGTAGTCATCAGGACAATAATCATATCAGACCTTAATATCTATGTCAAATAATTCTTATGCCTGGTATCTTTGATGGTCCTCTTCTATCTCACCGACAATCTCTTCGATCAGGTCTTCCAAGGTAACCATGCCGATAGCCTTTTTATGTTCGTCTCTGACAATCGCGATTTGAATCTTATCCGCCTGAAATTTCCTCAGCAGTTCATTGACGCGCATGGAAGAATCCGCATAATAAACATTATGTATTAAGTCATTGAGAACAAAAAGTCCCTTATCCCTTAAAATATAGAGCAGATCTCTGGCGTAGATTATGCCTACGATATTATCTAACGATCCTTGATATACCGGCAACCGCGCATGCCCCTCTTCGATAAAAATATCCATCAGCTTATCCGAAGAGGTGTTTATATCGACGGCGATGATCTTTCCTTTAAGGACCATTACTTCCTTTACCTTTGTATCCCCGAATTCAAAAATGCGGTGCAACATCTTTCTTTCTTCATCGCTCAACACCCCCTCCTCCTTGCCTATTTCTATCATCAGGCGTAATTCTTCTTCGGTAATCAAGGGAGATCTCTTCTGCGGTTTTATGCGTAATAATTTTAAAATCAGATGGCTGCTAAAAGTAAAAGCTAAAATTAGAGGATAGAATATTTTAATAAAGATTTCCATTACCGGAGAAGTAAACAAGGCTATCTTCTCCGTATGTTTGGTAGCTAATATTTTAGGGGTTATCTCGCATATGATCAGGACAAAAAAGGTAGCGGCAAATGTCGAGATTACCACTCCCCAGCGATAACCGAATATCTGCACAAATATACCTGTGACGATCGCAGAGATGGCGATATTGACGAAGTCGTTGCCGATTAATATTGCCGCGATGAACTTATCCAGCTTGATCACTAAACGCTGTATACTTTTTGCACGCTTTACACCCTGCGCAACCATATTTCTCAAGCGGAGCTTGCTTAAACCAATAACTGCGGTCTCAGAAGCAGAGAAGAAAAAAGAGATCAGCGCTAAGATCAAAATGAATAATAATGTTACAGGTAGGGAGAGTAAGGTTTCCATAATAATAGCCTTAGCTTATCAGGCCAAGCTGCTCCTTTAGCTTATCTTCACTCATTCTAAGCGGAGTGATCAATGCCAGGTTTAATCTTCTCTCTTGGAATATATATTGCGCAACCTTTCTTAAGTCTTCCCTGGTGACTCTATTCACCTCTTTTATTATATCAGAGAGTGAGTATGCCCTATCTAAGGTTGCACTGGTCTCTCCGATCCAAAGCATATGATTCAAGGTGTCCTCTAAAGCTAATTTTGTCTGCCCCAGATAAAAATCCTTGGCTCTCTGAAACTCATCTGTGCTGACCAATGTTTTCTTGATCTTTCTAAGTTCCTTCAGCACTAATCTGAGGGCATCCAAAACCTTACGGTTATCCATGCCTGCATGGACGACAAAAGCGCCTGTATCCTGATAACGTTTTACTAAAGTTCCGATCTCATAAGCAAGGCCTTCTTTCTCTCTAATCTGATTAAAAAGGCGGCTGGACATATTTGCCCCCAGGATAACATGCAGCAGGTTTTGAGCATGCTTTGAGTGATGATCTCTGCTGAAACCATGAAAACCCAAAGCCATATGGGTCTGTTCCGTTTTCTTATTATAGATTTTTAATCGCGGTTTATTTTGCCCTTCTCTGGCCTTTTGAAACTCGACTTGATCTTGATTCTTTCTATCGCAGAAGATCCGTTTCACGCCCCCGAGTAACTTATTGTAATCCAGGAGCCCGGCTGCACTGATTACGATATTGCAAGGGGTATAATATCTCTGCTTAAAGAGGGACAATTCTTTTCTGCTGATCCTGCTGACTATCTCAGCCGATCCGATTATCGGTGCTCCGAGCGGCTGATCAGGCCAGAGAAGTTCATCTAAAAGTTCGTAGACATGGCTTTGCGGTAAATCTCTATACATCTTTATCTCCTCTAAAATCACGGTTTTTTCTCTTTGGATCTCTGAAGGAGATAACAGAGGATCGATCACCATATCTGATAAGATATTTAAAGCCAGGTTTAAATAATTGGCGGGAATCTTCACTAGATAGCAAGTAAGCTCTTCCGAAGTAAAACCGTTCAATGAGCCGCCGACACCCTCGATTGACTCTTTGATCCTACGGCAGGAATATTTTTTCGTTCCTTTAAATAGGAGGTGTTCTAAAAAATGAGAAATTCCGCTCTGATCCGCCCTTTCGTATCTAGCACCTACTTTTAACCAGATACCCAAAGCCAATGATTGCATCTTTGGCATAGGATGAGCAATAACCCTTAAGCCATTATTAAGTATGGTCTTTTTATACACTTTTTATTTTCTGAGTAAAATTGCTGACTTTTTTAACCAGGTCCGGCTTGCCGATATAACTTCTTATCTGCCTGATGATCGCGCTTCCCACAATCACTCCGTCGGCTACTCTGTAAATCTGCTCTATCTGAGGGCGTGATGATACTCCAAAGCCTACACAAATAGGTTTAGAGGTGTGTTTTTTCAGCTTTTTCAGATTAGTAATCAGTTCCGCGGGTAGATTCTGACGCGGTCCGGTAACTCCGGTCAGTGAAACATAATAGATAAACCCTCTTGCAAGATTCGCTATATACTTTATGCGCCTTGAGGAAGTAGTGGGAGAGATAAAGCAGATTACGTCTAACCCCAGCTTATGCGCTAACTTTATAAAACCCTTACCCTCTTCAGGAGGTAAATCAGGGATAATCACGCCGTCAACTCCAGACTCTAGCGCCTTCTTTACAAAAGCTTTTTCGCCAAAGGCAAATATCGGATTATAGTAAGTCATCAAGCAGAGGGGTAAATTTATCCGCTTGCGCACTGTTTTCACTAAATTCAGAATAGCCCCCAGATTGACCTTCTTCTTCAAAGCGGCCTGCGAAGCTTCCTGAATCAGGGGACCGTCTGCTAAAGGATCGGAAAAAGGAACACCTAACTCTACCAAATCCACCCCGATTCTATCAAACTCAAAAAGTAACTTCCTTGTAGTATTTAAATCAGGGTACCCTGCAGTAATAAAAGCGATGAATGCTTTTTTCTTCTCTTTTTTTAATTTCTTAAATTTGGCTTCGATCCTGTTCACCCCGTTAGAAACCCCCTCTCTTACCCCGTTGTTTCTAACGGGGTTCATATCTTTAAATTTTCCGTAACTATACCCAAATCTTTATCTCCTCGGCCGGAAAGACAGACTATAATTACCGAACTCTTCTTTATAATTTTGGCCATTTTTCTAAGATAAATGATCGCATGCGCAGGCTCTAGAGCCGGGATTATTCCTTCTGTCTCAGAGAGCAATTTAAAGCCATCAAGGGCCTCTTTATCATTTACAGCTACGTACCTGGCCCTGCCTATCTTTTTATAGTAGGCATGTTCCGGGCCTGTGCCGGGATAATCTAAACCGGGAGCAACCGAGTGGGCAGGGTTTACCTGGCCAAATCTATCCTGTAGCAAATCGGATTTAGAACCATGTAGTACTCCGGGGCTTCCGCTCACTAAGGTAGCTGAATGCTTCCCGCTTGCCAGCCCTCTACCTGAAGCCTCCACGCCAATAAATTTAACTGTTTTATCTTTAAAGAACGGGTAAAATAACCCCATGGCATTACTTCCACCGCCAACACAAGCGACTAAATAATCGGGTAATCTGTTCTCCTTTTTTAGAATCTGTCTTCTTGCTTCTCTGCCCAATACTGATTGAAAATCTCTAACCATCATCGGATAGGGATGCGGCCCTACTACAGAACCGATGATATAGTGGGTAGTTCTGACATTAGTGACCCAATCCCTGATTGCTTCATTTATCGCATCTTTAAGAGTTTTTGATCCGCTCTTAACCGAGATCACATGGGCACCGAGTAATTTCATTCTGAAGACATTCAGACTCTGCCTTTTTATATCTTCCTCTCCCATATAGATATCACATTCAAGGCCAAACATCGCCCCGACCGTAGCAGTAGCAACTCCATGCTGACCTGCGCCGGTTTCAGCGATAATCCGCTTCTTCTTCATCCTCAACGCTAAGAGCACCTGTCCGAGAGTGTTATTTATCTTATGAGCCCCGGTATGCAGCAGGTCTTCTCTTTTTAAATAAATTTTATTCAGACCTAAATATCTGCTTAGGTTTGCTGCTAAATATAAAGGCGTAGGCCTGCCGGCATATTCTTTAAGGTAATAATCCAACTCTTGGATAAATTTCTTATTCTGCCTTGCCTTCTTATATTCTCTATCCAGTTCATCCAAGGCGAAGATCAGGGTCTCCGGAACAAACCTTCCGCCAAATTCATCAAAATGCCCTCTTTTATCCGGTAACATATCTCTCCTCTAATTAGCTTAGTAAAAACAACTTATTTAAAATTGGTCCCGTCGTCCTGTCTTGGAATTTTTCTCGCCTGAGTCGATTTTCTCCAAGGGAATGGGGCCTGCCGAGGCACATTCCTCGCTCTCTCCATGTTCGCTCTGAATATGCCTCGTCACCCATTCACTCAGGATAAAATCTCCTAGCTAAAGGGGCTTTTTCGGTTTTGCTGGAGCGCACATTAGGATTTTTTCGGCAAATGTGTGCAAGCCTACCTGCCCTGACTGCCGTCAGGCAGGCGGCAGGCAGGGGATTACGGCGAACGGAGGAAATCTATACTGTAAACCTCTCCGGGAGTGAACCGTAAACCGCAGTCCTTCGATAGACTCAGGATTCCTCTAAGAAGGATCCCATAGCGAAGCGAAGGGACACACGGCGAAAAAAGACAGTGCGCGGAAGCAAAGCCGTGAAAGGCCCTTTGCTTTAAGCGAGAAACTGGCTGCTTCGCTTCAGATGCAATCTAATATTTTAAAGAGCTGATTCTTTCACTGCTCTGATAAATTTCTTGAGTTTCCGGTGGTCCTTTTTGCCTGGTCTAATTTCAACAGCACTGGAAACATCAACCCAATCGGGCTGTACGGCTTTTATCGCCCGGGCTACATTCCTCTCCGTAAGCCCTCCGGATAGAAATATAACTCTTTTTATTTTATCTATACTTTTCAGTAAATTCCAGTTAAATTTTTTTCCCGTACCGCCAAACTTATTCTTTCTAAATGCATCAAACATGTAGGCGTAAGTAAGATATTCTGATATCTTATCGGTTTCTATTTTATCTTTGATTCTAAAGGCCTTGATTACTTTATAATTTCTAAACTTCCTGCAGAACTCTGCTGACTGATTGCCGTGAAACTGCAACATATCAAGCCTGCAAACCCTGGCAATTCTTCTGATCGAATCCTCTCTCGCATTTACAAAGACTCCGATCTTCTTAATCTTTTTCGGCAGGCCTTGAATTATTGCGCTCGCTTTGTCGGGGGTAATATAACGCGGGCTATTCCTGTAGAAAACAAAACCCAGGGCATTAGAGCCTGCCTGAATCGAATTTTCTGCATCCTGGGAATTAGTAATCCCGCAGATCTTCACTCTTACCATCCCATTAACTCTTGGACTTTGCTCTTTATATTCTCGGCTTGCATGAAAGCAGTGCCGACTAAGACCGCACTCACTCCCAATATTTTTAAAAATAATACATCCTGAGAAGATTTGATCCCGCTTTCCACAACCACTATTTTATCCTTAGGGATTAAAGTAAATAATCTCTCTGTGGTTTGAGAATCCACTTCCAGGGTATGTAGATCGCGGTTATTTATTCCTATTAGGTTGACATTCTTAAGAGTCAGAATCTTCTTTAATTCCTTCTCTGTATGGACCTCTATCAAGCAATCAATGCTAAGCGTATCTGCTATCTGCATCAGTTCGATTAATTTATCCTTAGAAAGTAAGTCAGCAATCAAGAGTACCGCGTCTGCGCCAAAAGCATATGATTCATAAATCTGGTAAGGCTCGAAGATGAAATCTTTTCGTAAAATCGGGGTACTGACTAAATTCTTGACTTGATTAATAAAAGAGATGTCACCGCCGAAATAATCCTCTTCAGTCAAGATAGATACCGCCTGTACTTCTGCCTGATTATAGGCTTTAGCGATCTCCTCAAGGTTAAAGTTCTCTCGAATAACCCCCTGCGAGGGCGAAGACCTCTTAATCTCCGCGATCAGTGAAATCTGACGTGCTTTTCTAATCGATTCCAAAAATGGGCGCGGAGGCGGTAAGTACTGTATCTTGGATATCAAATCAGCTTCGGGAAACTGCTGCTTTGCTAAGATGATTTTTTCTTGCTTCTTGCCGATAATTTCTTTGAGTATATCTTTCTTTGCCATCTAATTATTCACGGAAAACTTCTTCAGCGCCTCTAATTTCCTCAAGGCCGCTTTCGAATCGATAGAATTATTAGCTAACTTGATCGCCTCTTTAATAGATTTCGTTTGATCGGCTGCATATATTGCCGCCGCAGAGTTTAAAACGCTAATATCCCGCTTCGGGCCTTTCTTGCCGCTTAAAATATCCAGCAGAATCTTAGCATTTACTGTTGCATCCCCTCCCAGTAAATCATTAGGCCTTGCTCTATCAATTCCGAAATCCTCCGGATCGACCTTATAACTCTTTATTTCTCCCTGATTGGCTTCACTGATAGAGGTGCTGCTGGTTGTGGTAATCTCATCCAGGCCGTCATCTCCGTGGACTACCAATACATGTCGGCTCCCCAGATTCACTAAAACCCTGCTCAACGGTTCTGTCAGGCACTTATCAAAAACTCCGATTAACTGGTTAGTCGCGCCAGCTGGATTGCTTAATGGCCCGAGGATATTGAACATCGTACGTTTACCGATCTGCTTCCTTGCCGGCATGGCATATTTCATTGCCGGATGCAGATTCGGAGCGAATAAAAAGGCAATCCCAATATTATCCAGGCATTCCTCGACTCTCTCCTTACTCATATTTATATTTATCCCCAAGGCTTCAAATATATCCGCACTTCCGCAACGGCTGGATACAGAACGATTTCCGTGTTTAGCAACTGCAATCTGGCAACCGCTGGCTATAAATGCCACAACCGTCGAGATATTAAAGGTCCCTGACTTATCTCCTCCGGTTCCACAGGTATCCAAAACCACTTTATGCTTTGTGCCTATTCTGGCTGCGTAAGTCCGCATTACCGAAACTGCGGCAGTTAATTCCTCTACCGTCTCTCCTTTATCTCCCAGCGCCCTCAAGAAAGAAATAATCTGCTCAGTTTGAGTTCTGCCGGCCATAATCTCTTCCATCACCGATTGCATCTGGGCGCGATTCAGATTCTGTCTTTTTGTTAATAACTCTGTTGCTTCGCTAATCATTGTTTTAAAAAATTCCTTAAAATATCCATTCCCTTTCTGGTCAAAATAGATTCCGGGTGAAATTGCACTCCCCAGAGAGGATAATCTTTATGCTTCAAGCCCATGATCTCGCCTGCTTTTGTCCAGGCGATAACTTCCAGTCCCCGGGGAACACTCTTCTTCTCAACGATCAAAGAGTGGTATCGCGTTGCCTCAAAAGGACTGGGAATCCCCTTAAAAATATTCTTTCGGTTATGATAAATCATCGAGGTCTTCCCATGCATCAACTTTCTTGCCTGGATAATCTTGCCTCCGAAAACATAAGCTATTGCCTGATGCCCTAGGCAAACTCCTAATATCGGAACTTTACCAGCTAATTCTTTAACCAGTTTACAAGAAATCCCCGCATCTTCCGGCCTGCCCGGTCCGGGAGAAATAACGATTCTCTCAGGTTTTAGGCTCTTAACTTTTTTTACGCTGATCTTATCATTTCTAAATACTTTTACATCCTGTTTCAAGGCACCAAGATATTGAACTAGATTATAGGTAAATGAATCGTAATTATCGATCATTAGTATCATAATTGTCCTTCGGATTATTTTCGTAACTAGTAAGCTCGTAACTAGTAACTCGTAATTAAAATACTAAAAGATTTATAATTCAGGAAAATTCTATCAAAATTACTAGTTACGAATTACTAATTTACTAGTTACTGCTTTTATTCTTTTTCTCTTTGGATCCTTGCGCCTAACTTCTCTAAATTTAAGTCTATATTTTCGTAGCCTCGCTCCAGATGATAGATCCTCGATACCTCGGTTATCCCCCGGGCAGCTAATCCTGCCAATAATAAAGATGCCGAGGCGCGTAAGTCTGAGGCCATCACCGGAGCGCCGGATAAATGTTTAACCCCTGCCACGATCGCATGCGGCCCCTCTCTTTGGATATGAGCGCCCATACGGTTAAGTTCTGCTACATGCATAAATCTATCAGGATAAATCTTTTCTGTAATTATGCTGATGCCCGGCGTAACTGCCATTAATCCCATAATCTGCGCCTGCATATCTGTAGGGAAGCCCGGATAAGGAAGAGTGGTAATATTTACCGCTTTGAGCTTCTTCTTATAACGTACACGTACAGCCCCGTCTATCTTAGTGATACTCGCACCCGCTTCCTGCAGCTTATCTATCACTGCACCTAGATGCTGGAATAAAACATTCTTCAAAGTAATGTCTCCTCGGGTGATTAAAGCGGCGACCATTAATGTCCCTGCCTCGATCCGGTCCGGAATTATAGTATGCGTTGCACCGTGCAGATGTTTAACTCCTTCTATTTCTACGATCGGCGTTCCGTGGCCTTTTATCGATGCGCCCATTTTAATCATAAACTGAGCTAAATCTACGAGTTCCGGCTCACAAGCTGCAGATTCTATAACCGTCTTACCGCTTGCATAGACTGCTGCCATCATCACATTCGCAGTAGCCAAAACAGATGACCCGAATATTCCTCCTAAATATATATGGCTGCCCTTTAATTTTTTCGCCTCTGCTACTACATATCCTGACTCAATATTAATATCGCATCCTAACGATTTTATGCCCTTAAGATGCAGGTCTACCGGCCTGATACCTATAACACAACCCCCGGGCAAGGAAACTTTTGCTTTTTTGAACCTTCCCAATAGCGGACCTAAGACGCAAAAAGAAGCACGCATAGTAGAAACCAGCCTATATCCGGCGATGTAGCTTAATCTTTTCCCCGATGTTACAGTAGCTATGCCCCTGTCCAACTCTACGTTCTTTCCTAAAGAGCGCAGGATCTTCAACATCGTATTTGTATCGCGTAGATTAGGGATGCCTTTAATAATACAGGCATCATCCGTAAGAAGTGTTGCAGCAAGTATTGGCAATACTGCATTCTTAGCTCCCGAAATTGTCACTTCGCCTTTTAATCTTTGTCCGCCTTCAATAATCAGTTTATCCATCTTAGTTTAAATTTTACGCGCTACTACTATTCTATCTAAATCGCAATAATCTTTAACCACCTCTATAAGCTCAAAAACCCCTGAATCCTCAATCAGCTGCCTTAAGCCGTTTTTTTGATCAAAGCCAATCTCAGTAATCAAAAAGCCGCCATCGATGATGTATTGCGGCA
The DNA here is from genome assembly GCA_043813305.1 of Candidatus Omnitrophota bacterium. Lineage (GTDB taxonomy): Bacteria > Omnitrophota > Gorgyraeia > Gygaellales > Profunditerraquicolaceae > JAHIZC01. Next base: position 16,221 of record JBDRLC010000048.1, on the reverse strand, counting down.
GGCCTCTAATCAGCCGCCTATAAAAATCTAACCCATCTATGCCTGCGTCCAATGCGATCAGCGGTTCATATCCGATCTCCCGCTCAAGAGAACTAATCTGTGTTGAAGCAATATATGGAGGATTGGTTACGCATAGCGCATATTTTCTATTGCCTATCGATTCAAATAAATCGCTCTTTAAGAATGTTATTTTCCCTGATACTTCAAGCAGCTTAGCATTCTCTCTTGCGACACCTAGGACCGCTTGCGATATGTCTGTCGCCGTAATATCACTATCTGGCAATAACTTTGCTAACGATATAGCAATACAGCCGGAACCCGTCCCTAAATCTAATATCTGGTTAGCGGTTAGCGATAAACGATTAGCATATCTTATCGCTGTCTCTACAAGTATCTCTGTCTCAGGACGAGGGATAAACACATCTTTATTCACTTTGAATTCAAAACCCATGAATTCAGTTTTACCCAAAATATATTGAATAGGCTCACCGGATATCCTTCTTTTCATCACAGAAGAGATAATCGCGGAATTCTTTTTATTTAAAAGATTTTTTTTATTTAAATATAAAAATACTCTATCACAATTCAGTATTTGAGTAAATAATAATTCCGCCTCGGTCATTGCTGTTTCTCCTCTGCAGCCCTTATCAAGGCATCAGAAAATTCATCCAGATCACCCTCTAAGACTGCCTCTAATCTGTGTAAGGTAAAGTTTATGCGATGATCTGTGATCCTTCGGTCAGGAAAATTGTAAGTGCGGATTTTTTCGCTGCGGTCTCCCGAACCTATCTGTGACTTTCTGGCTTGCGAAAGCTTCTTCGATTCCTCCTCTTTCTTCTTATCAAGAAGTCTAGCGCCTAAGATCCTCATTGCCCTTGCCTTATTCTTCCCCTGTGAGCGTTCGTCCTGACAAGCTACTACGATGCCGCTTGGCATATGGGTAATCCTTACCGCAGAGTCAGTCTTCTGCATATGTTGGCCGCCTGGCCCTGAAGACCTGTATGTATCTATCCGAAGATCCTTTGGCTCAATAGTTAAATCCTGTTCCTCAGGCTCTACTAATACTGCCACAGTTGCGGTTGAAGTATGGATCCTGCCCTGTGCTTCTGTCGTAGGAACACGCTGCACCCGATGCACTCCGCTTTCAAACTTAAGCCTTTTATAGGCGTCTCTGCCTCTGACGCTAAAGACTATTTCTTTAAAGCCGCCTAATTCAGTGGCATTGGCTGACATCTGCTCCAAAGTCCAGCCCTTCTTTACTGCATATTTCGCATACATCCGGTAAAGATCGGCAGCAAATAACCCTGCCTCAAGGCCTCCTGTGCCCGGACGTATCTCAACAATCACGTCTCTACCTAAATCCTTATCCTCACCTTTGAGAGCATGCTTCAGGCTCTCTTTTAATTTAGTTTTTCTCTCAAATAACTCTTTCGACTCTTTATCTGCTAACTCAAGAAAATCCTTATCGTGCTTCTCGGATAAAACAACCTCTAATTCCGCCAGTTCCTCGGATATCTTCTTATATTCCCGGTACAGCAATACGGGAGTCTTAATACTCGATAGCTCCTTAGCATATTTACTGCACTGTTCTCTGTTGGAAACAACTTCACTAGTTGCTAAGAGCTGTTCCAATTCTTGGTACCGTTTCTCTAGTTTCTCTAACTGCTCAGACATTCTTATTTCTTCTTACCGTATTTCTTCATGAACTTATCCACACGGCCTGCGGAATCAATGAATTTCTGCTTGCCGGTGAAAAAAGGATGGCACTTTGAACATATCTCAACCCTGATATTCGGTTTGGTGGAACGGGTGTGTATGGTATTGCCGCAGGCACATACCACTACACACTCTTGATATTTGGGGTGAATTTTCTCTTTCATCTGCTTTCCTCCTTAATTTGCCCGATATAACGGGTCAGCAAATTAATCCCGAGTGACTATCAATTACTATCGGTCACGAGGGATCCCTCGTTACCAATAATCGTCTATGGTAACTCGGGATAAGTTCGGACGGATGACTTATGTTCGTTCATACTCCATAAGCCATGTCCTCACTTATTGATTCATTGAGTTCAGAAACTCCTCATTATTCTTTGTCTTGGACAGCTTTTCAATTAAAAGCTCCATCGCTTCGACATTGCTCAACTCATTCAATACCTTTCTCAAGATCCAGATCTTCGGCAAGACATCTTCTTTTACCAGCAATTCTTCATGCCGGGTATTGGAGCGTTTTATATCGATAGCCGGATAAATCCTGCGCTGGAAGAGATTCCTATCAAGCTGCAATTCCATATTACCGGTGCCTTTGAATTCCTCAAAGATCACTTCATCCATACGGCTGCCTGTATCGACTAAAGCTGTAGCGATTATCGTCAGGCTCCCGCCCTCTTCGATTGCCCTAGCAGCGCCAAAGAATCTTTTTGGCTTCTGGAGCGCATTAGAATCTATGCCGCCGGATAATACTTTACCGCTATGGGGCACAACAGAATTATACGCCCTCGCCAAACGTGTAATGCTATCCAAAAGCACCACTACATCCTTCTTGTGCTCTACAAGTCTTTTTGCTTTCTCTAAGACTACCTCCGCAACCTGGATATGTCTTTCCGGAGGCTCATCGAATGTAGAAGATATCACTTCTCCTTTAACGTTTCTCTGCATGTCAGTCACTTCTTCCGGCCGTTCATCTATCAAGAGAACAATCAACACTACATCAGGATTATTGCTGGTGATGGCATTAGCGATTTTCTGCAATAATACTGTTTTCCCGCTGTAAGGCTGGGCTACAATCATACCGCGCTGCCCCTTACCTAAAGGAGCAAGCAAACTCATTACCCTCATCGATATCTCTTCCGGTTTGGTCTCCAGATTAAACGGCTGGCGCGGATAAACCGGAGTAAGATTATCAAAGAATATCTTATCCTTTGCTTCCTCGGGATTCTCAAAGTTTACCGCTTCCACCTTTAAGAGCGCAAAATACTTCTCTCCCTCCTTAGGAGGCCTGATCTGGCCGCTGACCGTATCTCCGGTCTTGAGATCGAACTTCCTGATCTGAGATGGAGAAATATAGATATCATCCGGACAGGGCAGATAATTATAGTTCGGGCTACGCAAAAATCCGAATCCTTCGGGAAGAATCTCCAGTACCCCCTCACCAAACATCAAACCCTCTCTCTCTGCCTGAGCCTGCAGAATTTTAAATATCAGGTCCTGTTTTTTCACGCCGCTGACACCATTCACATTCAGTTGGCGGGCTTTTTTACTCAGTTCTGTAATCTTCATATCCTTGAGATCCCTAATATCCAACTTCTCCACTTTTGTCTCTTGTTTCTCTGTTTTTTCCACTTTTTCTACTTTTTCCACAACAACCTCCTTATTAAATTTTCAACCTGTTTTTTAGTCTTCACCAGACTGCCGCTATTATCTATAATAAAATCCGCTAAACCCACCTTTTTGCTTAATGAGATTTGATATTTTATCCTTTTTAAGATCTTATCCTTACTCAGGTGAGTTTTACTCTGGATCCTTCTGATTTGTACACCTTTAGTTATCTTCACAACGATTAACCTATCTACGAGCTTCTTCAGGCCAGCCTCGATTAACAGAGGCGCGTCTAAAACAACGATACCTGAATTTATTGCTTTAATCTTACGCTTGATAATCCTTATTACTTCCGGATGGACTATGGAATTTAGTTCTTTTATCGATTTTTTATTCCTGAAGGCAACTTCAGCTAATCTTCTGCGGTCAATTTCCTTATTCTTCCTGAGGATTCCATTGCCAAAGACAAGACAAATTCTCTTATAAGCCCTACTTCCCCGCTTGATAACCGAGTGAGCTATCTTATCCGCGTCTATAATCTTTGCTCCAGAGGATGCAAATAATCCGGCTACTGTACTTTTTCCACTTCCGAAACTTCCACTGATCCCTAAAATCAACTTAGCTCTATTCAATTCTCTCAAGATCCAACCAGTTTTTTCCCTTCTTCATATCTACTTTAATCGGTACTGCAAGTTTAAACACGTTCTCCATCCTGTCTTTTACTAAATCCTTGACCTCTTTTAATTCTTTGACCGGCAAGTCAAATACCAGTTCATCGTGAACCTGAAGGACCATTGCCGCCCGTAAATCCCTGCTCTTAATCTGCTGATGAATCTGAATCATCGCCGATTTTATTAAATCAGAGGCAGAGCCTTGCACCGGAGTATTGATCGCCTTACGTTTGGCAAACTCGCGGATAGTCTGATTTTTATCATTAATCTCAGGGATATATCTTCTCCTTCCCAACATAGTGCTAACAAATCCGTCTTTTTGGGCTTTACTTACCTGCTCCCTAATATAGTCTTTTACCTTAGGATATCTTGCAAAATAGGTATCGATGAAGGTCTGCGCTTCTTCTATACCGATTCTCAAATCGCGACTAAGCCCATAAGAGGTGAGTCCGTAGATTATTCCGAAATTCACTCTCTTGGCTACCTCACGCATATCATCACTCACCTCAGATTCTTCACAACCATAGATAAGCTTGGCAGTAGCTCTATGTATATCTCTATCATTCCTAAAGGCCTCGATCAAAGTCTTATCGCCTGATAAATGCGCCAGAATTCTCAATTCTATCTGTGAATAATCGCAGGAGAGAAGAAAATCCTTATCCCCCGAGGCAATAATAGCGCCTCTGATACTTCTTCCCAGTTCGGTCTTAACCGGAATATTCTGAAGGTTAGGATTACTCGAGCTTAGCCTTCCGGTCTCGGTACCCGCCTGATTAAATGAGGTATGGAGCTTGCCGGTTGCAGTATCGACTAATTCCGGAAGGGTATCTATATAGGTGGTTTTTAATTTCATCAATTGGCGATATTCGAGTAGTAACCCGGGTAATCTATGCAACTTCTCCAGGTTACGTAATACCTCTTCATCCGTCGAAGGGCCGGTCTTGCTTCTTTTTATAACCGGAAGTTTCAACTTCTCAAAGAGGATTACCCTTAGCTGTTTAGGTGAATTTATATTGAACTGGCACCCGCTTAAATCATAAATCTCCTCGATCAACTTTATTAATTTCTTCTCCAAATTTTTTGCGATACCTTTAAGCTTCGCTAAATCTAAATTTATACCGTTGAGCTCCATCTCTGCTAAAACTTCAACCAAAGGCATCTCAAGATCACGGAAAAGACTATGCAAAGATTTCTCCTCGAGCTCATTTTCTAGCCGGGGTCTTAATCTTTCTATCAGGTTCAAAGCTGCCTCTTCGTCGATCTTATCGCTTAGCGGCTCCCCTAGATAGTCGAACGAAAGGTCAGACAAATCATACCCCCGATTGGAAGGATTAATTAGATATGCGGCAATCATAATGTCAAAATATAAACCATTCAGCCCCAGATTATCCTTTGCTAAAGAGACCTTCAGTTTTTTTAGATCATGACCGATTTTTTTGATCTTACTATTCTCTAATATTGACCTAAGTATCTTCCCCGGACGACTTATTTTAAAAATTTTACCTTTTACGCAAAAAATCAAACTATCCAGAGCCTCCCCCCGGATTAATAATTCAGCACCTCTATCTACTATAGAGGATAATTCCTTATCTGTAATTTTTATCGATTGGAAAATTTTCGGCGGATGAATACTCAGCGGCAGGTCCTTTAATAATTTTTTAAATTCCAGATGCTTAAATAATCCAAACAGTTTCTCCACTTCAGGCTGATCAGTCCGTAATTCTTCAAGGTCAAAATCGATATCGACATCTTCTCTCAAAACTGCTAAATCCCGGCTTAACTTGATCTGATCGATATTATCCGCAATCAGCTTCTTCGTCTTCTCCTGTTTGATCTTCCTGATATTGCCTAATAACTCTTTGATCGATCCGAAATCACTGATCAATTTCACCGCGGTCTTCTCCCCGATCCCCTCGACACCCGGAATATTATCTACTCCGTCACCCATCAAAGCGATGATATCGGTTATTTTTTTTGGTTCGACCCCGAAGCGTTCGGTTACCTTTTTTTGATCATAAGTCGTGCCCGTATCTTTATAAGGGCTAAATACCACTATATCCTCATCCACCAGCTGCAATATATCCTTATCGGAACTTATTACGATTATAGACGCCCCCTCTTTCTTGGCCTTCTTAGAAATCGTGGCGATGAGATCATCCGCCTCAAAACCTGCCTTTTGGAAAATCTTAATACCGTAAGCAGAGACTATCTGCTTTATGATCGGTATCTGGCTGGATAAACCCTCAGGCATAGGAGGTCTCTGTATCTTATATTGGGAAAATTTTTGCTGCCTGAAGGTATCCCGCGAAACATCAAAACATGCCGCTAAATAATCCGGCTTATTCTCCCGCATAATCTTATGCAGCATGGTGATAAAACCATAGATAGCATTTGTTGGCTGCCCGAAAGACGTGCTCAACCCTTTCAGTGCGTAATAGGCACGGTAACAGAAAGCGGTAGCATCGATTATATATAATCGTTTATTACTCATCTAACACTTAATCTTAATCATCTGGAATTTCAACTATGGCAGGTTCAAATGTGTGGTCTTCTATCTTGATAACGCTCTAGTTCGGACCTTCTGGATAAATTGTTCAATCTCTTTATTAGCGGGGTCGAGAAGATAGGCATCAACCGCTGCCCTTAAGGCTGCGGCATATTCCTCCCTCTCGTAACTCTCATGCGCCTTCTGAAAGAACTTCTCTGATAAAGTCGTGTAATCCTCTCGGATAATATATTTTTCTGATAACACTTTTCTGGTTAAATCAACTATCTCTGCTTCTTCAGTTTCTTTTCTTATAAATGACCCTCTAGGCATAACCAGATCTATATCCCTTAGGCGCTTCTTTGCTCTCTCCGTCCAATGTTCACCGGACAAACCAAGTTCAATTCTTTTCTTCCAGAAAGAAGTCGCCTTCATAAAATCGCGCTCCCCTTCATATAGCAGGGCTAAATTCGTATAGGCACTTAAGTAATAGCGGTCCAGGACCAAGGCCGTCAGGTAATGTTTCTTTGCTCTCCCAATGTCGCCTTCGGCTTCATAAATTACGCCTAAATCATTATAAACAGCAGCGTAGGCCGGGTCTATTTGTATAGCTTTCTGATATAAACTCTTCGCCGCATCTATATTACCTACCTTCTGAAATTCTACCCCCTGGATACGATAAGACCTTGCCTGATCTTGCATAACAGACAAATCTTCCTCTTTTGCGCTATGCAATCCGGTAGAACCTAAAGAATCTTCGGCTTGAACAAATAGAAAAGAAGCGCAAGTTATTACGCTAATTAGAAGTGCAGATAGATATCTTATGCTCTTTAGAGAGATATGAGGATACACACTCATAATTTATTATACCTTATTAAATACTGCCGTCAAGAAAAAACATTATATCAAAGGGTCCATCTCCAATGCCGGATGCTTCACCTTCTCAAGATGCTTTAATAAATCATCGGCACTTGTAGCTACTGTTTCATCTGCAACCTTATCCGTAAAATCAGGAATACCTATTTCTTCAGAGCGCTTCTTTAATTTATCTCCAAGAATTTCTTTTAACTCTTTAGGCATCCAAATCACACGCTTCAGGCCGCCTTCTGCAGAGAGGAATTTATTACTCAATACATACAATTTCCCCACCCCTAAGAAACCGGGAGTTTGCACCCCTCCTCCTACTGAACCGGCCAAAGTAGTAAAGGTCATCCCACATGGGGTCATCCCTGAATAATCCCGATGCACAACCATTACCCCGTTTGCTTCGGGGATGATTGCAACAATACATTCAAAACAACCGCAGGAAGACTGCGGCGAATCCATCAGCGAATACATGCTTACTCTATCGATCGTCTTATTCGATTTCTGATTTACGAATTCATTCACGTTATTCCATATTCCCAATCGTTCATCATCAACCTGCCCTTTTGTTATCGGTTGATTCGGGCCGGAAGGAGTAATCTCAAAAGATGCCTTGGCATCAAGCCAGGAATAGGCACCGCACAAACCCAGCCGCTCAGGCGTAATCACGCAAACGTGATTAGGCGCGAATGATTGACATAACATACATGAATAAAATGTATCCACACTCTCATCACTCATACCGCTGATACGTTCGTCGCGCTCATCAAATGTCTTCTTTGCCCCGACTAAAAGCTTATCCACATCCTCCTGCCTTGTATAAAACTTAACCTGCACCTTATCTAAAATTGCGCTGTATTCCTGATGGAGCATAGCGTGCAATATCGTACCGATATGCTTAAGCCTAAATCCCTTGTTGTAAGCATCATTACTGATCCTGATCCAATTCATATCACGCTGGCCGACATGCATCAGGCCCATAGCGTAATTTAGGAAACGATGTATCTGACGCTCAAGTATCGGTTCAAAATCTTTCTGCATCTTACGTCCGTAGACATCAACGATAATCGCCAGAGGCAAAGATTTTTTCCCTGTCGCCAACTGATCAACATCCGGACCGAATATTTCGATCTTTGCGTCTTCGACTTCATCAGCACCCTTAGCAGTGAGATACTCAAAGGCATTGCTTGCCTTACCGCCGAATTCAGCGTGCAACTGTTCTTTTCTTACGCGCTCACCTTCGAATGCCGCTGCATATGATACAGGAATCGGTATGTTAGAAACCTTTACCTTTATCCCTCTTACTTCAATACAGCGCACAACGATCTTTTTATGGTCTAACTCTTTTACCAGTGCTTCATACGTAGTAATACCCGACGGCTTGATCTCGGGGATATCGCTATCGGCGATGATCGGAAAACCCATGTTTATTGCGCCGGCGCCGGTAGCATATTTAATATCATCCAGCGGCCCTAGAACTAAACCAAATGCAAAAACGCGCTCCTTAGTATATAAAAGACATTTTTGCGCATCCCCTGCCTTAAGCCCGCCGAAAGTCAAAGCTGAACGTATAGCCCAATTCAAAGCATAGATCCCTGAGATTGTATCCCGGCCATAGGGGACGATATAATTATCCCAACCCATCTGGACATTTTCTTCTAATAACTGGTCAATGATAGATCGGCCATTACTCGATGAGCCGACAAATGCTAAAATATTCCTTTGTTGTAATTCTCTGACTATCTGCACTGCGGTTTTATTATCCGGAGCCGCTCCCAAGATTGCAGCAAATCCGGGCATCCTGCCATCCACCAACTGAATACCAAGAGAGCGCATAATCGTATCAGTAAAGAATCCGTTGCAATCTTTCTGAGGTTCCTCTTGATAAAGATAGCGCAAGGCCACGATTATCTCCTCTGAAAATAATGCAGACATGCCGGCATTTAAAGCATCGCCTAAATAAGGAAGCCATATTTTATCCGAAGGCAATTGGGGCAATAAAGACTTGGCGTGCTTGAGAATCGGCCCCACATCTTTCAAGGTTTGAACCTTTGCGCCCAAAAGAGCATTAGCCAGAGGGAAATAAAAAGCCGTTTCCGGAAATTCAACCTTCTGACTCTCTCCCTTTTCCTTGATTGCTTTATCTAGGAAACTTGAGGCCTGCTTAAAAATCTGATCAGCCCCTCTTATAGCTGCTTCTGCTACTATCTTAGACATAGGTTTGCTCCTTCTCCTTTATTAAATTCAGAATATCAGGATAGCCGAAATCCTCTTGCAGCAATTTCTCTTTGATCGTCGAGATATCGGTTCTTTCCCTGATTAATCTTAAGAATACGCCGCTATTTTTGATATTACCTACCAATATTGTTCCGATGATTACGTTATTCTTTAACAATAACTTCTTATAGCTATTAAATCTTACTTCGCTAAGCTTCAGTTCCTCTATCGATGAATCCTCTTTTTCTGCTTTATATATTCCTAATGAGATTACCGGGAGGCCGAAAAACTCGATTGAATTCATACCTAAAGATCCTTGATATTTCATCTTCTCACCGGCCATATTCAAACCTGCTGTTTTCCCCTGCTCGACTGCAACCGGCCAGAGCGCATTCACCGCATGTCTGCCCAGTGTGATATCAAAGCTCTCAGATACATCTCCGGCAGCATAAATATTAGGTATATTTGTATCTAAAAACTCTTTGGTAACGATTCCTTGATTAACCTTAATCTGCGTATCTTTGATCAAGCCGATGTTGGGCGATACCCCCTTACCGACAATCACCAGGGAACAGCCGATTGCCTTACCGGAATCTAATTTTACTGCCTTTATATCTCCATTGCCTATAATTTCTTGGACATTCTCTCCGAGGATCAATTCAATCCCGTTCTCTTCCAACCTTTTTTTCACAAATTGAGCGGATTCAAAATCTAACATCTGCGAAAGAACCTGTTTAGATCCGATAATTACCTTTACATCTACGCCTCTTTTCTTTAATCCGTAAGCCGCCTTAAGCCCGATCAACCCTCCGCCTAAAACACAGGCGGTTTTAGTCACCGGTACTAACCATGCAATCTCTTTTGCATCTTTAATAGTACGAAAACCAAAAACCCCCTTTTTCTTTATACCGTTGATTTCGGGAAATTTAGGGCTGGATCCTGTTGCAATTAACAAAGAGTCATAGCCAAGATTACTCTTATCCTCAAGGATTACGCGATTCTTTTTCGGATCGATACGTGCGACTTTTTTGTTAAGTATAAGATTAATATTATTATTTTTGTAAAAGCTTTCCGGACGGTAAAATATCTTGTCTTCTTTTACTTCGCCGGATAAATAATAAGAGATCAAACAGCGACAATAAGAATTATAATCTTCATCAGAAATAACCGTGATTTTGGATTGTCTATCCTTGGTCCTGATTGCCTCAACTCCGGAAATACCTGCCGCTGAATTACCAATAACTACAAACTCTTTCATTTCTTCTCCATTTTACTCTCTTCTTCCCATATAATCGCAGCTGTCGGACAAGCCTTTACGCATTGGGGCTCATCTTTATCTTTACATTTATCGCACCTCACCGGAACCTTCATCTTAGTATTAGGCCTAATCGCCCCATACGGACAAGCCATCACGCACATCCAGCAACCAACACAGCGGCTATCATCAAAAACAACCATTCCTTTCTCTTGGTTAAATCTTATCGCTGCTGCCATGCATGCCTCAACGCACTTAGGGTCTTCGCAGTGGCGACAGGAAACCGGAAAATTTTTCCCCTTAGAAGAATAAATCTTTTTTCTCGGAAGAGATATTTTATCTTCCGCAAGCGCCTTGTATAATTCTCCTGTAATAGAATGCGCTAACGCACAGGCAACCTCGCAAGACTTACAGGCTAAACATTTATCGACCTTATAATACAGTTTTTTTCTGCTCATTTATACATTAGCGGATTTAGTTTCAACGCCTGCCGCTTCTTATCTATATGCTGAATCATCAACTCAGCCATCTTATGCGGATCATTAGAGAACTCAAACCTGGCTCCTACGTCATCCTCTATTTCTTTGGTCAAGTAGCGGGTGAGGTTCTGGCTTCCTAATACGGCAAAAGGATCAGCGCCGAATATCGTATAAACCCCTGAAGCTACAAAATAAAAACCGATTGTGATTGCCTTCTCTGACATCCATTCCGGAGCTGCTCCTGCCGCAGGTATATCTGACAAATCCTCACCCAAGTCGCCCTCGGCAATGATCTGGGATGCAGCGGTCAAGATACGGGAATTATCAACACAAGAACCAAGATGCAACACCGGAGGGATCCCCACTGCCTCGCATATCTCCTGAAGTCCTTTGCCGGCATACTCCCTTGCCGCTTCCGGGATCAGAAAACCTTTCTTTGCGCAGGCAATCGCAGAACAACCGGTCTGAAGCACTAAAACATCATTCTTGATTAATTCTTTTACCAGTTCGATATGAAAATAATCATGGGTCTGTTTGGGATTACAGCAACCGACTACTCCCGCTACTCCTCTTAGCCTTCCGGAGATAATCGCTTCATTTAACGGTTTATAGGTTGCGCGGTATTTTCCTCCTAAGATCTGAGATACGATCTCTTTAGTAAAACCCGCAACTAGATCCATCTCATGTTTCGGTATATCTACCCTGTCTTTATTGCGATTCTGGAAATTCTCTACTCCTAACTTTATGATCTGCTTGGCTATTTCATATGCCTTATCCGTACGAAACTCAATATGAGTTACTCCGGGAAAACGCGCCTTAGCAGATGTAGTCACCAATTTTGTATGGAAACAATTTGCTACCTCATTCAACGCCGGCATAATACACTGCACATCCACCATCATCAACTCAACTGCCCCGGTTAGAATCGCTAATTCCTGCTGCAGGAAATTTCCCGCTACAGCTATACCATGACGCATCAATATTTCATTGGCAGTGCAACAGATACCAGCTAGATTAATCCCCTCAGCGCCTTTACTTTTAGCTAACTTTATCAGTTCTGGATCTTGAGCAGCCTTGACTGCCATCTCCGATAAGACCGGCTCATGGCCATGTACGACTATATTGACATAATTATCCTTTAATACGCCTAAATTTACCTTACTTCTTACCGGTACCGGAGCACCCAATATAACATCCTGCACGTCTGTAGCGATCATCGACCCACCCCAGCCATCAGAAAGAGCACAGCGCATACCTGTCTTAATAATATTCTTATAATCCATATCTACGCCCATAGTAGTAGTATGCAATAACTCAACTACTTCCCGGTCAACTCCCCTGGGCACAATCCCTAATTTTCTCCAGATTTCCTGCCTTTTCTTGGGTGCGCGCTTAATAAAAGTCAATTCGCCTTCCTGCCTACCGAACTCTCCCAGCAATTTTTTTGAAAGTTCTTTTAAGATCTTATCCTTCGGTTGAGTAATATCAATCTTAAATTCCTGGGCGATTTCTTTAAATTTTTCTAAATCCAGGACTTCATAATCATGGGCATGACCTTCGGATAATAAAGAAAGAGTATGTGCCACGTCCCTTCCGTGGTCAGAATGCGCAGAAGCCCCTACTGCGATCTTACGGGCTAGGTTTCTTGCGGTGATCGTATCTGCGCCTGCACCGCAAACCCCGGTCTGCGCACCTTCTCCAAATGGGTCTATCCTGCACGGCCCCATATTACATACAGTACAACAGACACCCAACTGCCCAAACCCACACTGCGGCTGCTGAGCTTCCAGCCTATCCCAGCTGGTTTTTATATTTTCCTTCTCGGCCTTCTTTAACATTTCTTGCGTCGCCAGATCTACTGATTTTTCTTTCATATCCGCCATATCAATTCTCCTTTGTATCTTTCCTAGAACCTAAAACCTAGAACCTATAACCTGTTTTTATAATCCTGCCGCATCCAATACCAAGGGCACTTTCTTATCCCAGCCGATCGGCATTAGATGTATGCCCTGGCACATCGGTTTTAATTCATTAATTAATCGGGCAGCAATTTCAATTGAAGTCGCAACTTTATCTTTAGCCCCTTCTATCTCCTTAATTAAATCATCGGGAACACTTACCCCAGCTACATTTTTATTCATATATTTAGCCATGCCAGCTGATTTTAATAAGACTGTTCCACCTAAGATTGTGGTTTTAAGATGCTTTATCTTGCTTAAGAAATTCTCAAAAACTTTTATATCATAAACTGCCTGAGTCTGAAAAAACTCGGCTCCCGCTTCAATCTTCTGCTCCATCTTGATGATCTGCGGCTCTATCGGGTCTGCTCCGGGATTGACTACTGCGCCAACACAGAATTTCGGGGGTTCGCCCCGCAATTTATTCCCCTTCATATCCTCACCCTTCTGCAGCCCCTCAACCACCTTCAGTAACTGCACAGACTCCAGATCAAATACCGGTTTTGCTTCAGGATGGTCTCCTAATGTCGTATGGTCACCGGTTAGAATCAACAGATTTTCTATGCCCAAAGATGCTGCAGAGAGAATATCCGACTGCAAAGCCAGTCGATTCCGGTCACGGCAGGTTACCTGAAATACCGGCTCAAACCCCTTCTGTTTTAAGAGAGAACAGACTGCTAAAGACCCTAAGCGCATAACCGAACTCTGTAAATCAGTGACATTTATCGCATCTACTCTGCTGCGGATCAATTCCGCATCCTCCAATAACTCTTTGGTCTCTTTTCCTTTAGGCGGGCCGATTTCAGAAGTGAGCAAAAATTTCCCTGCTTGAATTTTTTCTTTAAAGTTCATCATCTCTCCTGTAATAACTAGTAGGACCTTCTGTTGTCAAAACTCCTGTCAGGCCTCTCTGCTGTGGTGGGAAGAATTGCCTTTATACTATCAAGGCGGATAAACCCCTCTCTTTCAGTGACTCCGGAATATTTTATCTTCAGAAAAATCACCTGCCCGATCTCCTGCGTACCTAAAATCCTTATATTTTCCACTTGGTTGACTTCGTAATCACTTACTTCGTAATAAATATTGTACGCCGCTTCTTTATTAAAATTAACTCCTTCATCCCCAGCAGCGTGACTTTTTGATGTTGAGAAATAAAACAGGAGGCAAAAAAATAAAAAAAGTAAAAATACTTCCTTTTTCATAACCCACCTACCTTTTATCTTTGGGATTTTGCTGCCTCAACTAAGTTGCGCATCAACATCGTAACCGTAAGAGGCCCTACCCCGCCTGGCACCGGCGTAATGTATGCGGCTTTTTTCTCGGCCGGTTCAAATTCTACATCGCCGACAATTTTACCTTCTACTCTATTTATACCGACATCAATTACTATAGCACCTGCTTTGACTAAATCACCTTTTATTAATCCTGCCTTACCTACCGCAACAATCAGAATCTCGGCTTTCTTTACATGCTCCTCTAACTTATTTGCTTTTGAGGTTCCGATATGACAAACAGTTACCGTGGCAAACTTCTCTAATAATAAGAGCGCTAAAGGTTTACCTACGATTTCGCTATGCCCGACAATTACGACTTCTTTTCCGTAAAGATCTATACCTGTTGAGTTTAATAATTCCATTACCGCTGCGGGAGTGCAAGGGATTAACTTCGCCTTGCCGATGGTTCGATCATACTCACCATCGGCACTGAGCAAAGTCGAAGTGCCGAAAACAATCTTACCCATATTAGCAGGATGCATCCCTTCTAGATCTTTATCCGGCAGGATAAATTGGCTGATCTTTTTATAATCTATCTGGGGTGGTAACGGCATCTGAATAATCATCCCATTCACTGACTTATCCTGATTCAATCCCTTGATGAACTCGATCAGTTTATCCTGCGAAGTATCTTCATCCAGTTTATGGAACTGATATTCGATTCCCAGACCTTCGGCTGTTTTTCTCTGAGAATTAACATAAGCTTCTGCTCCGGCATTATTACCTACCAACACGCTGGCCAAAACCGGCTTGATACCCAAAGCAATGATCTCTGCTTTGATCTTTTCCTTAATCTCCTGGGCTACAGGCTTACCCTCTAATAATTTTGCCAACCCGCTCCTCCGTCTCTAATCTGATCTTTTTGATTTCTTTGTCTATTTCTTTTAACTCTGTTCTTATCTTTTCTGTTAACGCTTCATCTTTCAAAGTCATAAGATTTATCTCTACGTTAAAATAAGCAGAGGTAAAAGCAGATTCAAATAAAATAGCGGCTACCGCAACATCGCTGATTAAATTAAGATTGCCTTTTTCGACAAGTGCAGGACATAACCCAGCTCCTTGGAAACAAAGCCGGCAAACCTTAAGAGGCACATCCAGGGCTTCTTTTATATCCTTACTTTTGTAAGCCGTAACATCCAGATCAACTAAATTCAAAAACTCATTCCTTAAATTTTCTGATCTCTCCAATATTTCCTCTAACTGCGCTTGATATTCGGCATATTTTGCTTTTCCCAGGGTAAAATTAACTACCATGCTGATTAAAGATGCTCCCAATCCCGCATTTAAGGCAGCTGCCGAACCTCCTCCGGGAGCAGGCAGCTTCGCTGCCAGATCATCTAAATATTTTTTAAGAATAGCGTCTCGATACATACTGAGCTTAAAATAATCCTAAGATATTCCCTTCTTGATCAATATCAATCTTTTCGCCTGCCGGATGGCTGGGTAGGCCGGGCATAGTCCGCATCGTGCCGCATAAAGGATAAAGAAATCCTGCTCCCACTGAAGCACGAATATCTCTGATCGGTAAGGTAAAATCGCGCGGCCTTCCTTTAAGAGCCGGATCATGAGATAGCGATAGATGCGTCTTAGCCATACAGATAGGCAGATTATCCCAGCCCTGCTTAGTAAAGAGCTGAATTTTTTCTTCCGCTTCTCCTGAATATTCTACATCTTTAGCGCCATAGATCTTCGTAGCGATAG